>NZ_JBMPOW010000003.1:0-351532 GCF_049340205.1 Undibacterium sp. Ji49W | reverse complement strand
GCAATCACTTTATACCCTGCTTTATGAGCAAGATAATCCTGCACTACTTTTAACTTGAACTGCTCGTCGTATTTAGTCATGAAAAAACCCAAAAAGTTGGTGTCCAACTTTTTGGGTTCAGTTCACAACGAAACTCTTTTATTTTTATCCTGATGAGATTTTATATCTACAGACCAGTCATCGCCTAGCGATTGACTGCGGCATCCCCCAGCCAGTAACGATTAATATCCTTGAGCCCCCATTTGACCGCATCTTCGCGACTGGCAATCTTGTCATTCATGCCTGGTCTGGACAGATCAATCAGCTCAGGCGCGATATAGCCCATGGAACGCAGGGAGAAAAATATCCTTACCTTGGGCAACAGCAAGGATTTGCCTACCTGCTGCTCAACTACCACGCCCAGCCTGCCTGACTCCAGCCTGACCAGGGTGCCAACCGGGAAAATACCTATACTCTTCACAAAGGCCTGGAAGATTTTTTCGTCGAAATGGCCACTACTCCATTCAGCCATTTTACGCAGTGATTCTGCCGGACACCAACCCTGCTTGTAAGGACGGTCCGAGGTAATCGCATCATACACATCGCATACTGCGCCCATGCGCGAATACAGGCTGATTTCTTCACCCTTCAGGCGATTCGGATAACCTGAGCCATCTATCTTTTCGTGGTGATGCAGACATACATCCAGTGCAATTGCGCTGACGGCTTCAGATTCCTTCAACATTTTGTAGCCGGCAACAGGATGCTCCTTGACCGAGACAAATTCAGCATCAGTCAGCTTGCCCGGTTTGTTCAGGATATCTGCCGACACCATCATCTTGCCGATGTCATGCAACAAGCCAGCCAAACCTGCCTCGCGGGTTTCTTCATCATTCAAGCCAAGTTGCTTGGCCAAGGCCACCATCAATGCACACACGGCGACCGAGTGCATATAGGTATAGTCATCTTTGGTTTTCAATCTTGCCAGACCAATCAGTGCGCCAGGATTGCGCATGACGGAATCAGCGATCTCTTCCACCATGTTTTGCGCATTGCCAACATCAACGGCTTTGCCCATGCGCGCTTCATTGAACATCGAATACACAGCCTCCTTGGACTTGTTTACGATCTGGGAAGCACGCCCCAGTTCATCCTCCATGGACACAGCCACTACCTGGCGTGGGGCAGCAGGCACTGACGGTGCAACTGGGGACGCAGGTTCTGAAGGTGGCAAAGGTTCTGCTGCGGGAGCAGGCTCCATCTTGGGCTTGCCGCTTGCTTCCGGCAGTACATCCAGCCCTTTGTCGGTATCTATCCAGGCCTGACGAATGCGGGTGGCCTGAATTTTTTTTAATTCTTCAGGATCAACCAGCATGAAAGATTTTTGCCAAAACGGCGTATCGATCCAGGAGCTACACAACTCCTGCACATACATGCCAACCCTTAGCTGATCAATTTCAATTTTTTTCAACATTGGCAGGAGATAAGTAAATTTTCGAGGAGACCGGGCAAGGCCCAATATCATTCGGCAATTATTCTACAAAGATGGCTTGCAAGCCAGCGCTTCGATCAGCATCTGACAAAAATTTTCCTTTGAGCAATTTACTTGACGAGCAAATTCATGGGCCGGAAAAAATCCTGCATGGTTTGATTAGCAATAAAGCTCAGGTTATACGGATGCTCTGCACTGATTTGCGGATAGCTGCTTAAGACAGGCATCAGTCGCAGTTGCTCTGCAATCTTACCCCACAAGACCAGCGCCGGCGCTGGAAAATTTTCATGCTGACGACGTTGCAACAACATGGATAACATCTTTTCAAGGAAGGGTTGCCAGGCTTTGGCATCTTTTACCGGCGCTGTATCAGTTCGAAATACCAGGCTGGCGTTCAGCAACAAAAAACCCCGGTTGATCATATTGGCTTGCAAAGCAGCCAGGGTCTGTATGAAAGCGGAATCAGGGTATCGTGCTTTTTCTGCAATTGCGGCCATGGCAATGCCGGTAGTCGCGTCGGATTGCAATTCTCCAGCTGCGACCAGCAACATTTTCATGAAATTGCGCAAGGATGTGGCGCGGTTCACTTTTTTCGACAAACCGCCGCCCTCTTCATCCGACCACAAGTTATTGACAGCACCGTCCATGAAGCAATAACCGGTCGCACTATCGGCGCGCGGGTAAGGCCCCTCACCCACCAGAATGTAGCGTACACTGTCCATGGGCATGGAAAAAGCAGCAAAAAGCCTGCCCCGCTCCGGCAAATACGCGCTGGATTTCAAACCCGACAAATAATCTGGATTGGCTTGATGCACTGCATTCAAGCCAGCATCAATGATCTCTGCCCAGGACGGATGAACCTGCTCGAGCGACAGGCGTACATCATCCGGACACACCTCAGACCAATGACTCACTGTGGATTACCCGGCATGACCGTGGGTAAAGAAGCCGTGGGCAAACCCGGGGTTACCATGGGTGCAGCCGGTGTTATGGGCCCGCCGGGTGCTGGCATGCTACGGTGTCCTGCAAATGAATTGGGTGGTGCTACCTGGGGAGGAACAGTATTCCCAGGATTCATATTGGCTTGATTAGGCTGATTTGGCTGATTGATGAACACAGGTGCCGTCTGTATCCGGCTGACTTCCTGCACCTGAGGCAAATCAATACGGCGCTCCACGCCGGCATCGACAATCACGACATACTGATCATGCACTTCCTTCAGAGTCACACCAGGCATGACTTCCTTGTTCAAAGCCACTGACAGGCCAGGCTTGCCGTTGGCGCTGATGATGGCCAAGCTTTCTTCCGAACGTTTAGCCAGGACCACACCCTTCAACTGGAAATTGCTGGCATTTACCTGCATGACCTGGCTGCTTCCAAAAACACCGCCCCACTGGCCGGCGCCCGGTTCATAACTGCCTTGCTGAAATGCGGCAGAGACACTTCTGGCCTGTGGCTTGAACAGGCGCAAACCCCAAAAGCTCAGGGACATGCACAAGGCCACAAAGGCCAGAAAAGTAACAACTATAGGCAGGCGTTTCATTTTTATCCTTATCAGCGTACCAACTGATTTATTTCTATGATAGGCATGAGCACGGCCAGCACAATCAACAAGACCACTATACCCATCGTCAAGATCAACACCGGCTCCAGCAAGCCAGCCATGGTCATGGCGCGCCGCTCCAGGTCCTGCTCCTGCGTATTCGAAGCACGTTCCAGCATGGCTGGCAGTTCACCTGTCACCTCACCGGCCCGTATCATGTGGATCAGCATGGGAGGAAAATGCTTGTGGGCAGACAAGGCACGCGCCAGGCCCACACCTTCACGCACGCTGGCAGTTGCATCCTCGACCTGGGCACGCATGGCCACATTCGACAGCGTCTCGCGACTGGTCTGCAAGGCACGCAAGATGGGCACACCAGAACCGGTGGTAATGGCCAGCGTGCTGGCAAATCTGGCCGTGTTCAGGCTGCGTTCAAATTTACCGTAAAGAGGTGCAGTCAACAGCCAGCGGTGCCAGCGCATTTTGAATTCAGGATTGCGCAAAGCCATGCGCCACAGGAAAAAAGCAGCCACCAGCAATAGCGCCGCCAGCCAGCCATAGGCCCGTACAAAATCCGATATGGCCAACATCATCAGGGTCAGGAATGGCAGTTTTTGCTTGGTATTGGCAAACACCGAGACAATTTGCGGCACCACATACGTGAGCAAAAAAATCACGATGGCAAATGCCACCACGGTCACGATCGCCGGATAGGTGAATGCCAGCCGGACTTTTTGCAGCAAGGCGTTACGCCGTTCGATATAGTCCGCCAGGCGTGACAAAACCCGGGACAAATGACCGATCTGCTCGCCGGATGCCACCAGCGCACAATAGATATCAGCAAAATCGTCCGGATGCTGTTTCAGCGCATCTGACAGTGCTGAACCGGCCATGACTTCGGAACGGATGGAACCTACGAGATCACGCACATAGGAACGTTCAGACTGTTCCAACAGGGCAGACAGCGATTGCTCCAGCGGCAAGCCAGCCTCCAGCAAGCTGGACAATTGACGTGTGAACAAGGCATTTTCAACGGTAGACAGGCGATCGCCAAACAAGGCGCGCTTGCGCTTGCCTGATGCATCCAGTTGATGGTCTATGGATTCGACGATCACCGGCACCAGGCCCTGCCCTCGCAATTCACTACGGGCAGAACGCGCGCTATCGGCATTCAGCACACCTTTGCTGGTCAGGCCGGTCTTGTCTACCGCTTCATATCGGAATGCAGGCATACGACTTATTCCTTATTCCTTGGTAACGCGCAATAATTCTTCCGGCGTGGTGACACCCGCCTTCAGCCAGCGTTCACCATCTTCACGCATGGTTTTCATGCCATCAGCCTGGGCCGCGACGCGAATTTCTGCCTCTGCTGCCTGGTGGTGAATCTGTGCACGTATAGCATCGGTGGTCTGTAATAATTCATACACACCCACCCGGCCCTGATAGCCGGTATGACCGCAATGCTCACAACCGACGGCGCGCCAGTTGCCATTGTCTTCAACCCGGCAATGAATGCACAGCTTGCGCACCAGCCTTTGCGCCACCACACCCAGCAAGGATGACGACAGCAGGAAAGGTTCTATGCCCATATCCAGCAGACGGGTAACAGCGGCCGCAGAATCATTGGTATGCAGGGTTGCCAGCACCAAATGGCCGGTCAGTGATGCCTGCACGGCAATCTGTGCTGTTTCCAGGTCACGGATTTCGCCGATCATGATGACATCCGGGTCCTGGCGCAAAATCGCACGCAGGGCCTTGGCAAATGTCATCTCGATTTTTGCGTTGACCTGGGTCTGACCGACACCGGCCAGCTCATATTCAATAGGGTCTTCTACCGTCAGGATATTAGTGGTACCAGCATTCACACGCGACAAAGCTGCATACAGCGTGGTGGTCTTGCCCGACCCTGTAGGGCCTGTCACCAGGACGATGCCATGCGGTTGCGCAATCAGTTTATCAAATTGGGTCAGTACATCCGCACTCATGCCCAGATGGCTCAGATCCAGCCGGCCAGCTTCCTTGTCCAGCAAGCGCAGCACGGCTCTTTCGCCATGGCCTGTAGGCAGTGTCGATACCCGCACATCAACCGGCTTGCCACCTATGCGCAGGGTAATGCGGCCATCTTGCGGCAAACGCTTTTCGGCGATATCCAGTTGCGCCATGATTTTGATACGCGAAATAAGGGAAGCATGTATTGCTTTCTTGGGCCGCACAACATCCCGCAGCGAACCGTCAACGCGGAAACGGACTATGGATATCTGCTCAAACGGTTCCACATGGATATCCGATGCACCATCCCGCAAGGCCTGGGTCAACAAGGCATTGATCATGCGGATAACCGGCGCATCATCGGCTGATTCCAGCAAATCTTCAACGGCTGGCATGTCCATCATCAGCTTGGCGAGATCCAGGTCCGACTCAACTTCACCCACCACGTCAGCGGCGTCGCCGCCAGAGCCTGCATAGGCTTTCGCAATGGCCTCGGACAATTCGGGATGTGGCAACATCACCAGTTTTACCTTGCCAAACCTGCGCCCTACTTCGGCAATCGCCGCCGAAGGTGTCAGTTTGGACACCAGTATTTCAACCGCGCCATTGACGACCGCACTGTCCCTGACTGCCAGGACAGAAAAATCGCGGGCAAAACCGTAAGGCAATAAACGATTCTCAAGCATGGTTCGATTATTTCCCTTGCTTGTTGGTGCCGGATTCTGGCGGTATGGTCAAAGGTGTGGACAGCAACTTGCCTTTTTCTATATTCGGCAACAAGGCATCAGCCAAACCTTCTTTGCCCGGCGCCAATTGCGTACGCATGTAGTCATAACGGTCAACAGACACATTATTGCTTTGCTCCGCACTGCGTATCACTGTCGGACGCAAGAACACCATCAGATTGGTTTTGCCACGTTTGGTGGACTGGTATTTGAACAGGTTACCAATAATCGGTATATCACCCAGACCTGTTACTTTTTCTACGCCATCCGTGGTGCTGTCTTCAATCAGACCACCCAGCGCGATAATCTGGCCATCGTCCACCAGCACATTGGTGGAGATGGAGCGTTCTTTGGTAATGATGCCCGATACATTGGTAGTGTCATCAATGCTGGATACTTCCTGGTAGATCGCCAGCTTGACCGTGCCGCCTTCAGAAATCTGTGGTTTGACGCGCAACTTCAGACCCACGTTTTTGCGTTCTATGGTCTGGAAAGGATTGGCACCCGCAGTACCTGACGTAGATGTGGTGAACTGACCCGTAATCAACGGTACGTTCTTGCCGACGATGATGTTGGCTTCTTCATTATCCAGTGTCACCAGGTTAGGGATAGACAGAACATTAGCATTCCCATCCGTTTGCAATACATGTGCCAGCGCGCCCAGGCCCAGTTGACCATTGATTTGCTTGAAGATACCAAGAGACAAACCTTTCCCTGGAAGGACCGAACCCGTTGTCGTGGCATTGCCGGCAGCTAGCGTCAGCAGATTATTGCCCGCCGATGAAAACGACGTTCCGCCACCTACACGATAATTGCTGGTGCTGTCGCCGGACAGGCCCATCCATTGCACGCCCAGTTCGTTGGCTTTGTCTGCGGTGATCTCAACGATAAGCGCCTCAACATAAACCTGGGCGCGACGCGCATCAAGCTGGTCGATGACCGAGCGCAAATTACGATACACGGGTTCGCTGGCCGTAATGATCAGGGTATTGGTTGCCGTATCCGCCTGAATGTAACCGGCTGCACCGCCGCCACCCGTAGAAGATGTGGATGTGCTGGATGTCGGCAGTGATGGTGTAGTGGAAGAACCACCGATACCACTGGTATTCGACGAAGCCAGCGGACTATTAGTACCGTTTGCCGAACTACCGAAATTCGACACACTGGAACTCGAGCGTGAACTGGACGTATCACCAGTGACGATGGAACGCAGTGTCTGTGCCAGTTTCTCAGCCTCGGCATTTTTCAGGTACACCACATGGACATTGCCAGGCGTGGAGCTAGGCTGATCCAGTTTTTCAACCAGGGATTTGATCTGGTTTGCCCTGGCAACAGAAGATGCACGTAATAACAGGGAATTGGAACGGGGATCAGACATCAGCACCGCACGAGTAGGATCAGCACCGGTGCCGGAATCCATGATCTTGTTGATCAGCGCCGCCACATCAGATGCGATGGCGTGCTTGATCGGGATGATATCCATATCCACTGAAGCTGGCACATCCAGTGCTGCAATGATCTTGTTGAGACGCTTCAAGTTATCGGCATAATCGGTAATGACTACCGTGTTATTGCCGGGATTTCCATTGATGGTGTTATTCGGTGAAATCAGCGGGCGCAGGATGGTCACCACATTCGCCGCAGATTCATAATTGAGCTTGTAAATCTGGGTAGCGACCTGATCCCCCTTGGCCGCTTCATTTTTTTCTGCATGCATGGTCTGGGTTGGACCTGGCTGCAATTTGGCATCTGATTCCGGCACCACTTTGGAATAACCATCGGCTGTCACCACGGCATACCCCTGCAAACGCAAGGTGGATGTCAGCAGCTTGAAAGCCTGATCCTTGGTCAACGGTGTTTCTGAAACCAGATTGATCTGGCCCTTGACACGCGGATCGATGATGAAGGTGGTACCGGTATAGTGACCGATCGCCTTGATGACGGATTCAATATCGGCACCGACAAAATTCAGGTCAGCCGTATTTTTTGCCGGAACCTGCGCCATGGCCGCTGGCGTCAGCAGGAAGCCAGCCGTCAATACCGCAACACCTGTGATGGCAGACAATTGCTGTATCGGTTTGCGTATCGAATTTCTTGTCATGGCGACCCTGTGCTTTAATGGAAATGTTTTCATTTGAACTCTAATGCAATTACATCTTTATCGCCGTCACTGCGGCGCTGTCCCAGCAAATTCAGTAAATTTGCCAATTTAGCCTCTTGCCCTGCCTGTGCCCAGGCTTTCCCCGAAAACTGGAAACGTCCGGACAGCATCTTACCTGCTCCCTCAAGCATCATCGGCCCTTTCATGGTCGATAACTGCATGTCGGCTTCTGTTCCGCGCAAATCAAAGCCCATCTGGTAACTGCCCAAAGGCTTGATGGGCGACAGGCGCGATGCCATTTCTGCCATTTCCAGCTGTACATGGCCGGTTACACTGACCTGCCCATTGGCACGCGAAAACAGCAAATCATTCCATGATAAATGCAATATCCCGGTTGGCCCTATGGTATTTAAAGGTGCCCCCAATCCTTCCAGCCGTTCTGGTGGCAATAACAACACTGCCGGGCTCAGTTGCCACTGGCTAAAATTGCCCATCAACCTGACCGGCACACTCAGGGAAGCAGGATTTTCCAGCTCCAGCCTGAGCTGCCCCAACAATAGCAGAGGTGAAATATGCCATTGAAAACGCCCTGGAAACAAGGGAGTGACAGGGCCACGGCCATCAGCCGCGACACCGACAAAAGCCGAACCCTGCCAGAACGTTCCCTGGATATCACCCAGACTGAGACGACCCCGGCTTTGTTTTTCCACCACCAGCCCCAGCCAGCTGGCCGGCAAAAACAGCATCACCGTGACCAGCACACTGACGATCGCAGCAACAATCCAGCTTAAACGTTTAAAAATGGGCATCTGTTCAACCTGCCATCACTGGCTGCTTCTTTGCTGTCTTAATGTCAGCGTGGCACTGACCTGGCCACTTTCCAGCAGGGAAACCAGTTTTGCCTCTTCCACTGTCAGTCTTGACGCTTTCTGTACTTCTACCAGCCATTCCATCAAATTGGCATAGCCAGCAGCGGGAATCTGCACCCTGACGATATCGTCATTCACGCCTATGGTCTGGGGCTTGATGCCGCGTCGTGTCAGCGATTGTTCCAGTTGTTCCTTGCTGACAGGTGAAATCGTTTCAGACAGGCTGGCCGCCAGTTGCGACTGCTGTTTGCTCAATTCAGCCATTTCTGCCAGTTGCTGATTCAATACCGGAATACTGGTTTGTAGCTGCTTCAGCCCGTTCAGTGCCGGTGCCAGAAAAATTGCATAACCCAGTGCCAGGGTAATCACCAGCGCGCAAATCAACAGCATGCGGCGTTCACGCTCGGCGCGGGCCAGCCAAAAGAAGTTGAATTGTTCCTTTAATGCATAGATCATCAGCGTTTTCCTCCTGCTGTCACGCGCAGGGTACCGTCCGTAGCGGAACTGATTTCCAGCGACTGTTCTGCCAGACCCGTGCGCAATTTATCCAGCGGTACCTGTATGCCTGGCTTGGTTCTGATGAACAAGGCGCGTTCCTTATACTCGATGCCGGCGATACCGCCGGGTGTGCCGAATCTGTCCCATATCTGGGCAAATTGGGATGCCATGACGGCAAAATCATTGGCCGCAAATTGCCCGGCCGCACGCTTGGAAACATTCACTTTTTGCTGCATTTGCAGCAAGGGATCAAGTATCGCCGTTTCTTTCGGGAAGCTGTTCCTGTAAGTCTGCGTCAGCGATTTAGTGATGTCCTGCGCTTCTTTGCGTTTACTCAACCATTCAAAATTCAATGCTGCCATATTCACAATCAGTAGCGCCAGTGCCAGGCGCAGCGGCCAGCGCCACTTGCTCCAGTCAAAACTGGCCATGTGTTCCGCCGCGATACCTGTCATCAAGTCTGGTGTTGTCTGACTGATGCCGTCTACCCGGGTCACCCAGCTGATCGCCGACAGATTGATGCCATCTTGCAGGCCCAACTGACCAACCAGTTGCTGATAAGAATCCAGTTCAGCGGCAGGTACATGTACAGCCACCTTTGGCAGTTCGCTTAAATGACCCAGCATGGCCAACGCATCGGCCTGTCCTGTCAGATCAAGGCTAAGGCCTATGCCGTGCTTTTCACCATTGCGCAAACAGAGTTCAAGTGCATTATCTTTTTCTTCTATAAGCGCACAGGCTGTTGCACTCTGCCCATCCACAGCAGGATGAAAGGCTAGAGCCAGTTGTGCCGGATACGCCGACAATTTGCGGGCTGGCCAGTCTTTGACGCGCTTTGCGATATCTTCCAGCCACAGACGGTCTGCCACGGCCACGCTGATTTCACCATCAACAACAGGCGAGGAAACCAGTATCAGGTCTGCCGGATCACTGACCAGTTGTTCTTCCAGCAAATTCGGCAAGGCCGTTTTTAGTTTGGCCGCCGACATCGGCGGCACCTTGACTGTCAGCAGGCTGGCATCGGTCGCCGCCAGCAAGAATGCGATCTGCTTTGCCCCTGCGGCCAATGGCTTCAGGTCAGCCAGCGTCATCTGGCCCTGTTGCTGCAACCGCCCTTCAGCCGTCATCAGCGCAAAGGACAAGTTTTGCCCGGCCCAGTCGGGCCTGTTTTGTGCTGCTGCCCTGGAGGGCAAAGAAATATACAGTGTGCTTGCCATATTTTTATTCAGTTTTCCCGTACCCAAAGCACCGTTGTTGTCACGGGCATGGTTGCCGTACCACCTTCTGCCCGCTCGATCAAGGCACTGACATCCAGTGCCGAGCGATTCATTTTCACTTTACCATTCACGATAAAAAAATTGGTGTAGACAGACACATCCTTATCGGTCATCGTTTTTGTCTTATCGTCGAAGCGCCGCTTGAAATCATCTACCGTCAGGAAATACGCCCTGTCACGGCTGGCGATCATCATCGCGGCGTCACTGACACTAAGACCGTCGATCCTGGCCGCCAGGACTTCCGCCGTCGTGGTGTTGACGTTGATCGAGGTCTTGCGTGGCAATACCGTCACTGCCGTTTTCAGGCGATTCAGCATTTCCGTATTGAAACCGCTGACTGCCAGCAAATCATCAATCTGGGTAAAGCGCAAGAATTGTACTTCAGGAAACGATTCATCTGGAGAGGTTTTTCCAGTTCCCGACTCCGCCGTGCTTGAACCCGGTGCCGCAGCGACCCTGGCCTGGGTTTTTGCCACCATGGCTGCGACTGGTTCAGCCAGTTGCGGGTCCAGACGTAAATTGGTCAATAGACGGGCGAATACTGCCCGTTCACGTGGGTCCACAATACCATCGGTAGCCAGATTATTCAGGTTGAACATGGCCTGGGCATCACTAACCTGACCTGACAGGGTAGCATCGCTATCCTCGCCTTCGGCACGGCCATTTTCCACATATTGGTCAAGCCGGGTATCGGCCAGCGTCACAGCCCAGGGTTCCCCAAGGTGATCTACGTTCGCCGATTGCTTGCCATCTTCACGCAAGATCAGTCTGGCCCAGTCGATGGCCCCGCGCAAAATCCACTTTTTCTGCAACTGCATGCGCTGATTTTCTATGGACCTGACCTGCACCTGCTGCTGCCAGAACAGGCTGGCAACGATGGTGATGGCCAGCGTGGTCAGCAGCAATGCCGTAATGACGGCTACCCCTGCCTGCCTGCCAAAGTAGACTGGTTGCTGCCTCATACTGCCCCCAGCAAGAAGACTTTGGTGACAGGAAGCTCGCGCCCGGTCAGTTGCACAGACAACTCCAGGCCGGTCAGCTTGCCACTTTTGGTCGCTGGCGCGCCAGCTCCTGCTTGTGGTGTCGCAGCACCATCTGCTTCAGAGCCACCCATGCGCCAGCCATTTTCACCGTTTCGCCAGGTCCGCATGTCCAGGCTCAGCACCTGACTTTGCAAGGCAATGGCCGGATTGACATCCACATCCGACATGGCATTTTGCCAATCCTGATCCAGCACCGCCAATTCACGCGTAGGCAGCATCTCGCTACGGCTAAGCACACCTTCACGCAGGCGGTAAGCCACTACCTGCAGGCGACTGGGCTGGTTTTCTTCAAAGACCGTGCGTACCAGTACAAGTCTGGAGCCGAGTGCACTCAAGACTTCCCGTCCGGGTAAATTAATAGGGTCAACCAGATGTGCACAGTCATTCTCTATCTGTGCAAATGCCAGTTGTATGCCGCGTGTCTGTTCCATTTCGGCAGTCAGGCCAGCCCGTGCCCGCACGATGCTATCCAGCCCGCGCCAGCCCAGCACGGCGATAATCGCCAGTATGGTGATGGCCACCAGCAGCTCTATCAGCGTGAATCCGGTTTGATGGCGCAGCTTGCTGCTACTTCTACAGCGCATTCGGCACCACCTGCGTCAGTTTGATGATGCGACGTTCGGGCTTGTCGGCTTCAAATACAAACACTTCGACCCGACGGAACGAGGGATTCGGGGTGGCGATCACATGCTCTTCGCACATCAGGTGCAAATCCCCCTGCGGGCAGGCAAAAGTGCGCTCGCCAAATTCTGGCCACTCATGCGCCAGGCGAATTTGTGCCAGCCGGTTTTCGGCTGACCAGGTCGCCATCATGGAACCACGCAGATTATTGCTGTTTTGCGTCAGACTGCCGACCGCACGCAGGCTGGCACCCAGTGCCGTGCCAACGATGACCAGCGCCACCAGCACTTCAAGCAGGGTAAAGCCGGATTGATTGGATGAATGCCGCATCTTATTCCACAGAAAAATGGCCAATGCCATCAGCACGCACGCTGACTTGCCTGTCGGCAGCTTTGATGGTCAGGATGAAGGGTTTATCAACCGGCTCACGCCCGAACATGATACGTATGGTAGAGGCATCAGAAGACTGGGGCTGTAGAGACAATTGCACCGGGGCCAGTTGAAAAAAACGCTCGCGCAACATTTCATCTTTGATCGGTGACCAGATCCGGTCTTCGCGGACATAGAAACGGTAGCCAGTTTGATCGACTTCGAAAGCCACCGGCAGATTACGCACGATGGCTTCATCGCGCGCCAATTGCAATAGCAGGGCAATACGCTTGGCATCACTTTCAAGGCGCTGCTGCGCACCCGGCATGGCGTTAATACTCACGGCCCCCAGAATGAGACCGAAAATAACCAACACCACCAGCAACTCCAGCAGCGTGAAACCCCGCTGCCTGCCCTTGTTTATCATGTAAGCGTCTTACAAATCCCAGGAACCAATATCGGCATCATCACCGGCACCGCCAGGCTGGCCGTCAGCACCCAGAGAAAACACATCCACTTCACCGCGTATGCCAGGTGACAGGTATTGATATGGCTTGCCCCATGGGTCATTCCGCAGTTTTTCTATATAACCGCCGGATTGCCAGGAATTGGCAGCCGGGCCGGAAGTAGGTTTTTCTATCAATGCCTGCAAACCCTGCTCTGTCGTCGGGTAGCGCTGATTATGCAGGCGATACATTTTCAAGGCCCCCATGATGGTGGAAATGTCCTGCTTGGCGGCAGTGACCCTCGCTTCATGGGTAAAACCTGTCAGCCTGGGCACCATGAATGCACCAAGAATGGCAATAATCGTCACCACCACCATGATCTCAATGAGCGTAAAGCCGCGCGAGGATGCTGATGCAGGACGAACACGTGGAACTGCAAATGTATTGGACATAGCTAAAATCAATAAATAAAAACGTTCAAAACCGCTATTGCACGATAAATATCATGCGCATGCAGTATAAATCCTGGCATCTGAAATAAGACTGCTTTCTGTATCCAATCGTAACAGAAAGACCAGAGTAACAATTTCCTATCTTAAAACCACTTAAAAACATCTATCTCATCTGTTTTTATGTAATGTAGGAATGACTATACCGGCGGCTATACCAGCATCTATAGCTGGATCTATACCTGCAAATAATGCCTTCGCAAAACACCATATACTACCACCAGTATATTTCAACTCAATTTCAAGGGCAAACTGCGCAGGCGCTTGCCGGTCAGCTTGAATACGGCATTGGCTACTGCCGGGGCAATTGGCGGCACCCCAGGCTCACCGATGCCTTGCGGTGGCTCGGCACTCTTGATAATCACAGTTTCCACTTCTGGCGCCTCATTGATGCGCAAAACTGGATAATCACCAAAATTGGTCTGCACCACTTGTCCGTCCCTGATCACAATTTCACCATACAAAGCGGCACTCAGGCCAAATACGACTGCGGATTCCATTTGCTGGGCAATGATATTCGGGTTGACTGCAATGCCGCAATCGAGCGCGCATACGACACGATGCACCCTGATCTGACCATCCTGCACCGATACCTCGGCAACCTGGGCAACGATGGTGCCAAAGGACTCATGCAGGGCCAGGCCATGCGCCCTACCTGCCGGCACCTGCCCAGCCTTGCTGACAGCAGCATCAAGTACAGCGAGGTGACGCGGATGGCGTGCCAGCAAAGCGCGCCGGAAGCCCGCGCCATCCTGGTTAGCGGCATGCGCCAGTTCGTCGATAAAACTTTCCTTGAAAAAAGCATTGTGCGAATGACCAACCGAGCGCCAGAAGCCTATCGGCACCGCACTGGGTACGATCACATGGGCAATGCGCTGATTCGGTATTTCATACGGCATGTCAAATTCGCCTTCGGCCGTCGTCTTGTCTGGTCCGGGACCGGCAAACCCGAAAGCACGCTTGAGAAACTGATGCGCAATCGCACCCGACGCCGACTTGTTGTCATACGCAAGCAACTTGCCAGCGCTGTCCAGACCAGCCCTGAAGCGTGCCAGTGCCGCCGGGCGGTACATGTCATGACTGATGTCTTCTTCGCGGCTCCAGATCAACTGCACTGGTAAACCTCTGGTTTCCATGGCGATGCGCACAGCCTGGGCAACCATGTCGGCTTCCAGCCTGCGGCCAAAACCGCCCCCCAGGTAAGCCATATGCAAATTGATATAGTC
Source organism: Undibacterium sp. Ji49W (assembly GCF_049340205.1). Taxonomy (NCBI): domain Bacteria; kingdom Pseudomonadati; phylum Pseudomonadota; class Betaproteobacteria; order Burkholderiales; family Oxalobacteraceae; genus Undibacterium; species Undibacterium sp. Ji49W. The sequence goes on along the minus strand of NZ_JBMPOW010000003.1, from coordinate 336,845 downwards.
AGCCTTGATGTTCGCCACTTTGGCAGCAAGATCAACTGAAATGCCAGGCACCTGGGTCGAAACCCAAATGTCAACCTTGCTATCGCCCACCTGGGCCGTGCAATTGATCGGTTCCATTGCTGCATGCGCCAGGAAAGGCGCGCGGTATTCTGCTTCCACAGTCTTCGCCACGTTTTTTCCGGTCAGTGCTTCGGCTGCGTCGCCGGTCTGGTAATAAGCGTGACCACTTTCCTTATCCAGCTGGCTTGCGAATTCCTTGAATATTCCTTCTGTGGACAGCCTGGCGTTGTCGCCCGGCTCCCACACTATCGTCAGCGCGGCCACCGCCTGTTTCGCCTGCCAGTAGGATTTGGCAACCACGGCCACACCGGCCACCATATCCGGCATGGAAAAATCCACGACATGCATCACGCCTGGCATCTTCATGACGCTGGCGGCGTCGAAATTTTTTACTTTTCCACCTATGACAGGACTTTGCCTGAGCGCTGCGTACAGCATGCCCTCGGGCCGCGCATCGATACCAAAATGGGCGCTACCATCGGCCTTGGCCAGCGCGTCGGTACGTGGCTGCGAAGTGCCTATCAATTTGAAATCGCGGGGATTTTTCAATCGTATTTCGCCCGGCTGACTATGCACGGCATCCGCCGCCAGATCTGCATAGGTGGCACGCTTGCCTGATGCATGCAGGACAGCACCATCAAGGGTGCTACATTCGGATGCAGCTACCTGCCATTTTTTGGCGGCAGCAGCGATCAGCATGGCACGCGCCGTAGCGCCAGCTTCGCGCATAGGCAGCCATGCATCCTTGACGCTGGACGAGCCACCGGTCATTTGCACGCCCAGTTCGCGCGCGAATTTCAGCGTAATCCAGTGAGCGACACGCTTCAGGCTACCCTGATCATCCGGATGAAAAGGCAGGCCATCTGCAATCGCAGCGAGGTTGCCGTAGATCTTGTCTGCCGGTACATACATGGGCTTTACCTGGCTCAGGGGCACATCCAACTCCTCTGCCACCAGCATCTGCAAGGCGGTATGAATACCCTGCCCCATCTCACTTCTGTGCATAGCCACATTGATGCTGCCATCAGCGCCTATGCTGATCCAGCCATTCAGCGCCACCTCACCATCATGTACTGGTAAATCATGGGCGGCATTCAGGCGCTGGCGTGGCGGCAAGAAACCCCAGCCAACCAGCAAGGCGCCGGTTAGCCCAAGGCCACCGAGAATAAAGCGGCGACGCGATTTCTTTTTAGGTTGCGACATGCGGGTCTCCGTTATTTTTTTCTGAATTTACTGATACCGGCAAGGGCAAGCTCAGGTATTCCTGCGTGGATAACCTTCTGCCAGGATGCGGGTCCAGACGATTTCTTTTTGCTCAGGTGTCATAAACACCCACTCTGCCACTTCTGCAACCGTGCGACCACAGCCGCGACATACGTCATCAAATGTTGTTGAGCAAACGGCAACGCAGGGGGTATCCGGGCGTTCTTTGCTATCTGTCTTTATTACTGTCATTGTTAAAACGTTCCTGCACTTATTAAGAACCTGTTCGCGATCTTACTGCGCGAGCGTGATCAGGGCTCATGCGCTGCTCAAAATGCTCATGTACTAGAGTACATTCCGCTTTTTGCGCTGCTCTTCACCCCGCTGACGCACGCTCGCTACAGATCGCAAACAGGTTCCAAGGGATTCTGCAGACAGAATATACACCGCATACCAATAATAAGATGGGCGTTCGCTTTTTGCTGCGTTTTTGCTGCGCTCCTGCTGCATTATTGCTGACAAATAGTAATATAAATGCACCGAAAACTATTGGTACAGATACTCTATTTTCCGAGACAGTCCGGGTTTTGTTGACATGCGGCAGGCTTCGGCAGGAAAATTATGCTTCAGCCTTTAATCATCCTAATCATCCTAATCATCCTAATCATCCTAATCATCCTAATCATCTTCAGGAAAACTCATCATGAAAGTTGCCGTCATATTGTCAGGTTGTGGTGTTTACGATGGCGCTGAAATTCACGAAAGCGTGCTGACCATGCTGGCTCTGGTCCGGGCAGGTGCTGAGCCAGAATTTCTGGCACCGGATATTTCACAGTTGCATGTCGTCAATCATCTGACTGGCGAGGTTGCGCCTGGCGAAACACGCAATGTACTGGTTGAATCTGCACGCATAGCCCGCGGCAAGATCAAGGACATAGCACTAGCCAACGTGGCCGATTATGCAGCGGTGTTCTTTCCCGGTGGTTTTGGTGTAGCCAAAAACCTGTCTGACTTTGCCATCAAGGGGGCTGATTGTCAGATACAGGCAGACGTATTGCGTTTTGCCAAAGCCGTCGCCGCAGCAGGCAAACCGGCTTGCTATATCTGCATAGCTCCCGCCATGATCCCGCATGTATATGGTAGTGGAACTGTTGTCACCATAGGTACAGACGAAGCAACTGCCGCCGCCATCACGGCCATGGGCGGGCAGCATATCAGTTGTCCGGTCGAGGAATTTGTCATCGACAAGGACAAAAAACTGGTCAGCACACCCGCCTATATGCTGGCAGAGAATATTGCAGATGCTGCCACCGGCATTGAAGCCGCAGTCAAAGCCACGCTGGCACTGATTTAGTGCCTGGTTCGGCCATCTTACTTCCACAATCTTTCACCGACTAGATTTCATCGGGCACCAGTTCAAAACTGGTATCACTGTTCAAACCGAGTTCCCTGATTTATTTTTTTGCCTCACAACAAGGCCTGCATGACACAAGATTTTTTCCAATCACTGATTTTACTGGTACTGGTGACTGACCCGTTTGGCAACGTCCCGATTTTTGTCAGTGCCTTGTCGCATGTTGCCCCGGAAAGACGCTGGCGCGTTGTAGTACGGGAATGTGCAATTGCCTTTGCCCTTTTGTTGCTGTTCATGTTTTTTGGCAAGCATTTCCTGACGGCGCTACAGCTAACCGAAGTGTCATTGCGCATAGGTGGTGGCGTGATTTTGTTCCTGATCGCCTTGCGCATGGTTTTTCCACAGGAAGGCGGAATTTTCGGTGAAGTCGAAGACGGGCATGAACCATTTATCGTCCCTTTGGCCATCCCTGCCCTGGCCGGACCTTCGGCACTGGCCACCGTGCTGCTGTTTTCATCCGACAGTAAACAAGACATGATGGTGCATCTGGCCGCGCTGACTGCGGTTGCGGTTGTGTGGCTGATCGTCTTGCTGAGCGCCGAACGCATGCAAAGAGTACTGGGTGTGCGTGCCATGACGGCGTTTGAACGCCTGATGGGCTTGATACTGACGGCGATGTCGGTAGAAATGCTGCTGGCAGGAATCAGGGATTATCTGAAAACCCTATAGCAGGCTTGCCTGCCAGCGGTGCTTTTGAATCAATGATCTATGAATCAGTGCTCAGTAAATCAGTGCTCAGTAAATCAATGCTCAGTAAATCAATGATTAAAGGTAAAGTAGCCGAGTAAAAACAGGGCCAGGGCAATCAGGAATTGTTTCAGGTTCTGGCGGTTCATTGTCTTCCTCATCCTATAATTTTATTGGCGCTCATGCTGGCGATATCGGCGTCACTGTAACCCAGACTACGCAAGATTTCCTGATTATGCTGACCAAGGCGTGGGCCCAGCCATTGCGTCTGGCCTGGTGTCACCGACATTTTGGGCGTAATGGCTGGCACCTTGACGGGTGTGCCATCGTCAAATGCATGTTGTTCAAACATCTGCCGCGCCAGGAACTGTGGATCACTCATCATGTCGCGTACAGAGTATATCTTCCCTACCGGCACATCTGCGGCCTTGAGTATCTGCAAGGCCGCATCTATGTCACGCCCCGAACACCAGTCCTGAATTGCAGCATCGATTTCTGCCGTACGAGGCACCCGCCCGTCGTTACGCACCAGGCCTGGGTCATTCGCAAGATCGTGCCGGTCTATGGCTTTCATGAGCCGGTGAAAAATGGCATCACCATTACCGGCAATGACGATATTCTCGCCCTCTGCCGTGGTATAGGTATTCGATGGTACGATACCTGGCAAGGCGCCACCAGTACGTTCGCGCACCACCCCGGCATGATCAAATTCCGGCACCAAAGATTCCATCAGGTTGAATACCGACTCATACAGCGCAACGTCGACCATCTGCCCCTGGCCCGCCACACAGTCATCACCCTGCTTGCCATTCCAGCGACCACCGCTAACATCACGATGACGCAATGCCATCATGGCACCAATCACACCATGCAGCGCTGCAACCGAATCGCCGATGGAAATACCGACCCGTACCGGTGGCCGGTCTGCATGGCCAGACACATAGCGCAAGCCACCCATGGATTCGCCGATGGCGCCAAAGCCAGGCAAATCCTTCATCGGGCCTGTCTGGCCGTAGCCGGACAAGCGCACCATGATGGTGGCCGGGTTGATGGCTTTTAAATCTTCATATCCCAGTTCCCATTTTTCCAGCACGCCTGGGCGGTAATTTTCGATGATGATGTCCGCTTCGAGCGCCAGTTTTCTGGCGATCTCACGTGCCTCTGGCTGCTTCAAGTTGAGGGTAATGCTCTTCTTGTTTCTTGCCTGCACACTCCACCACAGTGAAGTTCCATCTTTCAGGACGCGCCACTGACGCAAGGGGTCACCGCCATCCGGTGCTTCGACCTTGATCACTTCGGCCCCGAATTCGGCCAGCATGCGGGAACAAAAAGGTCCGGCTATCAGCGTCCCCAACTCAAGAACCTTGATCCCAGCCAGCGGGCCATGTGTATTTGCTTGTGGTTTCATGCTTGTGGTTTCATGCTTGCGGTTTCATTCTTGTGACGCCATCATTCAGAAAAAGGTCAGTTTCTTGATTTCCCACTGCAGGTTGGCGCGCGCTTGCGTGTCAAGGCGGCTTGCCATGCCTGGGGTGAAAAATAGCTGCTCACGCTCTGCAAAACGTTTCAGTACCTTGACCCTGCCAGTCCGGTACATAGGTGCCATTACCCAGCGGTATTCGTGGCGTATGGCCTGACTGTATTGCTGATACATATCCGGCACCGCGCCCAGTATGGCGATATCAAGGTCGAGAAAGAGCGGCAAATCATGCGCCTGGTTTTTAAACTGCGGCACTTCATGCCTGGCTGTTGCCAGAATACATTGCTGTACTTTAGGTATCACAAGCACATCAATTTCAAGGCGACTCAATATCTCACCTGCCAGTTCAGCGCTCTTCAGTTCATTATTGCTGGCACGGGTATCGTAGATAATGTCATGAAACCAGATCGCCAGCGCAACAACGGCAAAATCACGTATCTCAGCCTTCATCTTGTCTGCATGCTGCAACAAAGCCTGGATGTGAGAAAAATTATGATAACTGCGATGGGGTTCCGAATAATGCCTGTCCAGCAGGGTCCAGGCTTGTTCGGCCTGGACCGGGCTGCCGGCCAGGCCCTGGATCAGGTCCAGCCATTGCTGCCGCAACTGCTTCTTTTGCTCATTGGAGATCAGGAACATGGCAGCTACCGTCAGGTTGTCCGACGATCCAGCATGGCACGCGCGATGGTGCCCGCATCGACATATTCGAGCTCGCCACCGACCGGGACGCCGCGTGCCAGTCGGCTAACCTGCAAGCCACGGGCCTTGAGATTTTCACTGATATAGTGGGCCGTCGCCTCGCCTTCATTGGTGAAATTGGTAGCCAGCACAACTTCCCTGACAACACCGTCAGTTGCGCGGGCGATCAGCTTTTCCAGATGTATGTCTTTCGGCCCTATGCCATCCAGCGGAGACAAACGGCCCATCAGGACGAAATACAGACCCTTGTAGGTCAGGGTCTGCTCTATCATCATCTGGTCAGACGGCGTTTCGACCACGCACAGCATACTGGTATCCCGCACCGTATCGAGACAGGTTTCGCAGATTTCACTTTCCGTGAAGGTATTACAGGATGCGCAATGCTGTATGCGTTCCACTGCATGCGTCAGCGCCTGCCCAAGCAGGGCCGCACCTTCACGGTCATGCTGTAGCAGGTGGTAAGCCATGCGCTGGGCAGACTTTGGCCCTACGCCGGGTAAGCGGCGCAAAGCCTCAGACAAGGCATCCAGACTACCGATTTTCTTCACACTCAGAACGGCATTTTGAAGCCAGGTGGCAAAGGCATACCAGCAGTCAGCGCAGACATTTTCTCTTGCGATGTTGCTTCTGCCTTGCGTACGGCATCATTGAAGGCAGCCGCGACCAGATCTTCCAGCATGTCCTTGTCGTCGCCCAGCAGTGACGGGTCTATGGTGACACGCTTGACATCGTTTTTGCAGGTCATGACGACCTTGACCAGGCCGGCACCAGCCTGGCCTTCGACCTCTACCAGACCCAGTTGATCCTGGGCTTTTTTCATGTTGTCCTGCATGGCCTGGGCTTGTTTCATCAAACCGGCAAGTTGATTTTTCATCATAAGAATTTCTCCGAGGATATTAAGTAGATATGTAGATTAAATAAGTGTCCAGGTACGCTGTTCGCTGCATGAAACCGGATTAAACCGGCCTGACGCTACCTGTGACGATGGTGGCACCAAATTCGCGCATCAATGTCTGCACGAAAGAGTCGCCTTGTATGGAAGCTTCGGCCTGTTGCTGTCGCACTTCGCGCTCAGCTACAGCCTGGGCATTGGCAGTTTGTTCGACTGCACCAATTTCCGTTTCAACGCGGATATTTTTTTCAAACCGCTCTGACAGGGCCGCAGTCAGTTTGTCCAGGCTACCGGCTGACAACAAGGTCGGCAAGGGAACCCGCAAGCGGAACACATGGGCATTGCTATCCTGTCTGCAACTGATCAGCTCACTTTGCTGCGCCAATTGCTGTGCGACGCCGCGCATGGGCAGACTGGCAGCCAGATTCGGCCATAAGCCATCCCAGTTCAACTCTGGCACTGGCAGATTGGAAATCTGCCGGTCTGCCACGATGGCACCAAGCGCTTCCGGTTTGGCCGCAACGGTTTCCGGTTTTGTTTTTTCTGCCGGCCTGACATCATCCTGCCTGCTGCTTATGCTACTACTGCTATTTACACTACTGCTACTGACGGCGAGCATGCCTTCATCTTCTTGTCTGGCAGCAGGCATGGCAGGTCGCGAAGCAGTACTGCCTGTTACTACAGGCTTGGCCGTTGCTGGCTCGAAGAACATTTCTTCATCCCAGGGCGGCGGCATGTCGTCCATGCCAACAGATTGCGCATCCTGCTCGGCGATCATGGGGGCTGGTGCAGATACCGGTGTTCTCGCTACGGATGGCACAGGAGTTGGCGTTGCCGTCGGCACTGCATTTACCGCAGGCACTGGCATGGCTGGTGCCGGTGCAACTACGGCGGCAGGCATTACTGGTGCCGGGATTGGCGCAGGGACATTTTTTGCGACCGGAGCCGGTACGGGGGCCTTATCGGCAACGGCTGTGGGTGCAGGTGTAGGCCTGGCACCTGGCGTCTGTTTGCCGCTGGCCGCGCGGGCTGCTGCCAGTGCCGCCAGTACCGGACTTTGACGTGCGCCAGTGGCAGGTGTTGCCGGGGTAGCTGCTATCGGTGTTGTTGTCGGCACCGCAGGCACACTGGCTGCTGCGGCCTGAGGCGTGACAACAGGCGCCTTGCCTGCAATCGATGTCGATGCCGGTGCGGCTGGTACTGTTGGTGCTGCCGGTGCCGATGTTGCCATCATGCCGACAGGAGCAGACCCGCCCGCCAGGGCAGCGCGACCTGCCCCGGCATTCGATGGCAATGCCTGTGGTGCAGACGGTCTGCCACCGGCTGGTGGAATCGCATCCTGTTCGCCCGTTGTGGGCTTGAATGCCAGCATGCGCAACAAGGTCATGCTGAAACCGGCATATTCATCCGGTGCCAGTGCCAGCTCATTGCGGCCATGTACGGCAATCTGGTAAAACAGTTGAATTTCTTCTTTGGCAAAACACTGTGCCAGACGCAAGACTTGCTCACGCTCAGGAATATCATCGGCAACAGCTGCCGGCACCAGTTGTGCAATGGCAATCTGGTGCAGCAAACTACCCAGGTCTTGCAGGGCCGCCTTATAAGACAGGCTGCGGGCAGCCATTTCATCTGCCACGTCCAGCAAGGCCTTGCCATCCTGCGCAACCAGGCCGTCGAGCAGGCGAATCAGATACGATTGATCCAACGCGCCCAGCATGCCCTGTACCGCATCCAAAGTCACCTTGCCGGCAGCGTAAGCAATTGCCTGATCCGTCAGCGACAGGGCATCACGCATGGAACCATGGGCCCCTTGAGCCAGCAGGCGCAAGGCAGGCAATTCAAATTCTATCTGCTCCTGCCCCAGGATATTGTCCAGATGACCGACAATATGACCAGGCGGCATTTGTTTGAGGTTGAACTGCAGGCAGCGCGACAAGACCGTGACCGGGATTTTTTGCGGATCAGTCGTTGCCAGGATGAATTTGACGTGTTCAGGCGGTTCTTCCAGCGTTTTCAACATGGCATTGAAAGCGTGGTTGGTCAGCATGTGCACCTCGTCAATCATATACACTTTAAAACGTGCATTCGACGGAGCATAAATAGCTTGTTCCAACAGCGAAGCCATTTCATCAACGCCGCGATTGGACGCGGCATCCATTTCTATATAGTCAACAAAGCGGCCAGCATCAATTGCCGTACAGGCTTCGCAGACACCACAGGGATGGGCAGTGATGCCGGTCTCGCAGTTAAAGGATTTGGCCAGTATGCGCGACAAGGTCGTTTTGCCGACACCGCGTGTACCTGTGAATAAATAGGCGTGATGCAGCCGCTGCTGCTCAAGCGCATGAGATAAGGCACGAACCACGTGCTCCTGCCCAACCAGCGTTTCAAAGCTCTTTGGGCGATATTTTCGGGCGAGGACTTGATAGGACATCTTGCGATTTTACCTTATTCAGGCGGACTGACCACTGATTTGCAGATATCCAAGCACCAAGTTTTTCATATGCAAGCGAAAATCAGCATCTTGCAGGCTCTGTGGCGACAACATCAGGGTCTGATACAGCACACCGTAAATGGCTGCATGCACCACTTCCGGACTAACCTTCAGATATCTGGCGCGGTCACTACTGGCAGCAAAAGCCTGCTCCCAGATAGCCACGACCTGACCATACAGGACGCTATAAGCCTGGATATCGGATATTTGCCGCTCCAGAAAAATCAGGGCTGACCATTCATCGGTTTTTTCTGCATGCAGTTGTATGATTTTTTCTATCATGAACTGCACCAGGTCTGGCAAGCTCTGGCCGCGTTGTGAATCTATCCACAAGCGCATTTGCGTACCTATGCTTTTGAAGCGTTCATGGATGCAATGTGCTGCTATGGACTTTTTCCCGGGGAAATATTCATACAGCGTACCCAACCCTACCCCTGCCACCAGGGCGATATCGCGCATGGTCAAGTCGGCATAGTTTTTTTCTACCAAAAGCCGAACAAAGGCATCCAGAATCGCCAATTGCGTCATTCTGGACCGTTGCTGAACCGGCTTGCGCCTTAATTTCAATGGGCTGGCAGTCTCTGTCATCTGTTTTTATCTACCGCCGGGCGGCATGTTGGGAAAGGCGAACATCTGAACGCAAGCATCACGCTAAACTATAAGTAAATTCAATTGCGGAACGAGGCGACCATGCAATGGCAAACCCATGAAATCAGCAATCAGGCTCCAGACCTGCAAGACTACAATATTTTCTCTAGTGATGAGGTTCTAATGACAGGCACCAGTCATTATCAGGCCGACTGGAATCAAGCTGCGCTGCTGGAAGCCGGAAAAGAATTGGGTAGCCGTGAAGTACTGGAACTGGGCGCCCTGGCAAATACCCACCTGCCGCTATTACATACCCATGACCGTCATGGCAAACGCATAGACAGGGTGGACTTTCATCCCAGTTGGCATCAGTTGCTGGGCTTGTTGCGCAAACAGGGCCTGCATGCCAGCCCCTGGCACACGCCTCGTCCAGGCGCCCATGTTGCCAGAGCCGCCGGCTATTTTATGCAGGCGCAGGTGGAATCCGGCTCGCTATGCCCGACCACCATGACCTTTGCGTCCATACCCGTGCTGCAAAATGAAGCGCGTCTGTTCGCTGACCTGAAAGACAAGCTGTATTCGAATGAACATGATGCCCGTGATTTGCCCGTTGCCGACAAGACATCGATGCTGATAGGCATGGGCATGACAGAAAAGCAGGGAGGCTCGGACGTACGCACCAATACCAGCAAGGCAATCGCCACCGGTACTGGTGGACGCGGCACTGATTATGTCATTACTGGTCACAAATGGTTTTTCTCCGCCCCCATGTGCGATGCCCATCTGGTGCTGGCAACTACTGAAGCGGGCTTATCCTGCTTTTTTGTACCGCGCTGGCGGCCAGATGGCAGCAAAAATGCCGTTATCGTGCAAAGATTAAAGGATAAGCTGGGCAACAAATCCAATTCCAGCAGCGAAGTTGAATTTCAGGATGCCTACGGCGTCATGGTAGGCAATGAAGGCCGGGGCATTCCGACCATCATAGAAATGGCGAACCTGACCCGTCTTGATTGCGTGATAGGCAGTGCAGCACTGATGCGCCAGGCGCTGGTACAGGCGATACATCATGCACGCCATCGTCGTGCATTTGGCAAGAAACTGGTCGAACAGGCACTGATGCGCAATGTCCTGGCTGATATGGCGCTGGAAAGCGAAGCCGCCACCCGTCTGATGCTGCATCTGGCAGCGACGCTGGACAATGCTGATGACCCGCTGCAACGCGCCTGGCGGCGCATAGTGACTCCCGCCGCCAAATTCTGGATATGCAAGCGCGCATTGGAGTTTACTGGCGAATGTATGGAAGTCTGGGGCGGCAATGGCTATGTGGAGAGTGGCCCGATGGCCCGCCTGTATCGCGAAGCACCGGTCAATTCCATCTGGGAAGGTTCAGGCAACGTGATGTGCCTGGATGTACTGAGGGCCATGGAACGTGATCCTGTGGGCACGCAATTGCTGCTGCAACAATGGGCCGGATCACAGTCGCAAGAAGTACGACAGATGGCGCAACAATTGCAGGCCGATTTGCAGTTGCCAGCAGAACAGAAAGAAATGAGTGCCCGTCGCATTGCGCAAAAACTGGTATTGACCGCCCAGGCTTTTCTCATGTGTGAGCATGCGCAATCCGATATTGCCTGCGCATTTGTACATAGCCGCCTGGATGGCAGTAATGGCAGGATATATGGCAGGATATATGGCAGCCTGGATAGTGGCATACCAACGACCCTACAGGAAAGCATTATCGCCAATGCGTTCACAAACTGACCTGCTGGTCGCGCCCCTCTTTTTTTGCCCTTTCATATTGCATAAAAAGATGGTCGCGACTTCTTAATTCTTCCCTCAGTGCGGCGACTTCACGGCTGAGGGAGCGTATATCGGCATGCAATTGCCGCTCCAGATTCGCTTCCTCTTCTTCCACAAAAAGTGCGGCGATATTGGCGGTCACTATCGAAAACATGGCATAGCCCAATAAAACGATAAACACCGCAAATATCTTGGATGCCGGTGTCGACGGCACAATATCACCATAACCCACTGTCGCAATTGTCGTGAATGCCAGCCAGACACCGTTGGCATAACTATGTACGTTAGGTTCCAGCCAATAAAAGCCCGCACCTGCGGTACTCAACATCAGTATGGCCAGGCCTATCATCTGCACCAGATGACTTGGCTTCATATTCTGCAACACCAATGTGGCGAGGCGGAGCAAAATTGCGGCGCACAAAGCAAGGCGCAATAGCCATTCCAGCGTGCCCCAGTTTTCATCCTCAGGCACTGCACTGAGTATGCTGCCCACAATAATCAATACATCCAGCAGCAACTTGCCCCGGCGCCGCTTCATACGCTTATGTTTTTGCCATTGCAGCCTGGTATCTACTGCCATGATCAATGCAGCGACAAGGTATAAGACCTGTCCGGCAATATGGGCAGCAGGAACCATCCCACCCAGCAAAAGATAGAAAGCCGGTATGGTCAAAAATAGACCTGCCAGCAACAAGGGACGCGTGAACCAGGTCCAGAAACGCTGTGTAACGGGGAATTTCATCGGCCCTCACCAAAAACACCCTCTCTGCACACATACCCTGCCACAGAGAATAATTAATGCTATTACAACAATGAGATGGTACTGACGCATACACGCAGACCTTGCCCAGTCTATTGTTGATTAACGCCATCATTAATGAAGCAGTCATGCGCCATCTTGTGATTGCGCAAATTTGATGCAAATGAGGGAATGCAATGGCAATGGGCAGCACTGCCCTGGCGACACCACCGCCCGGTCAGATGACCTTGGCGGCGGTTATTTGACTAGAACTCATTTCATAAATAGGGATGAGTGCGAGCAAGGCGATTCGGGATGCAGTGCAAGGCGCGACGCGCAGCTAAGGCTCATGCCTTAGCAAGCGGCACAACGCTGCAATGCGCCCGAATCGCCAGCTCCCGAAGGGTTTGCCTCATAACGCGCGCTGGACTGCGTTGGACTCGTTATCAATAGCACCGCTATTGACTGCCTCGTCCGCCTTGCCAGCCCACGTTATGAGGCAAACGCATCTCACCCCTATTTATGAAATGAGTTCTAAATCAATGTTTGTATATCAGGCTGGAAGCCAGCTTAGAATGCAGCAATACCTGTCTGGGCACGCCCCAGTATCAGGGCATGGATATCATGCGTACCTTCGTAAGTATTGACGACTTCGAGGTTCACCAGATGACGGGCAATGCCGAATTCATCCGAGATACCGTTACCACCCAGCATATCGCGCGCGGTACGGGCGATGTCCAGTGATTTACCGCAAGAATTACGCTTCATGATAGACGTGATTTCCACCGCAGCCGTGCCTTCATCCTTCATGCGTCCCAGACGCAGGCAGCCTTGCAGGGCCAGCGTGATTTCAGTCTGCATGTCAGCCAGTTTTTTCTGTACCAGTTGATTGGCTGCCAGCGGGCGTCCAAATTGCAGGCGGTCCATGGTGTACTGACGTGCGGTATGCCAGCAGAATTCTGCGGCACCCAAAGCACCCCAGGCGATACCGTAACGAGCAGAATTCAGGCAGGTGAACGGACCTTTCAAACCTTCCACGTTTGGCATCAGGTTTTCTTCAGGTACGAAAACTTCATCCATGACGATTTCGCCAGTGATGGAAGCGCGCAAGCCAACCTTGCCATGAATTGCCGGCGCCGTCAGACCCTTCCAGCCTTTTTCCAGGATGAAACCGCGGATACGGCCATCATCTGTTTTTGCCCACACTACGAAGACATCAGCGATAGGGCTGTTGGTGATCCACATCTTGGCACCGCTCAGGGAATAACCACCCGGCACGGTCTTGGCACGGGTCACCATGCTGCCGGGGTCAGAGCCATGATTAGGTTCGGTCAGTCCGAAGCAGCCTATCCATTCGCCGGTAGCCAGCTTGGGCAGGTATTTCTGTTTTTGTGCTTCGCTGCCGAATTCGTTAATAGGCACCATGACCAGGGAGCTTTGTACGCTCATCATGGAACGATAACCAGAATCGACGCGCTCCACCTCACGTGCAACCAGGCCATAGCAGACATAGTTCAGGCCGGCACCACCGTATTGTGTAGGGATCATGGAACCCAGCAAACCAAGCTCCCCCATCTCACGGAAAATGGCGGGATCAGTTTTTTCATGACGGAAAGCTTCCAGTACGCGCGGCGTCAGCTTTTCTTCACAATAAACGCGTGCGGCATCCTGCACCATGCGTTCTTCATCGCTCAACTGTGAAGACAATAACAAGGGATCTTCCCAACTAAATACAGCCTTGGCCATCTGTTTCTCCTGATTGTATGAATTACTTTTTATCTGAATTACTTACACTTGCTTGTCGCCACATCATATGGATTCATGGGGTGTAATGACAGGCACGTTTATCTTAATTTGCCATGTGTTTTTCTGTATGCAACAGCGACAAGTCCAGTTGCGCCCGCCGTACCAGCCAAGGGCTGGGGCGATAGCGCGGATCGCCTGTACTGCTCAACAGATTGCGCAAAACGCTTAGTATACGCGAAGCGCCCAGTTTATCACCCCAGGCCAGCGGCCCCACCGGATAAGCCAACCCCAAAGTGACGGCCCTGTCCAGATCCTGCGGGGTACATATACCCTGCTGCACGATGTCGCTGGCAATATTGATGATGCATGCCAGCATGCGCTGCACGACAAAACCACTGCTATCCTGTATCAGGCTGACACCCTGGCCGCTACGTAACAGTAATGATTGGCAACGCGCAGCAACAAGCGTATCGGTAGCCGGGTTGGTCATCAGGGTCAGGTGCCCTTCACAGGCCAGCAAGGCATCAATACCCAGCGTGCGACGGGCATCCAGACCTTCACTGGCGACACTGCTGCTGACATCTGTGCCATACGGGCTGACGATGCACAAGGCCGTGTCCGATGGCTGCGCACCTGTTTCAATACTTGCGCCGCAACGTTCAAACAGCGCAATCAATGCAGGAACCGCATCCGGATTGGCCTGACTGATCCAGACCGCATCAGTCCAGGCTGGATAATTTTCTGCCGGGGCTGGCACGTCGTCCTGCCCGCTATAAGAATAAAATCCACGCCCGGTTTTTCGTCCCAGCACCCCTGCGTGTACGCGCTGCGCGGTGATGACACTGGGGCGATAGCGTGGCTCTTCATAATACTGGTGATAAATTGCTTCCATCACCGGATGCGATACATCCAGCCCGGTCAGGTCCAGCAATTCAAACGGCCCCAGCTTGAAGCCGGCAGCTTCGCGCATGATCTGGTCGATCTGACGGAAAGTAGCGATATTTTCCTGCAAGATGCGCAGTGCTTCGGTTCCATAAGCGCGACCTGCGTGATTGACTATAAAGCCTGGCGTATCCTTGGCACGCACCGGCAAATGCCCGGTACGACTGGCAAATGCCATCAACTGCCCGGCAACATCAGCACTGGTCAGCAAGCCATCAATAACCTCTACTACTTTCATCAGCGGTACAGGATTAAAAAAATGCAGCCCAGCCACGCGCTCCGGTATTTTGCTACCAGCCGCAATCGCGGTTACAGATAGCGACGAGGTATTTGTCGCCAGTATGCAGACATCGCTGACGATGCCATCCAGTTGCTGGAACAGGCCACGCTTGGCGTCGAGCTTTTCGACAATGGCTTCCACGACCAGATCACAATCAGCCAGTTCCTGCATGCCGTCCACGACTTGCAGGTTTTCCAGTGCATCCTGGTATTCTTCTTCGGTGAGTTTTTCCTTGTTCAGCATTTTTTGCCATTGCTCAGCGATCAGCTGGCTGGCTTTACGGGCAGCATCTGGCTGCACGTCGAACAAAAGAACGGCAAAGCCAGCCTGGGCGGCGATCTGGGCAATACCACGCCCCATCGCGCCTGCACCGACGATACCAACTACACCTATGCTTGTTTTCATATTCACTCCGGCACGATGGCGGTGACTTCTATCTCAACCTTCGCCCTGTCTTCGATCAGGGCAGCTACCTGTACTGCGGTCATAGCTGGAAAATGACGACCTATGATATCGCGGTACGCTTCTCCTACTTCCTTGTAGGCGCCGACATATTCTTTTTTATCCAATACATACCAGGTCATGCGGACTATGTGTTCGGGGCCGGCATCTGCCTCGGCCAGCACCTCAACAATATTCTGCAAAGCCTGTCTGACCTGGGTGGCAAAGTCATCAGAATGAAACACGCATTGCGCATCCCAGCCAACCATGCCACTGACACATACTGTGCGACCACGGGCAACAACACCGTTCGAATAGCCACGAGGCTTGGCCCAACCCTGAGGTTGCAAAATATCCATCACAAATCCTTTCGACGATGACTTTTAATGCTTTTCAACACAAAAAGTCTGTTATTTATATCTCAAACGAGCTTTGTCTGCTTAGTTTGTTTGCTTAAGCAGACGCAAGCTTTTCATCTTTAACCGCACAATAATGCAACATGGCAGCACGCAATTCATCCGGTATGGCCATGGCATGACGCAAGCTCAGATCCATCATGACCAGAACCAGACGGGCTTTCAGACGCATGTCGTGCTGCTGGCCACAAAAGCATACTTGTATCTCTACTGAGGTATTACCCAGTTTCAGCACAGTCAATTCCGCCAGTAAGGTTTCGCCAAGCTGTGCTGGCCTTATGAAATCTGTTTCCAGGTGTACCGTTGGCAAACCTATGCCACGTGCCATATGCATTTCACGGAAACTGCAACCCAGTCCTTGCGCACACCAGTCTTCCACCACGCCATTCATCATCTCAAAATAGCGCGGATAAAACACGATACCCGCTGGGTCGCAATGGGCAAAGCGTATGGGCAATTCCACCGTAAAAATCATACTGCGGCAAACTCTTTGAGCAATTCACGGCCTATGATCAGTTGCTGCACCTCCGTCGCCCCTTCATAAATACGCAGGGACCGGATTTCACGATACAGACGCTCTACCGGCACTTCACTGACGACACCCAGGCCGCCAAACATCTGCACCGCTGCATCTATCACTTGCTGCGCACCTTCTGTCGCCATCAGTTTTGCCATGGCGGCTTCTTTGGTGACTTTCCTGCCCTGGTCTCTTTGCCAGGCTGCGCGGTAAATCAACAGGGCTGAACTATCTATGGTAGTTGCCATCTGCGCCAGTTTGGCCTGCGTTAGTTGAAAATCGGCCAGAGTCTGACCAAACATCTTGCGTGTCGTTACTCTGTGCATGGCTTCGTCCATAGCGCGACGAGCAAAGCCAAGGGCAGCACCAGCCACAGACGTGCGGAAAATATCCAGCGTCGCCATCGCTACCTTGAAACCCTGCCCTGCCTCACCCAGACGCTGCGTAACCGAAACGCGACAATTAGTGAACTTCAGACGTGCCAGCGGATGCGGGGCTATCACATCGATACGTTCGGCAATTTCAAAGCCCGGCAGACCGGCATCGACAATAAATGCAGTGATGCCACGAGCACCAGGTGCTTCGCCAGTGCGGGCAAACAATACATAGAAGTCAGCAATGCCGCCATTGGAAATCCAGGTTTTTTCCCCATTCAAGACATAGTGCCCCCCGTCTGCATCAGCGACAAATTTTGCCGCGCATTGCATGGCTGCTACATCCGAGCCAGCTTCTGGCTCAGACAGGGCAAAGGCAGCAATCGCTTCGCCTTTGGCTACCTTGGTCAAATAGTTTTGCTTTTGCGCTTCAGTCCCATGCAGGCTGATAGCACCGGAACCCAGCCCTTGCATGGCAAAGGCAAAATCTGCCAGGCCGGAATGACGGGCCAGGGTTTCACGTATCAGGCAAATGGCACGGGTGTCGATGACGTCAGCATTGCCGCCATAGGCACTACCGCCTATGGCATTTTTGAGCCAGCCCGCCGCACCCAGTTGCTTGACAAGATCGCGGCAAGCCTGATCGACATCAGCGGTATGATGATCAGGCAAATTCTCCGCAGACCAGGCATCCAGCGTGCGTTGCAATTCACGGTGTTTGTCATCAAAGAAGGGCCAGTCCAGGTAGCTGGTGTCAGACATGATATGCGTCATGTTCAATCCCCTTCAAAGACAGGTTTTTGTTTGGCAACGAAGGCATGGTAGGCGCGATGAAAATCATTGGTCATCATACAAATGGCTTGGGCCTGTGCTTCTGCTTCTATAGCTTCATCAACACCCATATTCCATTCCTGTTGCAGCATTTTCTTGGTCATGCCATGCGCAAAATTGGGGCCTTCCGCCAGATTTTTTGCATAGGCCTGCGCTTCTACCAAAACATCTTCAGGTGCCGCCAGACGATTGAAAAAGCCCCAGCGTTCTGCCTCTTCGCCCGACATGGAACGTCCGGTATACAACAAATCCGAAGCACGCCCCTGCCCTATGATGCGCGGCAAAATGGAGCAGGCACCCATGTCGCAACCTGCCAGACCAACACGGGTGAACAGGAAAGCAGTCTTGCTACGTGCTGTGCCTATGCGAATATCAGAGGCCAGCGCCAGGATGGCACCGGCGCCAGCGCAGACGCCATCAATCGCCGCAATTATCGGCTGCGGGCAGGCGCGCATGGCTTTGACGAGATCACCCGTCATGCGGGTAAAACTCAGCAGACCCGGCATATCGAGTTTGGTTAATGGGCCGATGATTTCATGCACATCACCACCAGAACAAAAGTTTTCACCAGCGCCGGTAATGACGATGGCCTTGACATCATCACCATACGACAAAGTGCGGAAAAGGTCGCGCAACTCTGCATACGAATCAAAGGTCAACGGGTTTTTGCGTTCAGGCCGGTTCAATGTGATGGTGGCAACGCCAGCATTGACGGCATAAGTAAAATGCTGTGCTGCATAGTTGGCCAGTTGCTGGCGGTTGCCAGGTAAGTCCTGCGGTTGTCCGGGTAGGTATTTCATGTGGATTCTTCCTGGAAAGGTTTGTTGTCCATGTTGTTGTCCAAGCTGCTATCAGCGCCCGGCTCATGCAAATGAGTTTTCACTTGCGACAATAATTCAAATAATTTACTTTTCTGCTCAGTCTGCAAGCCAGAAAACATATCGGCTATCCATCCTTCATGGACAGCAGCCATACGTTTGAAGGCACGGCGGCCCGCAGGTGTCAGCTTGACGCTGTAGGCACGTCTGTCTTTGAGATCGGCGACACGGGTTACCAGTTTTTCCTGTTCCAATTGATCGGTAATGCCGGTGATATTGCCACCCGTGACCATCATGCGCTTGGATAGCTCCCCCATACGCAAACCTTCTGGGTGACGCTCCAGTTGCGCCATCAGATCAAAGCGCGGCAAGGTGATACCGAATTCGCTGCGTAAGCGGCTACGGATTTCACCTTCTATCATCACGGTGCAAGACAGCATGCGCAACCACAGGCGCAAGGACTGATGGTCATCTTGCGTCAGGCGGGTTTCCATGTCGAACACGGGGTTACTGTCTTCTTTCATACCTGCTTTTACCTGTTCATCAGTTTTGATTTCTAGGGCTTACGCAAAATTGTCCCAACAAGGCGCAGCGACGAAGACAGTACTTTAGTACGGCTAGGAGCTGCAACGCAGTTGGGGCAGCTTTGCGTAAGTCCTAGCTACATGACTTCGCCACCGGCTACGGCAATAGACTGACCATTCATTGCTGATGCACCATCCATACATAGCCACAACACGGCATCTGCCACCTCATATGGTTGCACCAGACGTTTTTGCGGGTTACCTGCGGCCAGTTCAGCTTTGGCCTGTTCTTCTGTCCGACCGGTTTTGGCGACGATATTGGCGATTGCATCCTTGACGATATCGGTTTCGGTATAGCCGGGGCAAACCGCATTCACGGTCACGCCTTTGGCTGCAACTTCAAGTGCCACCGCGCGCGTCAAACCTATGACGCCATGCTTGGCAGCACAATAGGCAGAGACATAGGCATAACCCTTTAGCCCTGCGGTACTGACCACATTGACGATACGTCCCCAGCCCGCTTCCAGCATCGCAGGCAAAGCCTGTTGCATGCAAATGAAACTGCCGCTCAGATTCACATCCAGCATGTTTTGCCATAATTTGGCATCGGTTTTAAGGAAAGAAGCTGAACTGGCTTGCCCGGCATTATTGATGAGAATGTCGATGCGACCATCCCTACCCTGCGATAATTGAAAAGCTGCCTGCACTGATTCCGCATCGCTGACATCCATGATGACATACTGCACCTTGACATGCGCCAGGGAAGCCACAGCCTCTTGCAAAGTCGCTTCACTACGGCCTGCCAGTGTCACCGTCGCCCCTTCGCTGAGCAAAGCTTGCGCTATCGCCAGGCCTATGCCTTTGCCACCGCCGGTGACCAGCGCATGCCTGCCATGTAATTTTTCCTGATGCACAGTCATGCTCATCCTTCCAGCAATTTGGCGGCAACTTGCTGCGGCGTCAGACCGGCGCTGGCTGCGGCGACTTGTCGATCACGTTCGAGATTGCGTTCCAGTTGCATTTTTCCGGCGACATATTGCCTGGGCCAGGGCATATCATTGAAGCCCAGCTTGGCTGCCTCATGCAAAGTCCAGGCAGGGTCGGCCAGGTGTGGTCTGGCGATGGCGCACAAGTCAGCACGGCCAGCGGCGATGATGCTGTTTGCATGATCCGCTTCAAAAATCGCACCAACGGCGATGGTAGGGATTTGTGCTTCGTTGCGTATGCGGTCAGCAAACGGCGTCTGGAACATGCGGCCATAGACAGGTTTTTCCTGCTTGCTGACCTGGCCGGATGAACAATCTATCATGTCTGCACCCGCTGCCTTAAACAGGCGAGCAATGGCAACTGCATCATCCGGCGTAATACCGCCCTCTACCCAATCATGCGCAGAAATACGCACGGAAATCGGTTTATCCGCAGGCCAGACAGCGCGTATCGCGGCAAACACTTCCAGCGGATAACGGCAACGGTTTTCCAGCGAACCACCGTATTCATCTTGACGCTGATTGGTCAGTGGCGAAATGAAGCTTGATAGCAAGTAACCATGAGCGCAATGCAGTTCCAGCCAGTCAAAGCCTGCTTCTGCTGCTGCCCTGGTCGCCTGGACAAAATCATCTTTTATGCGCTGCATGTCTGCCGCTGTGGCAGCACGCGCAACTTGCGAAATGCCAGGCAGGTATTGTTGCTCTGACGCTGAGACCAGCGGCCAGTTGCCTTCTTTCAATGGCTGATCTATTCCTTCCCAGGCCACGCAGGTGGAACCTTTGGCTCCGGCGTGGCCAAGTTGCACGGCAATCTTTGCATCGGTGTTGGCATGAACGAAATCGACGACGCGTTTCCAGGCTTGTGTATGTTCAGGTGCATACAGGCCGGGGCAAGCTGGCGTAATGCGTGCATCGGCAGAGACACAGGTCATCTCGGCAAACACCAGACCAGCACCGCCCATGGCGCGACTACCCAGATGCACGAGATGATAGTCACCGGCTACGCCATCTACCGCAGAGTATTGCGCCATGGGTGAGACGACGATGCGATTTTTCAATACAACATCGCGCAGCTTGTAGGGCGTCAGCATGGGTGGAATAGCTGTTTTTGTTTTGGGCACAGGCAAACCAGCCCTGGCATAAGCCTGCTCAGCTATCCAGTGTTCAAAACTGCGTACATAGGCAGCATCCCTTACCCGCAGGTTTTCATGCGAAAGACGCTGGCTGCGCGTCAGCATGGAATAGGCAAACTGAGGCGCTTCCATGGCGGTATAGCGCTGGACATTTTCAAACCATTCCATGGAATTGCGGGCAGCGCTTTGTATCTTCAAGACTTCTATGGAACGCAAATCCTGATAGGCTTCCAGCACGGCTTCCATACCTTGCTCACCATGTTTCTCAAAACTGCGTGCTAGTTCTATGGCATCTTCCAAAGCCAGCTTGGTGCCGGAACCTATGGAGAAATGGGCAGTATGGGCAGCGTCACCCATCAAGACTACAGGCACGCGTTTATTATTCAACTTAGGCGACTGGTTCCAGTGCACCCAGTTCTTACAGATAATGCGCGGGAACTTGATCCAGTTGGCAGAGCCGCGCAAATGCGTGGCATTTGACATCAGGGCATTGCCATCGAGGTATTTGGCGAACAGGTTTTCACAAAAAGCGATGGCTTCTTCCTGGCTCATTTTATCTATACCAGCCTTGATCCATGTATCTTCCGGTGTCTCGACGATAAAGGTCGCTGTATCGCCATCATATTGATAGGCATGTGCCTGAAACCAGCCATGCTCGGTTTCTTCAAAGGCAAAGGTAAAAGCCGAGAACAGTTTTTTGGTGCCAAGCCAGACGAAACGGCATTTGCGGGTATCAATATCAGGTTGATAGCTTTGCTCGTAACGAGTGCGCACACGACTGTTCAGGCCGTCGCAAGCAATAACCAGATCAGCATCATATTCCAGCGCCAGTGCCTGATCGTCTGTCACATCCGTTTCAAAGACCAGCTTGACATCCAGCTCTTCACAACGCTCTTGCAAGATATTCAGCAAACGCTTACGACCTATGCCGCAAAACCCGTGGCCACCAGAGGTGACAACCTGCCCCTTGAAATGAGTATCAATATCATCCCAGTGATTAAAAGACTGCAAGATGGAACGGGCAGTTTGTTCATCGGCATTCACCAGGTTACCCAGAGTCTGGTCAGAAAATACCACGCCCCAGCCAAAGGTATCGTAAGCGCGATTGCGTTCGACGATGGTGATCTGGTGCGCAGGGTTTTGCTTTTTCATCAGCAGGCTGAAGTACAGGCCAGCCGGACCACCGCCTATGCATAGGATGTTCATTAAATTACCTTGAAGATTAATTTATTTTTTTGATTTCTTTGACCAATTACTACATCACTGCATTTTGCAGGAAGCCACATAGGCATCGGGATGATTGGTAAATACAGCACTCAGTGTTTTATTGGTCACTCTTCCCTGAGCATCCTTGCTAATAATGCGCGCATAATAATTTTGCACAGGATAATGATTGCTGTTGAACTTGAAGTCGCCACGTACGGATTTAAAATTGGCTGCCTTGATGGCTTTACCCAGGGCATCCTTGTCTTCTATCTTGCCTTTGACACCACGCACGGCACTATCCATCAGCATGGCAGCGTCATAGCCTTGCGATGCATACAATGATGGCAGGCGACCATATTCTTTCTGGAAGTCGGCTACAAAACGTTTGTTTTGCGGGTTATCCATATCATGTCCCCATTGCGATGCATTGAACATGCCCAGCATGGGCGCACCTACTGCCTTGATAATGTCTTCATCGGCAGAAAAGCCTGGTCCAAAGAGTTGGGTATTTTTGGATAAGCCGGCATCCACAAATTGCTTGATGAAATTGATACCCATGCCACCGGGCAGGAAAATATACACGGCATCGGGCTTCAGACCACGTATCTGTGCCAGTTCAGTCGCATAATCAAGTTGTCCCAGTTTGGTATAAATTTCTTCAGCAACTTTGCCCTTGTAATAGCGTTTGAAGCCTGTCAATGCGTCTTTGCCTGCTGGATAATTAGGCGCCACCAAAGCAACATTTTTAAAGCCCTTGTCATTGACCTGTTTGCCGACAGCTTCATGCAGGCTGTCATTCTGCCAGGCCACGTTAAAGAAATAGGGATTACATTGCTCACCCGCATATTGCGAAGGACCGGCATTGGCGCTGATGTAATGCACCTTGGCACCAAAAATCGTTGGACCCACTGCCAGCATCAGATTGGAGAACACGATACCGGTCATCAAATCGACCTTGTCTTTCTTGATGAGCTTGTCCACCAACTGCTTGGTCGCGTCAGGGTTTTGCTGGTCATCACCCGTGATAACTTCGACCGGCAAGTTACCGAATTTATTGTCCAGATGTTTCATGGCCAGGGAAAAGCCGTCGCGTATATCAACACCCAGTCCAGCGCCCGCACCAGACAAGGTGGTGACCATGCCGACTTTGACTTTGTCTGCGGCAAAAGCACAGTTCGCATTCGTTGCGGCAATACTGGATAACAATAAACACAGCAAGGTCTTTTTCACGAGCGTCTCCTTCGGGTTAATGGGCATGGGCGAATATTTTCAAACGTTATAGTTAACTGGAGCTGGCAGCAGGCGTACGTAATTTATAGCGCTGTAGTTTTCCGGTTTCCGTCCTCGGCAAATTCGTCATGAATTCTATGGCGCGAGGGTACTTATAGGGGGCGATACTGTTCTTGACGAAATCCTGGATCTCTTTGCACAGACTTGCTGATGCATGGGCATCTGCCTTCAATACGACAAAAGCCTTGACGATCTGACCGCGCTCTTCGTCAGTCTGGCCTATGACTGCGCATTCAGCTACAGCAGGATGTTTCAGCAAGGCTTCTTCCACTTCTGGCCCGGCGATATTGTAGCCAGCAGAAATGATCATGTCGTCAGTGCGGGCGCGGTACCAGAAGTATCCATTGGCATCCATTTCATAAGCATCACCTGTCAGGTTCCAGCCTTGATGGACGTATTTCTTTTGTCTGTCGTCAGCCAGGTAACGACAACCTGTCGGTCCTTTGACTGCCAGGCGGCCAACCACACCGGGGCCAGCCATTTCACCATGCTCATCAAATATACAAGCCTGATAGCCGGGTATGGGCTTGCCGGTTGCCCCTGCCCGCACCTCGTCACCTGCGGCAGAAATAAATATATGCAGCATCTCGGTCGCACCTATGCCATCTATCATGACCAGGCCAGTCGCCTGACGCCAGGCTTCACGGGTCGCAGCAGGCAGCGCTTCACCGGCAGAAACGGTTTTCTTGAGGCTGGACAAGTCAAAATTCTTTGCCTGCGTGGCCATCTGGCGATAAAAGGTAGGCGCGGTAAAACAGACTGTGGCCTTGAATTCGTCTATGGCTTTCAACAAGGATTCCGGGGTCAGTTTTTCCAACAAGACCGCAGTTGCACCCACGCGCAAGGGAAACAGCAGCAAACCGCCCAGGCCAAATGTAAATGCCAATGGCGGTGTGCCTATGAAAATATCGCTTTGTACAGACTGCAAGGTGGAACGTGGGAAGCAATCGCAGATCGCCAGCACATCCCTGTGGAAATGCATGGTGCCCTTGGGCATGCCGGTCGTGCCAGAGGTAAAGCTGATGAGACAGACATCTTCGGCCAGGGTATCGACGGCTGCAAAATCAGGCGATTTACCAGCCATCAACGCTTCCAGACCATCATCACCCTGATGATTGAAATACAGCACTTGCGTCAATATGGGATTGGCCTGCACCGCCAGTTCCATCTCTTCGCGCAGATTTTCTGAACAGAGTGCAGCGGCAATTTCAGCCTTGTTCGCGATTACGCCCAATTCCTTGGCGCGCAACAATGGCATCGTGGGAACAGCGATACAACCGGCCTTGATGACAGCCAGCACACTGGCAGCCATCATGGGATTATTGGCACCACGCAACAAGACCCTGTTGCCAGGCTGCAAATGCATATCTTCAAGCAAAACGTGAGAGATACGATTGACGGTAGCCAACAGATGAGAGTAAGTCCAGCTTTCAGTCTGGCTGCGGATGGCAATGCTGTCTGCATGGCCGGTCACACACATCTTGTCAAGCAAGTCGGCGACACAATTCAGACGTTCAGGGTATTGCAACTCCGGCAAAGAAAAAATCAGTTCCGGCCATTGCTCGCGTGGCGGCAAGTGATCAAAAGCAAAGGTATCCAGATGGGCAGACCCTGGTAGCGCAGTTGAATTCATTTCTTCTCCGGCTTTGGTACACAATATAGATACAGCAACCCCGAAAACACCAAACTACTTTAAACCTAAACTATTTTTAGGTAAAGTGTTTTTTCACATCAAAATTCGGTTTTTCTCAAAGAAAATATTTTCAAATGCGTCGCTTATAGTATATTTTAGGCCTAAAGTAATTTCATCGAATACCTTAGCAGCACCATCAGGGATATCAGAATGAACATCACGCTTTTGTTGGAGCACGGTTTAAACGGCCTGCAATTTGGCCTTATGCTTTTCCTGCTGGCAGCGGGCCTGACGCTGATCTTTGGCATCATGGATTTCATCAACCTGGCCCATGGCTCCCTCTACATGGCAGGCGCTTATTTCGCCGCCAGTTTTACCGGCATGACAGGTTCTTTCTGGCTGGGCCTGCTGGCAGCGGTGATAGCGACTGCACTGCTGGGCGTTATACTGGAGGTAGTGGTCTTCCGGCATTTATACCAGCGCGATCATTTGTCCCACGTGCTGGCGACTTTTGCATTGATACTGATTTTCAACGAAGGCGCGCGCATGATCTGGGGTGCACAGCCGCTGATGCTGAATATTCCGCCACAGTTGGCACAACCGGTGGAATTGCTGCCTGACTTCTTTTACTCTTCTTTCCGTCTGTTCATCATTGCCACCGGGCTGGCTGTCGCTGGCCTGCTGTATTTTGTGGTCACCAAAACCCGTATAGGCATGCTGGTACGGGCCGGGGCATCGAACCGTGAAATGGCAATCACCATGGGTATCAATATCAAGCTGGTGTTTACATTGCTGTTTGCCTTTGGTGCAGCCCTGTGCGCCATCTCGGGCGCCCTGCTGGGCTCCATACTGGCAGTACAGGTGGGCATGGGTGAAAGTATCCTGATACTGGCGTTTGTGGTCATCGTCATAGGTGGCATAGGCTCGATACGCGGTGCACTGGTAGGCGCATTGCTGGTGGGGTTGGTTGACACTTTAAGTAAAACCTTGCTGCCCGGTGCATTGAAATTGTTGATGCCGCTGGAGATGGCCGCCAACCTCGGCCCTGCCCTGGCGTCAATGCTGATTTATGTATTGATGGCAGCCGTACTGTTTTACAAACCCCAGGGCCTGTTCCCTGCGCGAGGCTGAGAGATTAATTATGCAAAGCAGCCTACATCACACTATCTCGCGCAAGTTCAGCACAGGCATCCTGCTCCTACTGATTGCCTTCCCCTTACTGGCGACCTACTTCGCCCAGGAATTTTATATAGGCTTGCTAAGCCGCTTGATGATTTTCGCCCTGGTAGCCAGCAGCCTGAACCTGATACTGGGTTTTGGCGGCATGATCAGCCTGGGGCATGCAGCCTTCTTTGGCAGTGGTGCTTATGTGGTGGGCATCCTGATGCAGCACGGAGTCACATCTGCCTGGATCAGTTGGCCGGCGGCGATGCTGACTGGCTTTGTGCTGGCACTGGCAATAGGCAGTGTCTCACTCAGGACGCGCGGCGTATACTTCATCATGATCACGCTGGCATTTGCGCAGATGCTGTACTTTCTGTTTGTGTCACTGAAAAATTATGGCGGTGACGATGGTCTGAGTCTGGTGCAACGTTCAGTCACTGGTCTGGATATGGCAAATGACAGCAATTTTTATTATCTGGTGCTGGTTATTTGCACCATATTTCTCTTCGTTCTTTATAGACTTATTAATTCCCATTTTGGACGGGTGATACAAGCCATCAAGGAAAACGAAACCCGCATGGAAGCCATAGGTTACCCGGTATTTCGCTACAAGCTGCTGTGTTTTGCAATTGCGGGCAGTATCGCCAGTCTGGCCGGTGCCTTGCTGGCAAACCAGAACATGCTGGTCAGCCCTAACCTTTTGCACTGGACACAATCCGGCAGCCTGATGGTGATGGTGATACTTGGCGGCGTAGGCTATCTGTCTGGCGGCATACTGGGTGCGGTAGTCATGCTCATGCTGGAAGAAATTCTGTCTGGCTACACCATACACTGGCAATTGTATCTGGGCATTATCCTGCTGCTGGTGGTCATGCTATTGCCAAATGGCCTGGCCAGCCTGCCACAAAAATTCATGTCTATCAAAAAACCGCAGGAGGATCGGGCATGAGTGTTTTACAGTTAAAAGGCCTGGTCAAACGCTATGGCGGCCTGGTTGCTACCAACAATCTGAGCCTGGATATCTTGCCCGGTGAAATCCACGCCATCATAGGTCCGAATGGCGCAGGCAAGACTACGCTGATACATCAGATATCCGGTGCCATTGCACCCAATCAGGGGCAAATCATTTTCAATGGCGTGGATGTTACTGCCACCAGCATGCATGAACGCGTCAAGCTTGGGTTGGCACGCTCTTACCAGATCACAAATATCTTCCAGTCATATACGGTCATCGATAACCTGAGTCTGGCAATACAGGCGCGCTCAGGCAGCAGCATGCGTTTCTGGCGCAAGGCCATAGATGAGCAGGCACTTTTTGAGCAAGCAAGGCAACTCGCCAGTGACATAGGTCTGGCAGAAGTAGTCAACAGCAAAGCCTGTGAACTTGCACATGGTGAGCAACGCCAACTGGAACTGGGGCTGACACTGGCGACTGAACCCAAACTGCTCTTGCTGGATGAACCGATGGCAGGTACAGGGCATGAAGAATCGGGCAAGATGCTGGAACTGATCGCCGCCCTGCGCGGCAAGGCTGCCGTGATCTTGATTGAACATGATATGGATGCAGTATTCAAACTGGCTGACCGTATCTCTGTCTTGGTAGCAGGTGCCATCATCGCCACTGGCACGGCAGAACAGATACGCCAGAACCCGGAAGTCAAAAAGGCTTATCTCGGTGATGAAATGGACAGTGCACTCAAGGAAGTCGCATGAAGACCATACTGGAAGTCGGGCATATCGCCACCTCGTATGGCCACAGCCAGGTCTTGTTTGGCATAGACCTGCAAATACGCCAGGGCGAAGTCGCCAGCCTGCTGGGTCGCAATGGCGCTGGCAAAACAACGACCTTGCGTTCGATACTGGGCCTGACACCAGCGCATAGCGGCCATATCCATTTCATGGGCCAGCGCATAGAAAAAATGACGACGGATAAAATCGCCAGGATGGGCATAGCCCTGGTGCCGGAAGGCAGACAGATTTTCCCTAACCTGACCGTTAAGGAAAACCTGGTCGCCTTTGCCGCCAATCGCAATCAAAGCAAAACGCCGTGGAACCTCAAAGAAATTTACCAGCTATTCCCGCGTCTGGCCGAGCGCGCCGGCAATATGGGCAATCAATTATCTGGTGGTGAACAGCAGATGTTGGCCATCTCACGCGCCTTGATGACCAATCCGCATCTGCTGATACTGGATGAAGCGACGGAAGGCCTGTCACCGCTAGTGCGTGAAGAAATCTGGGCCTGCCTGCGGAAACTGCGCGATCAGGGGCAAACCACACTGGTTATCGATAAATATGTAGAAAAACTCATCCCCCTGGCAGACCAGCACAGCATCATGGAACGGGGCAAGATAGTCTGGCATGGCAATAGCGAGAGCCTTAGGCAATCACCGGAGACCTGGCAAAAGTATGTGGGTGTCTGAACCAATTCAAGTACAGCGATTCAGAACTTGTACTGAGCTTGCGTACCCACACCAAGCACTTTGGCGTGACTCAAGTTCAGATTATCTGTCTGCAAATGCAGACCCACAATACGGTTACTCCAGCCTATACCAACTGATTTATAGCGCGTATCAAAACTGGCATCAAAGCGGCCATAGGCAGAATGATTGGCGACGCTCAACACTGGCAGATTAACGCCGTAAAAATGCCGGACTTGCGCGGCAAATTCCCATTGCTGGTTTTGATAGGCAACACGCGCAGTATGTGTTTGCGGCACCGAGACTGAGCGGGTCCTTTGGCGGTTTACGCCCTGTAACAAAGGTGCGTAATTCAAATAACCCTTGCTGTCATATTGCACAACGGCAGAGCTAAGGCTTTGCTGCAACTCAGGCAAATTCTGCCATGCCAGACGATTGAATACATCCTCAAGCTGGTATTGCACGCGCCATGCCGGATTGATTTGCCAATCCATGGCCAGACTGGAGCTATAGCCTTTGGCCTCAGGTTCAAATTGCTGAAACAGGTATTGATAGCGGCTATTGACATCCAGCTCGGTTGCAGAAAAACTGTAGTGCTGATTGTCAACATAACTGGCAGCCCCTGTTGCCTGCACCGAGCGGTATTGCGGCTTCATGTAATACACGGCACTGGCAAAGAAGCGCGGCTGATACCCATCACCCAGGCTGTACCAGCGCCCTGCCCGCAGACCGAAGCCTGACCAGCTTTCCATCTGCGCGCCTAGCTGATAGCTGACTGCCTGCTGCGGCAAACCACTCTGCTTATATGCCTTCACAAATGCCAGGGTAGATGCGCTGGCTTTCAACATGCCTTCCTGACGTGCTTCCAGATTCAAACGCCATTCTTTGTAGCCCATGCCCAGCTCTGCACGGTAACGACGCAGACTGACATTTTGGCCTTCTTTGGGCGAAAAATCGCCACTCCAGTCACCCTCTATTTTGCGGGCAGGCATAAAATCTGACGCTTCCCACAGGTCAATACTGGCAAAGCCATGCCAGCTGTCGTCATTTTTTTGCGGATACAGTTCATCCATGGCATATGCCTGATGAGCAAGCAAAGCCGTGCCTAGCAATACGGTCAGTCTGGATAAGAACATGGAATACACTCAAAAAAATAGCCCGCTGACAGGCAGCGGGCGTACTCTGAAAAAATTCAACTTACTTTATGGATTCGAAACTGCCATCGACATAACTGATACGGCCTGCCTTCAAATCCAGCCAGCCGACCTTGGCACCATCTTTCAGGATGTCGGCCACTTCATTGCTGCCATACAAATCAAAAGACACGCCGGTAGCACTGCTGACACGCAACACTCTGGTCTTGCCCGGGCTATCTGTCAGGTTGGCATTAATGACATTACTGCCATCATCATATTGCGCGAACATACTGCTGCTATTGAAAGCATCACTACTGCCACTGACGTTCAACTTCAGCGGTGGGCGATCAGGTAGCTGTATCACACCAACAATCGCTGCCGAGGTGCGGGCAAAATTATTTGCAGTTTCAGGCTTGCTATTGTCAAAGCTGGTATACCCAAAACGTTCTACGCTTAACTTGCCGTTAAAAAATTCCAGTGCAGTAGCCAGGCCTGTGCTATTGCTGATCACGCCAGTAAAATCGATCCGGTTTGGCGCATAGTTCAGCCCATTTTTGTCGGCTGAGGCATTCGACAGCTTCAATTCTCCATGCACCTTGCTTTTGCCTGCTTCACCAGTAAGCAGCAAGGCAAATTCTTTCGCACCGAATTTAGCCAGCTTGCCGCTGCTGTCCAGGCTTACTTTGGCATAAGATCCCTTTTCTATGGCCAGTCTTGCGCTGACCTGGCTTGACACATAGGACTTGAGTTCACCGCTAAAATCATACCGAAAAAAACCGTCCGCCGTATCATTGCGATCCACGCGCAGGTTCCAGCTTTCAAAGTCAGTCAGCAATTTGCCATTGCCGTCGGTACGCGGCGGCATCAGGCCATCCACAATCAAGGCTGTCACATTCTTGCCCTGCATGGCATAACTGATCTGGCCAGTAAATGCATTCGTGGAATAGCCAC
Organism: Undibacterium sp. Ji49W; assembly: GCF_049340205.1. Taxonomy (NCBI): domain Bacteria; kingdom Pseudomonadati; phylum Pseudomonadota; class Betaproteobacteria; order Burkholderiales; family Oxalobacteraceae; genus Undibacterium; species Undibacterium sp. Ji49W. The sequence continues at coordinate 305,984 of NZ_JBMPOW010000003.1, read as the reverse complement.
TGATGACCGTTGCATTGGCATCATTGGCTGCTGTCCTGATGAAATCAAATTTATCCTGATTCCAGCCAAATACGGTCTTTTGCTGCACCAGTTCAGATTTATAACTAAACTTTCCCGTATCACCGGCGACAGGTTCCAGCCACACCCGGTCGATGATTTCCACCCATTCAACCTGGTAGCGATAACTGGCTTTAAAAGTACCCGGCAACACAACACGGGAAAAACGGCATTCCAGCGCCAGCGCTTCTGCCGGCGTGCGAGCAACATTCTGCTTGTCACGCATGACGCTGCAATCACCCAGATTACCGACATTCTGATAACCACTCCATAAGGCTGTGGCGCCATAAAACAGGCCGTTGACCGATGTATCCTTACTGGTGCCAGCCTTGAACTTGTTAAACTGGTCGATGCCTTCCGTCAGTGTTTTCGACCAGATCAATAAATCCTTGTCCATAGGCGCGCTGGCTTTTTCAAAATCAGCCTTGACTGCATTCAGGCGCATATCGATGGCACCGTTTTGCTGCCCGTTCGTCAGCGAGTAAATATTGTTGCGCAGACTGGAAAAGAATTGCCTGGTTGCCGCAACCTTGTCCGTCTCGGGAGCAGGTGCCGGCAGGCTGCCGCTGATGAAAGTACCGACACCGTCCACCGAAGTTTTACCGGATTTATTGAGGTTGCCGTCAACAGTCACTTTTTCCAGTGCAGAACGCAAGGCAAGGCGTACATCTTCATTAAACAGAAAGGTATTACCATCAAGCTTGCCGGCATTGGCGATCTGGCTGACAACACAGACTACACGCTTGCCCTGGCTATCCGCATTGCATGAAAATGCTTTATCCAACGCCAATTGAGAAATGGCCGTCAGACTAAGTGCTTGCAGCTTTTCATCGACATACGCATCTACCGAGCTATCGCTGGTAGCCTGGACCATCGCCACCCTTTGCGGATCAAAACCCAGCAGCGCCTGCACACCTGCCCTGGCACGATCAATATTGCCGGCAGTCAGACCACCGGCTTTTTCTGCGACCTGCACAATCAATTCGGTCAATGGCGTAACGCCACCCCAGTACACGGGTTCCGGGTTGGCACCCTGCTTGACGACACTGCGTAACCTCAATTCATCAGGAAAAGGCAAATTGACCTGAGTAGCCTCGTCATACATGAAAGCACCAGGGGCATTGCCGACTTCAATCAAAAAACTGGAACTGCCGGCAGGAACAGAAATCGTGTAGCCCCCATCACTGGCTGTAATGGTATCGGCAAAAGCTGTACCTACTTTTTTACCGGATGCATCAAGCGAAAAAGCCTGCACGCGTGCGCCAGTGATTCTGCCTTTTGCCGCCTGACCATTGAACTGGCGACTGCTATTTGCTGCAACGGCAGAAATCGCACTGGATGTCGTCGGCGTGGACGAACCGCCACCACCACAGGCACTCAGAACCAGTGCGAGAGCGAGCAAGCTAGTAGCGATAACAGGACGATTGAATTTGTTCATGAGTGAATGCCGGATAAGAGTCCGTCGCAACAGGTAAACATTTAAGCGACAGCTGCATTCATCGCTGCGCAAAAGAACTTGTAACGAACTGTAAAATAAAAGAATTGCGATTCTAGCATTGAAAAAAGCATTTTGTCGCTTAATCAATCAAGAAGGCGTGCAAATAAATGGGTAAATGGATACAAAAGAATGTGATTGAAACGAGTTGCTCGCTAAATCACTGTCAAAAGCCTGAGTGCCTGCCTAAGGCTTAGCTGTTTCCTGAACGGGGTGATCAGGTTTGTTTGCCATGACGGCATTCGGGGCAAGAATCTGGACGAAAATTTCGTTTTTCTTGATCATGCCCAGTTCAAAGCGGGCACGTTCTTCGACGGCATCGGTGCCGTTTTTCAAATCCTGTACTTCAGATTCCAGTTTGCCGTTACGCTCTTTGAGTTTATCGTTATTGGCTTTAACTTGCGACACCTGCCGGTCCAGTTCCCAAACGCGCAGCCATCCCCCTTTACCCAGCCACAAGGGGTACTGGATCAGCAGCAACAGCGCAGCAAAGGAAAGAGCTATTAAACGCACGGGCGCAAGGCTATCGGTTCAAAACTTGTCACTCAGAAAAAAAGGGGAACGGCGTTCCCCCTTTTTTTACCAAACCAAATTACTTCAAATTGTAGAAGGCGTCACGACCAGGATAACTGGCGATTTCGCCCAGATCTTCTTCAATACGCAGCAATTGATTGTACTTGGCCATACGATCAGAACGGGACAGCGAACCAGTCTTGATTTGCAGGGCATTGGTACCAACAGCGATATCCGCAATCGTGCTGTCTTCAGTTTCACCGGAGCGATGCGAGATCACTGCTGTGTAACCGGCACGCTTGGCCATTTCAATGGCAGCGAAAGTTTCAGTCAGGGTACCGATCTGATTGATCTTGATCAGGATGGAGTTGGCGATACCTTTTTGTATGCCTTCTTTCAGGATCTTGGTATTGGTGACAAACAGGTCATCACCAACGATCTGGACTTTCTTGCCCAGTTTTTCAGTCAGGATAGCCCAACCATCCCAATCGCCTTCAGCCATGCCGTCTTCGATGGAGATGATAGGATATTTGTCGACCCAGGTTGCCAGCAGATTGGTGAAATCTGTAGAAGACAGTGTCAGGCCTTCGCCCTCCAGATGGTATTTGCCGTCTTTGTAGAATTCGCTGGCAGCACAATCGAGGCCAAGCGCGATTTGCGTGCCTGGTTCATAACCGGCTGCTTCAATCGCCTGAATAATCAATTTGATCGCTGATTCGTGGTTATCAACGGAAGGAGCAAAACCACCTTCATCACCAACCGCTGTCGTCAAACCCTTGTCATGCAGGATTTTTTTCAATGCGTGGAATACTTCTGCACCGTAGCGAACTGCTTCACGGAAAGTTGGCGCGCCAACCGGGATGATCATGAATTCCTGAATATCCAGATTGTTGTCGGCGTGTGCGCCACCGTTGATGACGTTCATCATAGGCACTGGCAATTGCATGGCACCAGAACCACCAAAATAACGGTACAGCGGCAGACCGGCTTCTTCAGCAGCTGCTTTTGCTACAGCCATGGAAACCGCCAGCATGGCATTCGCACCCAGGCGGCTCTTGTTTTCAGTACCGTCCAGATCAATCAGGGTACGGTCAAGGAAAGCCTGTTCATTGGCGTCCAGGCCCATGATGGCTTCAGCGATTTCTGTATTGATATGTTCACAGGCTTTCAACACGCCCTTGCCCAGATAGCGGGACTTGTCGCCATCACGCAACTCTATCGCTTCGCGGGAACCGGTTGATGCGCCAGAAGGCACAGCAGCACGACCCATGACACCGGATTCCAGCAGTACATCACATTCAACAGTTGGGTTACCGCGTGAATCCAGGATTTCACGACCGATAATGTCAACGATGGCACTCATTCAATTCTCCTAAACAATCAATATTGCGAACAAAGTAAAAACGAATCTGACCCATCTTTCTGACCACGCAATGACATTGCATCACATGCTGCATCAACGTGGTCAATAACTACTTCAATCCTTGCTGGCCAGCGCATTTTTATGCGCAATCGCTGCCTTGGCAAACGAGATAAACAAAGGATGACCATCACGTGGTGTCGATTTGAATTCCGGATGGTATTGCACACCCAGGTACCATGGATGCACATCACGTGGCAATTCCATGATTTCACACAAATCTTCTGTTGGCGTACGGGCAGAAACGATCAGGCCCGCAGCTTCCACGCGGCCAAGGTAATGGTTATTTGCTTCATAACGATGACGATGACGCTCGGTCACGACATTGCCGTAGATTTCTGCGGCCAGTGTGTCAGGACGAATAGCGCAGGTTTGCGCGCCCAGGCGCATGGTGCCGCCCAGATCTGAGTTTTCATCGCGGGTTTCAACTTTACCGTCGTGGTTTTGCCATTCATTGATCAGGGCCACGACAGGCTGTTCGGTTTCCGCATCAAATTCAGTCGAATTTGCCAGAGTCAAACCAGCCTTGTTACGTGCGTATTCAATCAGCGCAACCTGCATGCCCAGGCAGATGCCCAGGTAAGGGATTTTGCTTTCACGAGCATAACGGGCAGCCATGATCTTGCCTTCGACACCGCGCTTGCCGAAACCACCCGGCACCAGGATGGCATCGTATTTTTCCAGCGACTTGGTACCATGGGCTTCGATTTCTTCCGAATCCACATACTCGATATTTACCCGACTTTCGGTATGGATACCCGCATGACGCAAGGCTTCCGTCAGGGATTTATATGATTCTGTCAGGTCTACATATTTGCCGACCATGCCGATAGTGACTTCTTCTTTCGGATTTTCCAGCGCATAGATCAATTTGTCCCACATGGCCAGATCGGCTGGTTTTGGTGACAGACCCAACTTATCGCAAACGATTTTATCCAGACCCTGGTCGTGCAACATCTGAGGAATCTTGTAGATGGTGTCAGCATCCCATACAGAAATCACTGCTTCTTCAGGCACATTGGCAAACAGAGAGATTTTGGCGCGTTCATCATCCGGGATAGGACGGTCAGCACGACACAACAAGGCATCCGGGAAAATACCGATTTCGCGCAGTTTTTGTACACTGTGCTGGGTAGGCTTGGTTTTCAGTTCACCGGCAGCAGCAACATACGGCACCAGTGTCAGATGCACGAAGGCTGCCGCATTGCGACCGGCACGCAGACTCAGTTGACGGGCCGCTTCGAGGAAAGGCAGGGATTCAATATCGCCAACGGTACCACCAATTTCAACCAGAGCAACATCGGCACCGGCAGCACCACGGTGAATGAATTCCTGGATTTCATTGGTGATGTGCGGAATGACCTGCACAGTCTTGCCCAGGTATTCACCGCGACGTTCTTTACGGATAACGGATTCATAAATCTGACCAGTGGTGAAATTATTCACCTTTTTCATTTTGGCCGTAATGAAGCGCTCATAGTGACCCAGATCCAGATCAGTTTCGGCACCGTCGTCGGTAACGAATACTTCACCGTGCTGGAAAGGACTCATGGTACCCGGATCAACGTTGATATACGGATCCAGTTTAAGCATGGTGACTTTGAGGCCGCGCGATTCGAGGATCGCAGCGAGAGAGGCAGCGGCAATGCCTTTGCCCAATGAGGAGACTACGCCCCCCGTAACGAATACAAACTTAGTCATTGCAGAAGGTGCCAAACGGCACAAGCGGGAAATTCGAATTATACATCACTAAGCCGTGAATGCGCGAATTCCCGCCAGCAAATCAAGGGAAATCAGGATACCTGCTTTTACATTGCATAAAAGAATTGCAACCTGGCAAAATTTTGCGCACCCTGCCCATTACTTAATTCCCTGATTTCATTACTGCGACGAATGATGGAGGCAGAAAGCCCATATTGATCATTGCGCCACAGATAACCAAGTTCAACTTCCCCCACCATGGTTTTAGGGCTGACTGCATTCGCCTGTTTGTTGAAATAACCACCTTGTATACTGGCGTTATAGGCAACCGCCTTCACTTCTGTACGCAGGAAACCATAGCTGGCCGCCTGCTCGGGCAAAGCATTCAGGCTACCGGCACGCAATAGCAATTCAGCACTGGCATCAGTAAATATATTACCGAAATGGCCTTTGAAACGGGGGGCCACATCAACACCGGCGAAAGGCAGTAAGCGCCCTGGCGAAAATTCACCCGTCAACACCATTCCCCACTCATTCCTGACCTGGGTACTCCAGCCTTGCGGCAAGGGTTGATTGATAAGGCGGTGCAAGTGGGTCTGCGACCATTCGCCACCAGCACAGGGGCCCAAACAGCCGATGTCCAGACCCAGCTTCAGACTTTTGCCGGTTGCTTCGCTTTTTTCACGGAACATGCCGGCATAGAGCCAGCCAGCATAGGGATGGTCAATTTTTGCAATCTGTCGTGGCAAGAGCTTGATGTCAGAAGCAGTATACAAATCCTGACCAAAGCGCCAGCCATAGGTCAGCGACTGCAAGGCATCCGCCTTTGTGTACGTCTGCCCTATACGGTTGCCACTGGTATAAAAACCGTCATCTTTTTTCAGCAACAGACTGTCATTGTCAATATCAAGCTGCAAGACAGTTTTGCCAGTCTGCCTGACCTGACTGAACTCATCCCAGGATGGCATGCCAGTATCAGCCAGTACCGGACGGGCCAGCAATGCGGCCAACAGCAACGAAAACTTGGCAATGCCAGCGGTATGCGATGTATAACTCATGTATGAGAAAACCTTAGAAAAACTGCGCAATGGCGCAAAAAACAAGTCAAATCAGGGCTGCTGACAAACCGGCTTACTTTAAATGAAAGCCGGTAATCATGGTATGCACAGCTGCCGCCGTCGCTGCCGGCACTTCCAGCGGTATCAAATGACCACCTTCTATCAATACGTAATTATCACCCATTAACTTCCTGGTTGCTGCCGGCCCTGCCTGACGGCACTCTACCGAATCGGTTCCGCCGACAAAACCTATAGGCATTGCGGGTGGACGGCGCAGCAGGCGCCCCAGGCCATGCGGCAAGCTGCGGTAGATGGCGGTTTCAACTTCACGCGTAAAGCGCAGGGTCACGCCTTCGGGATGTGGCTTTAAACCTGCCCGCATATAGTCACGCAACACACCAGGCGGCCAGATGGCAAACATTTCCTTGGCTGCGAAATGCTGATAAGCCTCTTCTTCACTTTTCCAGATATGGCGGCGTTTTTCTGAAAAACGGGCTGGTGAAAATTTCCTGTCCAACCCCAATACTTTAAACAACCGCAATAACATGGCACGCCAGCCCGCCACTACCGGCGAATCCAGCACCACGACACAACGTACCAGATCAGGTCGGGCGCGTGCCGCCATCAGCGACAAAATCCCGCCCACCGAATGGCCCACCAGAATCACCGGTTGCGAATATGACTGTTGCAGGGTATCGATCAGTTCCTGCACCAGATGCTTCCAGCCATCCATGACGGGATACGCCGGGTTATGCCCCACCATATCGGTCGCATGCACATCATAATGACTGCGTAAATGATCCAGGAACATGCTGTAGGTGCCAGACGGGAAGCTATTACCATGGACAAAATGAAGCAGGGGTTTTACTGTGTTTTCGCTCATAACTGCAAGTCATTACCGGCCAAACCAGTAACGCGCATTTTCCTGTCTGAATTGTGAAGTGTTTAATGATGCGCCAAATTGTAATGTGATTGCACCTGATTCGTCGCTTCTTAGACGTTTTATTCCAAAATCAGCGTAGCGCGCATACACATCTGCTTTGGGATGGTGATAGCGGTTCAGGTAACCAACCTGAAAAACAGCAACCGTCGGATGCACCGCTTTTAAAAAAGCCGGGGTAGATGAAGTGCCGCTGCCATGATGCGGTGCCAGCAAAATATCAGCAGGCAGTTTTTGTGGAATCATGTTGACCAGTTCATCTTCCTGTATCGCCTCTATATCACCCGGCAACAGCATGGCATACCTGGCGGTAGACACCCGCAACACGCAACTGCGTGCATTCGGTTTCCATTTAGTGCTTTCATAGCTGGCAGGCACAGGTTGCAGTACTTCAAAGTGTACGCCATCCCATTCCCACTGTTGCCCCGCTTCGCAATGCTGATGTTTGCTGGCTGCCTGGACGATGGGGCTATCCAGGTGCAGTGAACTGCTGACCAGATTCACCGGCAACTGCTTAAGTATGCTGAGCGCACCGCCAGAATGATCACTGTCATTGTGCGACACCATCATGCCATCCAGCTTATTGATGCCCCGCGCGTGCAGATACGGCAAAATCACCCTGCTGCCACTGTCCGATTCGGGTGAATACGTGGGGCCGGTATCGTACAGGAGGCGATGCTGCGAAGTCTCCAGCAACAGCGCCATGCCCTGCCCTACATCCAGCGCCGTCACTTGCAATTCCCCTTCAGTCGGTGTTGCCGGTGTCTGAAAAAACAGTGGCAGACAACACAGCACACCCAGCCAGCGCATGGGCCAGCCCCTAGGTGCCAGCAACCAGACCGCACCCAGCATGGCCAGGCAAAACATCCAGAATGACGGGAAAGGCACATTCCACACCGCCAGCGGATAAGCGCTCAGATAAGTCAGAAAACGGGCCAGCAGATCGACAAAAACGTGAGCGAGTTGCAATAACCAGACCGACAAAGGCGCAGGTATGACACTGCCCAGAAGTGCCAGTGGTGTCACAATAAAACTGACCAGCGGTATCGCAATCGCATTCGCCAGCGGGCTGATCAATGAAATTTGCCCAAACAAGAGCATGGTCAGCGGAACCAGGCCAACCGTGACAGCGTATTGGGTCAGGCCCGCTGTCCGCAGTGCATCTGGCAGCGTTTCAAACAAAGTCTTACGCATTGCCGTGGTATCTTGCCCAGCCTGCTTTTGATGCAGATAACCATCGCTGGCAAACACGATCATGGCCACCGCAGAAAAAGATAACCAGAAGCCGGGCGACAAAACCGCCCACGGGTCCAGCACAACGACGCTCCCCAGCGCCAGGCAGAGTATCGAAGAAAACTGGCTTATCCGGCCATGCCAGACCGCCAGCGCCACCACGATCAACATGAACATGGTTCTTTGCGCCGGCACACCAAACCCGGCCAGCGCAACATAGACCAGTGCCATAACGGCGCCTGCCAGCGCCGCCGCTTTCTGCGCTGGCAGACGCAAGGGTAAAGGCGTAGCCATGCTGATGAAAAAGGAATGTCGCCACAGGTAATAAATCAAGCTGGCAAACAGGCCGGCAACCATGGTGATGTGGAGACCAGAGATACTGATTAAATGACCGATGCCTGCGCGATTAAAGACGGTCCAGTCGGATTGGGCAATTTCACGCTGATCACCAACCACCAGTGCCACCAGTACCCCGGCGTATGGATGGGTCGGCAATGCCGCATGAATACGGTCACGCAGACGGGCGCGCCCCAGTTCGATCATATTTCCGAGACTCCATACAAAAGTATTCAGTCTCTGGTTTTTTACCGCCTGCGTTTCCGGCCGGACCATGCCGGTGGCGCGCAATCGTTGTTCCAGCAACCAGGCTTCATAATCAAAGCCATAAGGATTGGCATTGCCGTGTGGGCGCTTCAGCCGCACCCGTAACTGCCAGCGTTCGCCCGGCTGGATGTCCATCGCCTTGCCTGCGGTATTGCTATCGGCATCCTGGCCATCGCCATCAGCAACGCGGTCAACACCATGCCCCGCATTTTGGCCTGCACTTTGGCCTGCACTACGGTCCATGCCACGTTCACTGCCATACCAGGACAAAGCCACCTTGGACGGCCAGTCTTTGTGTTCAGTCTTGCCGTCAGTAACAACCTGCTCCACCGCAAAATTAAACCGTACGCCCTGCTCAAAGCGAAACGGCAAACTGTCTACCGTACCGATCAGCACGATGTCCTTGTTTTCCCATTCAACAGGCAGGGATTCGCTGAGATAAACCTGGGCAAAGCCGCTGGCCCAGACAAAACCCAGCACCACAGCCAGGCTGGTGCGTGCTGGCAAACGCAGGCGTTCGGAAGACGTAAAACGATATAGCAGGATACAGGCACAAGTCGAAACGACAGCAACTACCAGCAATGCTGCCCAGTCCAATAAACGCGCCTGTTGCTGCAATAAGGCGACGCCGACTACCAGGCCCAGCATCACCGCCCGCACTATTTACGCCCTTTGCATGCGCGGCAGAATAGTCAGCGCATTGCTACTGGTGGTGGCTGCCACCTGTGTCTTGTCCATCTGGCGCAATTCTGCCAGCACGCTGCCTATCTGCGGCAATTGGGATGGGCTGTTGGCACCTGCGGTCAGCCAATGGGGTGGAATATCTGGTGCATCCGTCTCCAGGACGATACTTTCCAATGGAAGCTCGGTTGCCAGGCGCCGTATTTGCAGGGCGCGGGTAAAAGTCATGGCACCGCCAAACCCCAGTTTGAATCCCAGTGCAATAAATGCCTCTGCCTGTTGCTGGCTGCCGTTGAAGGCATGGGCTATCCCGCCACGGACTTTGATGCGACGCAAGTGCTTGAGGATGATGTCTTGCGAGCGACGTACATGCAGCAAGACCGGCAAATCAAAATCCCGGGCAATTTTAAGTTGCTCGACATAGTAGTATTCCTGCTTTTCCCGCAGAGGACTTTGGGTCAGGGCAGGCACAAAATAATCCAGCCCGATTTCGCCTATGGCGACCAGTTTCCGGTCTGCATCCGCCCCCGCCATCAGGCCATCAACTTTCTGGCGCAAGAACAGCAAGTCTTCTTCTTTGGATGTGGGAACATACATGGGGTGAATACCTAATGCATAAAAACAGTCGCTACGCTGCTGCCCAAGTTGTATGACGGTATCGAAATTGTTTTTATGCACGGCTGGCACCACGATGCCCGCCACCCCCGCCTGGGCAGCCTGTTCGGCCACCTGCAGCGAAGTGCCGCCAAAATCAGAGGCATCAAGGTGACAGTGCGTATCTATCCACATAAAATCAGTCAGGGTTGGTTTAAAAATGAAACAGCCAATCTACCACTGCGATTATGATGCAGATTGTCTCAATCCTTCAATTTTTTGTCTTCTCCTCTGCAAGAACATCGCGTCCGGTCTTTGCGGTCGCAAGTCCAGCACGATCAAACCTGCCGCCGCCGCTGCCAGTAAATGCTTGAGACTATGCCCGCTGACGATGTGCAGGGCATGCAGTATTTCTGCATCCAGCAACTCGGTCACTTTTGCGAATACATACAGTAACATGGCACAGCCAAACAGCAACCTGGTGCTACGCGCACTGCCCCACATGGCCTGCCATACGGGTATCAGCACCAGATTCAAGACCTGTATCAGCAAATATGGGCGCAAGTCACCTGAATACTGCCACCACAATACTGAGGCCAGACCAGCAAGCAAGAGCACTATCAGTTCGGTCATGGCGCGCCGTGCATCCATGCCGGGCAGATTATCTGCCCTGACTGCTGCCAGCAAACTGCAACAAGCCAGCGCTATCGGCAGACGATCCCAAAACAGGCGGGCATCATCGGGGGCCAGATGGTAATAACTGGAACCCATGCTGGTCGCCATTAGCGCCACCACAAACACGCAATAGGCAGTAAAACTCATACCGGCATCGCCCTGCCTGATTTTTTTGGCTAGTGCCGCTACGCCAGCTACTGCAACCAGCGCAAAGCCGATATTCGACAATACATCCATGGCGTGCGCGATACCCATCCACACCGATTGATCGGCAAAGTCATGATAATGCGCGAATTGCAGAATAGGCCCATGTAGCAACATGGCGACTACGGCCAGTGCTGTGATTATCCAGGGCGAGGCAGCAAGCAAGGCGGATTTGCTCGATTTGCGCACCATACTATTTTCCATCCGCATCACCTGCTCCTGAATATTAAAGTGGCAAGCTTGCCCAGAAGGCGAGAAAAATGAAACTCTTGATCAAAAAGTAGCAGGCTATAATGAGGAAAGTATTATTTTATACCACCATCCATACCCTCTTCGGGACAAGGACGACCATGACTGAAATCCGGCAAATTCTGAACAGCATCAAATTCCAGCTCAAGCAGCAGGGCAAGACCTACCGGGATGTCGCACTGGCGCTGGATTTATCCGAAGCCAGCATCAAACGGCTGCTCAGTGTCGAGAATGGTGCCTCTATGAGTGTGGAGCGACTGGCGCAGTTGTGTCATTTCCTAGGCTTTAGCCTGATGGAAATCACGCAGGAAGCCAATGCCAGCAATGCGCGCATCCATACGCTGAGCGTGGCGCAGGAAAAAGAACTGGTGTCTGACAGCAAACTATTGCTGGTCGCGGTATGTGCCATCAACCACTGGCAATTTGAAGATATCTTGCGGGTGTACCAGATCACAGAAACCGAATGCCTGAGCAAGCTGCTAAGGCTCGACAAGTTACAACTGATCAGCGTCTTGCCAGGCAACCGCATACGATTGAATGTTGCCCGAGACTTTGACTGGCTGGTTCACGGCCCTATACGTGACTATTTTCGTGAAAGTGGCATGCCAGATTTTCTGAAAGCCGCATTTCACCAGGAGAATGAATCCATGTATTTCCTGCATGGCATGCTGACTGAACCGGCAATGCAGAAGTTTCATGCCGAATTGCGTCAGTTGAAACAGAGTTTCGCAGAACTGCATACAGAAAGCCTGGCCAGCCCGCTGAAGAAAAGACGTGGTACGGGCCTGCTCATGGCGATGCGGGAATGGGAACCTGCCAGCTTCACGGCTTTGCGCAAGAAACACTGACGAGTGCCCTATTCTGATCTGTCACCCCTATCGCCCCTATCGCCGCCTGTCGCCCCATCAACCACCGATGGTCGCAGGCCTGGGCAGGCTTACCGACGACGGGATGACGATATCATCGCGCAGGCGCAAGAATTTAAAACCCAGCAGTTTTCTTGGATTAGGCAGCTTGCTGGTCCTGGTGCGTTCATGGGTACGATTGATGAAGGCATCAAAACTTTCCTCCCTGACTTGCGGCTCGGCAGAGTTCAGGAAATTTCTCTTGCCGTCGGCATCAATCACCACCAGTCCGACATGGGTAACCGACTGATAGCCATCCTTGTCAGATACAACGTTGACGAAATCACCGTTCTGTAACTGTGACAATACAGCATTCACCTGCGCCGTTTTCACATAAGCCTCGCGGCTGTTCTGGACCGGGATGTTGGTGACCGTGTGATGCTGCTCCCTCAAGAACTTTGCCCTGTCCACGCTGATATCAAAGGTACTGGCTGGTCCGGGCAACAGATTGCCAGAGACATCCTTGAGCAGCCACGCGTTATTGATATTCCAGTCCACTTCGGTGTAATGATTGCGGGTCGCTACACCGATCTGACCATCCTTGTATCGTATGCGCTGCAATATCCAGAAAAACTCTTCCCATGACCGGCTTAATGCCATGGCGTAGGTATGCTCAACAAATACCAGGCAATCGCTGTGCGTCAGGCTGTACATGGGTAAAGTGTCATGCAGCTCGAAAGGAAATTCACCCAGTAAATTCAGGCGATAAGGCTGACCAATATTTTTCCTGGCGAGGGTGACTATTCGCTGACGCAAGTCCGGCACGCTGGCATGCAAAAAAGCCAGGTACTTGTCGACCTCTTGCGGCGTCATTTGATAGATTTTTTTAGCCGGAAAAGGATCAGCTTCGAGCTTGCCAGCTGTTGAAGGGACCAAGGCTTTATCCTGCGCCTGCAATGGCGCGGCAAAAAATAGCGCAGCAACTGCTAAAGACAGTGATGAAAACAGCGGAGAAAATAAGTGAGGAAACATAGGCAGGTAAAAGGAAATGAGTTCTGCTCAGACTTATACCATAGGAAAAGGTTTCAATAACAATAAACGCATCGCCACCTATGTGCCCATGCATTTCCTGCCTTCGCCCATGATCGACTAATGATACTGGAATAGGACTTACACAAAATCGTCCCGGCAAGGCGCTGCAACGCAGTTGGGGCGCTTTTGCGTAAGTCCTATGAAATTCAGATCAATGCATGCCTGGCGACCAGCACACCATCTATATCCGCATAAATCCAGTCACCCGGATGAATCGCAACACCGGCGATATTGATCAGCAGATTTTTCATCCCGCCACCGTGCTTGGCACTGCGCAAAGGCATGGAAGCCATCGCACGCACACCAATATTGCACTGGTTGATTTCATCCACATCACGGATGCAGCCATGCACGATGATGCCGGACCAGCCGTTCTTTTCAGCCATTGCAGCCAGATTACCACCCACCAGCGCACAACGGAAACTGCCGCCACCGTCGACGACCAGAACCTGACCATTGCCCGGTGTTTCCAGCGTAGACCTGACCAGCACATTGTCTTCAAAGACTTTCAGCGTTACGGCCTGCCCGCTGAATTTGACCGCATTACCAAAACGCAAAAAGATAGGTGGAAGTACAGACAATTCGTTGGTAGCAATCTTGCCCTCATTGGCGTCACAGATATCACAGGTCGCAAAGCTCATGATTTTTCCTCGGTCGAACGTGGTTAGAATAGTTCTTTATTCTAACCAGCAAAGCTCAAGCTGCCAATGCACGTGTCTTGGTTCCGACATTGACCGCCGTCAATATTGCTAACACCTGGAACACGCCTATACAGACAAAAATCCAGGAAGGATGATGCGCATCCATAATGGCACCAAAGATCAGCGGCGCTACCGCCAGACCGGAATCCAGACCCGAATAGACAACGCCATATACACGGCCAGTCGCATTCTTGGGTGCTGCTGCCCGTATCAGCAAATCACGTGAAGGGCCTGCAACGCCCGATCCAAAGCCTATCGCCGCCATCAGGATGATGGCAATCGGCACATTCACCGCACCGCTGGCCAGTATCAGGGAAAATATTCCGGCAAAGCTGAAAGCCAGGGTAATCGTCCTGTCATGTTGCGATGTTTTTGCCGCCAGAAAACCACCCCACAGCATGCCAGCGGCTGATGCCAGCATATATCCGGTGTAAGCAGTGGTCGCTTCACTCAATTTCATGCCATACATATCGCGCAGACCGGAAGAAGAAAAACTTTGTATGCCCCCTAATGCCATCGCGGTCATGAAGAAAAATCCAAAACACATCCATACAGCTGGTATGCGCAAGAAATCCGTGGTGCCACCTGCCGTTTTCACACCCGAAGTGTGTACATTGTGGTGATGTACTGGCTCGGTATGCAATAAATCACGATAGACAAACAGAATCGCCAACACGGCAAACGGCAGAAAAGCGGCACAAAACAGTGCCGTGCGCCAGCTCGTCAAGCCAGCGATGGTCACCAGAAACACCGGTGCGGTCGCCCAGCCCAGATTACCCGATATACCATGCACAGAAAATGCATACCCCAGACGCGCAGTGGAAACCTTTTTGTTCAACAAGGTGTAATCAGATGGATGAAAAACGGCATTGCCAACACCAGCCAGCATGGAGCCAGCCAGCAACATCGCGTAATTTTGTGCAGACGACAATACCAGCGCGGCAAACCCCAGGCAGCTAATGCCAAAGAACAAGACTGCCCGTGCGCCCAGTTTGTCGACTATGAAACCTGACAAGGCCTGACCGATACCGGAAATGACAAAAAACACCGTCATCAACAGACCCAATTCGGCATAACTCAGGCTGAACGCATCCTTAATCCAGGGGAACAAGGGGGCCAGTATCATATGGAAGAAATGGGAAATGCCATGTGCCAGGCCCACCAGACCGATCACCATCGCATCCTGTCTGAGATTTACCGGGGGGCTTACTGCTGTAGTCATACCAGGTCCTTTCGCTATTGAATTGGCGCATATTGGCGCATTACAGCGCCCGACCTGATGAGTGTATGTAAAATCGTCTAGTCTGATTTAAGATAGATAGACAAACTTTGTCGAATTTACGACAATTCAATCGCATTACTTAAATGGCAATTTTAATATGGCAGTAGAAATCCTGACCGACACCCGCCCGCAATCGCCGGACAAGCGCCCCACTCCGGAACGCCCGGTGCGTCTGGCCGCCCGCAATCTGCCGACGGAGGAAGTAATACGCATGCATCGCCACCAATGGGGGCAACTGACCTACACCCCACAGGGCATGATGCAAATCCTGGCCAATGACAATACCTGGTTCGTACCGCCATTACGGGCTATCTGGATACCAGTAGGTGTGGAACATGAGGTCAGGATTATTGAGCCCTCGCAATTGCGTTTGTTAAATTTTCATGCGGATTATCTGCCTTTCAACGGCAATAATTGCCTGGTGCTGGAAGTATCGCCCTTGCTGCGCGAACTGATCGCCAGCATGGAGCAGATAGAACAAGCAGGCGCACGTGAAAACCATCTTGCTGCCGTCATCACAGATGAATTGCAGGCCGCCAAACACCTACCCATACGCCTGCCCATGCCGCGCGACAAACGTCTGAAAAGCCTGTGTGAAATATTGCTGGCCGACCCGGCATCTGGCCTCACGCTGGAAGATTATGCAAGCCAGGTTGGGGCATCATCACGCACGCTGTCACGCCTGTTTGAACAGGAACTGGATATGTCCTTCACCGCCTGGCGCCAGCAAATGCGCTTATCAAAAGCGTCACCGCTGATCAGCAGCGGCCTGCCCTTGTCGCAAGTGGCGGCTGAACTGGGCTATGCCAGTCAATCGGCTTTTTCGGCCATGTTCAAAAAAACATTTGGCGAATCACCAAGCAGCTTTTTTCGTCAGAAATAAAAAATGTCCGCTGTCAAGCCTTTTATGATGGCGGGCATGACGCGAAAAACCTATACAACGCAACAGTTTAGGGTGTTTTTCGGTGACTTCAGCCCACTATAGATTTGCAGGCTGGGGGCCACATAGGAGCCTTGCGGTTGCGGGTCTTGGCGTACCTGAGCGGGCAACACGGGTGAAGGCATTGGCCCCGTCCTCCGTAATCATATGTGAGCCATACATAAGGCTGATACCCCAAAACGCGAACGCGCAGTTCGGAGACTGCGCGTTCAACGAGGCTTGGCTGTGACTTTGCCTACGGAGGTGTTGCTTCTCGCTGAGGTGGCTTCTGCGACACCGGCTTTGATGCGTCCCTTTTCTTGAATCCCCGATCACCAGCCATGAACGCTTCCAGCATGTGCGGAATCAACGTCACCGCATCCACTGTTTCGCCGTAGGCCTGGGCGTGCAGCGCCGCATAGTGGTCGAGGTCGGCCTTCAAGCTGGCCGGGCATGTGAAGGTCAGCTTGGTACTGGTACTGGATGGCAGCGGCCCGAGTCTCAGCCTCTTTGTAGGCGTGCTCATCGCAATCCCCCACGCACAAAGAAAAGTGGCTGGTACGGCCGCAGCACCAAATCCCGATTGACGATGACGCGCACCGGCAGGCCGGGTCGCTCGGTTAGCGTCGGCTGCATGTTCATGTTGCGCCGGGTCATCTCCTGGCCCACCTGATTCACAGAGTCCTTCAGGCTGTCGCGCCCAGCGATGATCACGCGGCCCCCTCCATTGCGATTCTCCGGTGCGGCCAGTTCGGCGCCGATGCCCAACAAGGTCGTTAGCGCCGCACTGGCGAACACGCGATCCCAGTGCCAGTCCACACCGTCTTCGAGACCCGCATAACCCGCCGGATCGGTGCCGACCAGCTTGTCGAGCTGGAACGAGGACGTATCCGGCAGGATCACCCGATTCCACACCACTTGCACCCGGCTCTGCCCATAGCTCACCTGGCTGTTGTATTTGCCCAGCAAGCGCGAACCCTGGGGGATCAGCACGTACTTGCCGGTGGCCGTGTCGTAGACCGGCTCCGTCACCGTGGCGATCACATCGCCCGGCAGGTCGGATTTGATGCCCGTCACCAGCGCAGCAGCGATGACCGTACCCGCCATGACTTGATACGGTGATGCGGGCATTTGCAGAGATCCGGAATTACGGGTTGCCTTGCGCACGCAGTCCTGCTTCACACACAAATTCATGCACGCCTCCATCCAGCACCTCAACGCGAAACTATGGATAAAAGGTCGCTTTCTATTAGCCAAATGCCTGAAATGTGAAGCATTGTGGACTTTGATTTTCATTGCAAAATCAAATCACTCTGAACTGGCAGGACGTTTCCTGAGGCTCTCAAAGCGTTCGCCAAATTCTTGACGCAGTTCCTTTCGAACTACGGCGGCGGCATGACGCCGCTTTTGCTCAGGAGAAAACGGCCGTAGAGCGGGCACGGCAACAGGTATACGGTCGTCGTCAACCGCCACCATCGTAAAGAAACAACTGTTGGCGTGACGAAGGGCCTGAGTCCTGATGTTCTCCGCCATTACCTTGATGCCCACCTCCATGGAGGTGGTTCCAGTGTGATTGACTGAGGCAAGAAAGGTGACGAGCTCTCCAACATAAATGGGCTGTCTGAACATCACCTGATCCACAGAAAGCGTCACCACATAGCGTCCGGCATATCGACTCGCGCAAGCATAGGCAACCTGGTCGAGAAACTTCAGTACGCTTCCACCGTGAACATTCCCTGAAAAATTGGCCATATCAGGCGTCATCAGTACAGTCATTGTCAGTTCATGCGCGGGTACGTTCAATTTTTTCCTTTGTCAAGATCGGCAACACTTCCGTTGACTCAAAGATCTGCTTCGTACTTTTTGTCGGGTCCATTGCTTTTCCCATTGCCATAGTTGCACTAGGCTTAAACGTAGGCTCAAGACAACGCAACATGACTTCCATTTCGGAAATTTTTCCTTTGTGACAGGAATCGACATACAGACCGCATGCTCAGCAAACGCAGCATGCGGTGCTAAAAAATATAGCGGATATTCCTGCCACCGTTCCTATCAATTTTTGTGGCTGCCGAAGCGGTATCCTTGATCGAAAACGGAGGCAATCACCACGATTGCACCCGAAACAGCCAAGATAAGTACGACACCAATGGTTGAATGCGAGTCAGATTTCGCAACCATGGCCAGTGCCCACAGTGGTGCAAGTCCACCAGCAATAGCTGTACCAATTTCCCGACCTGTTCCAACACCTGTCGAACGGCCCTCTACCGGAAATTGACGGCTGAGAAAAGACCCCTGTGGAGCAAACATCATCGGAGCGAGAATGCCAGTTCCAATGATGATAGCCGCGTAGATCAACATGTTCTCACCGCTACTCAGCATCGCCATAAAAGGGTAAGCAAACAAAGTCGAAAGCGCACCACCGACCATAAGTAGTTTCTTACTACTATATCTGTCGCATAACCAACCGAAAATGGGAACGGCGAATATCGCAACGAGACTGGCAAGAGTCACCGAGAGTGAAGTGACACTGGCAGAAAGTCCCCCGAACTGCGTTAAATATGCAAGTGAAAATGTTTTGAAGATATAGCTCAAAGCGTTGTAGCCAATCGCGACGAAAAACACCACGAAAAGCCCCCTGAAATTGGCTGCATACAATTCCTTCAGTGGGTTTTTCCTCCGATGGCTTTCTTCTAGTGCATCGTATTCTGGCGTTTCCGGCAGACTCTTGCGAACCCAAAGTCCAACCAAGACCAAAACGAAGCTGAGTATGAAGGGAATGCGCCAGCCACCGGCGAGTATGAATGCATCCCCTTTAAGGGTAAGCAAATACACTGTCATAGAAGAAAGTAGTAACCCAAGGTTCAGCCCAAGCGCGGGCCAGGCACCCTGGCGCCCCTTCTTGTTGCTTGCCGCATGCTCATAGGATGTTACTGCTGCCCCAGCGAGTTCTGCTCCAGCTCCGAGTCCTTGAATTATTCGAATGACAACCAGTATCAGCGGTGCCCAAATCCCAATGGTGGCGTAGGTTGGAATTAGTCCAATAGCGGTGGTACATATGCCCATTAGGCAGAATGTAATGAATAGCATCTTCTTGCGTCCATACCTATCACCAAAATAGCCGAAGAATATGCCCCCAAATGGGCGAGCGACGAAACCGATAGCGAACGTGGAAAATGCCTGGAACGACGCCGTTGCCGGGTTCGAGGAATCGAAAAACACCTTGCTGAAAACGATAGAAGCCATCGTCGCATAGAGGTAAAAGTCATACCACTCCAGCATTGAGCCGACGATTGTCGCTGCCGCCACTTTTCTAAGTCGCTTGGTAGCTTGCTCCTGAGTTTCTTGTTCAGTTTTGAAAACGTTCATTGTCTGTCTCCTACTTTGATTTTTTAATTAATTTCTACTTCTGCTTACCGCTGCTATCGTGCAGACAGATGAGCAGTTTTCTGGCCGAAAATAAGTCCGATTGATTAGGGCTTGGACATAACCTCCCTAACGATGTACTCTGCGATCGCCATCGATGATGTCGCACCCGGTGACGGGGCATTTCGGATATGCGTGATATTTCCCTGCTGCGTGATCACAAAGTCATCGACCAGCGAACCATCACTTTCCATGGCTTGGGCGCGAATGCCACGTACTGCCGGCACAACACCAACATTGGCAAGTGAAGGTACGTATTTGGCCGCTTCACGTATGAAAACCGATTCGCTCAACACGGTCTTCATTTCCCGGATAGTGGCCGAAACATTGCGCAAGGCAAACTTCCAAAAACCCGGATAGGCCATGAATTCAGCGATGTCGCGAAGACTGATGCCGCTGCCGTCGTAGTTCTCGCGTCCTAGCGAGATGAATGCATTGGGGCCGATCGTCATTTGGCCGTCAATACGCTTCGTGAAGTGCACCCCGAGGAAGGGGAAGCGGGGATCAGGGACGGGATATATAAGACCTTTGACATGCATCTTAAAGGCCTCATCGATAACATAGTATTGACCGAAGAACGGTACGATCCTAGGGGTGGCCTTGTCACCGGACTGCCTAGCCAATCGGTCGGACTGAAGGCCGGAACAGGCAATGACGTAATCGAAGGAATGTGCGTATGTTTCGCCGCTTTCTAATTCGACAAGCACTTGGTTGCCCTGCTCAATCAAGCGATAGACCGGCGAGTTCAGCTGGATGGTGCCGCCCCGCTCGTCAATTTCCAGAGCAATTCGGCAGGCGATCTGACCGTAACTGACGATGGCGGTATGCGGCGAATGCAAAGCGCGAATACCAATGCAGTTCGGTTCGATCTCGCGCAGCTTGTCAGGGCCAATCAGGCATACGCCTGGTACTTGATTCGCCAGAGCCTTGTTATAGATGGCCTCCAGCCGCGGAAGCTCCTCTTCGTTGAGCGCCACGACAACCTTGCCGCATTCGTCGTAAGGAATGGCGTTTTCAGCACAATAGTTCTTGACAAGTTCGACTCCACGACGACACAGGCGGGCTTTCAGACCACCCGGCTCGTAGTACAAGCCGGCATGCACCACTCCCGAGTTGTGGCTGGACTGATGCTTTGCGACAGCTGCTTCCTTTTCGAAAACCGTCACTGATATGTCTGGGTAATCAAGCAACAGCTGCCTGGCCACCGCCAATCCGTTGATTCCGCCACCGATGATGGCATAGCATTTTTTGTTCATAAGCAACTTTTTCCATTAGGACCAGCCCCCCCCACTTTCATTGGCAATTTCATCAATTGACGATGAGCCGCGAGACAATTCGGCAATGTTAGTTAGAGGATGTGATTAAAAAAAGCGAAATTATTTATATTGACTTATTCGCTAAAAGCGAACAATATTCGAAGCCTATGACCCTTAAGCAACTGGAAGCCTTTTACTGGGCTGCAACCTGCGCAAATTTCGCCATTGCCGCCCAACGCCTACACCTCTCGGTATCTTCGTTATCCAAACGCATTGCAGAATTGGAGCAGTCGCTGGGCGTGCCCGTTTTCGACAGAAGCGGACATCGTGCAACCCTTACGGATGCTGGACATGGGTTGTTGCCACGAGCGCTGGAAGTAATCGATGCCGTCGCTAACATCCGCAGAGGATTTACACCCAACGCAGACCTTGTGGGACGTTGCACATTCGGCGTAGGCGAGCTCAGCGCCCTGACATGGCTGCCGCATTTCGTCGCTCAGGTGCGAACATTTCATCCGAGGCTGATATTGGAGCCTCATGTTGACGTCGGTGCTTCCCTGGAAGTTCAAGTCGACAAAGGTGAGATTGATTTCGCCGTCATCGCCGGACGCTCGTCCCGCCAAACCATTCTTTCCCAACCAATCACGCAGGCGCAGTTTGTTTGGATGGCGGCACCAAAACTGGTGGGTGACGGCGAAACGATGGTCAGTTTGCTTGGAAAGGGATTGCCAATCATCGCACTACCACCTTCAGCGGGTACTACCCGCCTCGTTGACGATTGGCTACTGGCCCATCAAATTGCATCTATCGAGCGGATCAGCTGCAACAACTGGGGGGCGATCGCCGGTATGCTGGTCGCATCAGTTGGCGTGGGCATTTTGCCCACTGGGTGGGCTGACAAATTGGTGACCCAGAAGAGTCTTTGCAGGGCACCGGATGACTCCACGCTAACTCCGCTTCCTTACTCTTTCCAATGGCGACGTGGAGACTCCCGTCCGCTCATCGATAGGATGCGGTTGTTGGTGGCCAATATTGCAAACTTTTCCACTGACACGCATTTGCCATAAATGCGGTTCAAAAGAAATAGTTCGATCTTCAGCATACGATATTATTTTGACAAGCATGTGATTTTGCTTTCAATCCGTTTCCGAAAATACGTCGGATTTAAAGGAGCCGCTGATTTATTCACTTTCCGAAAAATCACGACCTTAAAAATCAAGAAGTAGTATTTGCGTTAAGTGCTGCTAAATCGTTAGTTGATCTACTGCCCGCGCATTCGGCCGAACTCCCAGGATACGCCACCACCATCGCGAACGATGGCAGTCAGGGCCTGCCCCAGTCGCTGCTCAATCACTGGCTTCCACGGCACCAAACTGAAGCCCATGCCGCCGTCAAGCATGGCGAAGCGACCGCTGGCAAGTTGTACGCTGCGGCTGTAGATGCCGGTCACGCGCTCTCCATGGATCGCTGGTCGATGTATCAAACCGGTTTCCGTAGCGATGGTTTTGGCGGCAGAGTCGATATCCCGGCTTCGTAATGTTGCCAGCAGATTGCGCGCCAAGATCACACGCTGGCCGCGTCGCTCACCCAACCCCTGTTCTATCAAAAAGTCTGACCGCCGCCGCAGTGCTTCGCGCACCTCTCGGCGAGCCTCTATTCAAGAAAGTTACGGCCATTGGACTGTTTGACATCAGTGTGGTCAGCAATTCAACCGAAGACGTTGGATTCCTGGCACTGCCATCGGCGTTCTCGAAGTGTAGTAACTCAATGGTTACGGAAAGCACCGTCATATGGTGAACCCGCTTGCTCCCTAGGGAAACTCGCTGTGGCGAGTCTCAGCGAACGTCAGCCAAATTCGGTGCTAACGTCATGGTGAAATAAAAAAAGGGCAGCATTTGCATGCTGCCCCAACTTGCTTCCTACATTCAGATAGACCATAGCCTGGTCTCAAAGTTCAATATTTCTATTCAATCAGACACTGGCTTTGGTGAACACCAGTTCATGTTCTTTGGCGTCAATGGCAATCACATCCTTGGGTCCGAACTGGCCTTGCAATATCATTTTCGACAAGGGGTTTTCGATTTCCTGCTGGATCGCGCGTTTCAGCGGTCTGGCACCATACACAGGGTCGAAACCAGCCTCGGCGATTTTGTGCAAAGCGGCGTCGCTGACCTGCAAGCCCATGTCCATCTGATGCAGACGTTGTTCCAGCGTCTTCAACTGTATCTTGGCGATCGCACCGATGTTTTTGGCATCCAGTGCATGGAACACGACGATCTCATCAATACGGTTGATGAATTCCGGACGGAAATGGGTTTTGACTTCACCCATGACAGCCATCTTGATCACTTCAGGGTCACTGCCTTCCATGGCCTGTATCTGGTGCGAGCCAAGATTGGATGTCATGACGATCACCGTGTTTTTAAAGTCCACGGTACGGCCCTGTCCATCGGTCATACGCCCATCATCCAGCACCTGCAACAGTACATTGAAAACATCGTGATGGGCTTTTTCCACCTCATCGAGCAAGATCACACTATACGGCTTGCGACGTACTGCTTCGGTCAGGTAACCGCCTTCTTCATAGCCGACATAACCTGGTGGCGCACCGATCAGGCGGGCTACCGAGTGTTTTTCCATGAATTCACTCATGTCGATACGGATCAGCGATTCTTCCGTATCAAACATAAAACTTGCCAGTGCCTTGCATAGCTCGGTTTTACCCACACCGGTAGGACCCAGGAACAGGAAGGAACCATACGGACGGCCAGGGTCGCCCAGACCTGCGCGCGAACGGCGAATCGCATCAGATACGGCAACAATCGCTTCATGCTGACCGACTACACGCTGATGTAATGCATCTTCCATCTGCAAGAGTTTTTCGCGCTCGCCCTGCATCATGCGTGACACTGGAATACCAGTCGCCCGCGAGACAATTTCGGCAATTTCTTCAGCACCAACCTGGGTACGCAGCAATTTCATCTTGCCATGGTCTTGCTGGTTTTTATCTGCCTGGGTATCAGCCTGTTTCAGTTGTGCTTCCAGTTCAGGCAGGCGGCCATACTGCAATTCGGACATGGTTTGCCAGTCGCCCTTGCGTCTTGCATCATCCATTTGCAGCCGGATTTTTTCTATCTCTTCCTTGATATGGGTACTGCCCTGCACGCTGGCTTTTTCTGCCTTCCAGACTTCTTCCAGGTCAGCGTATTCGCGGGCCAGTTTGTCGATTTCTTCTTCGATCAATACCAGACGTTTTTTCGAACCTTCATCTTTCTCGCGCTTGACGGCTTCCTTTTCTATCTTCAGTTGTATCAGGCGACGGTCCAGCTTGTCCATGACTTCGGGCTTGGAGTCGATTTCTATCTTGATCTTGGCAGCAGCTTCATCAATCAGATCAATCGCCTTGTCCGGCAAGAAGCGGTCGGTGATATAGCGGTGTGACAGTTCTGCCGCAGCAACGATGGCCGGATCGGTAATATCGACACCATGATGGACTTCATATTTTTCTTGCAGGCCACGCAGGATCGCTATCGTCGCTTCGACACTCGGCTCATCCACGATGATTTTCTGAAAGCGACGTTCCAGTGCAGCATCTTTTTCTATGTATTTGCGGTATTCATCGAGGGTGGTGGCACCGACGCAATGCAGTTCACCACGCGCCAGGGCGGGTTTCAGCATATTGCCGGCATCCATCGCGCCCTCTGCCTTGCCGGCACCGACCATGGTGTGCAATTCATCGATAAAGACGATAGTCTGGCCTTCATCCATGGCGATTTCTTTCAGCACGGCTTTCAGGCGTTCTTCAAATTCACCACGGTATTTGGCACCTGCCAGCAAAGCAGCCATATCCAGCGACAAGACACGTTTGGATTTCAGGCTGTCTGGCACCTCACCATTGACGATACGCTGCGCCAGGCCTTCGACGATGGCGGTTTTACCGACTCCAGGCTCACCGATCAAGACCGGATTATTCTTGCTGCGACGCTGCAAGACCTGGATAGCACGACGGATTTCATCATCACGCCCGATCACAGGATCAAGTTTGCCCAGACGTGCGCGCTCGGTCAGATCAAGCGTATATTTTTTCAGGGCTTCACGCTGGCCTTCGGCGTCCTGGCTATCCACATTGCCGCCACCGCGCACGGCAGCAATCGCCTGTTCCAGCGCCTTGCGCGTCAGGCCGTTTTCGCGCGCCAGCTTGCCTGCTTCCGATTTGTCTTCGGTCAGGGCCAGCAAGACCATTTCACTGGCCAGGAACTGATCGCCACGTTTCTGGGATTCTTTATCAGCCAGGTTCAGCAAGCCTACCAGCTCACGACCAGCCTGGACCTGACCATCGGTACCGGATACCTTGGGCAATCTGTCCAGGGCTGACTTCAAGGCATTGCCAAGGGCGATCACATTCACGCCTGCTCTTTGCAACAGCGAACGGCTGCTGCCATCATCCTGGTTGATTAAAGCCAACAATACGTGCACAGGTTCTATGTATTGGTTATCATTGCCGACTGCCTGGCTTTGCGCGTCGGCAAGGGCTTCCTGCAATTTCGTGGTTAATTTGTCGAGCCGCATGACTCTCTCCTGAAGAATTAGTTAGTGACACAATTTGGGGCAGCAGAGCCAATTTCAAGAATATTAAAAAAACAGATGCACGCTTGTTTGCTTTACATCAAAAGAAAGACATGGAATTACAACAATTACAAATGAGTTATCTGCCCGACCAGGACAGACTGCTGATCAAATTTTCCTTTGGCGAGAAATCATCTTCGTCCAGGCAAGAAATTCACTTGCTGTTTACACGCCGCCTGACCATGCAATTCTGGCCTACCTTACTGGAAGCCATGGCCAAACAGGTAA
Source organism: Undibacterium sp. Ji49W (assembly GCF_049340205.1). Lineage (NCBI taxonomy): Bacteria > Pseudomonadati > Pseudomonadota > Betaproteobacteria > Burkholderiales > Oxalobacteraceae > Undibacterium > Undibacterium sp. Ji49W. Next base: position 280,189 of record NZ_JBMPOW010000003.1, on the reverse strand, counting down.
AACTGGGCAAGCCAGGGGCAGCCCATGCCAGTGCAGAGATGGTGCAGATGGAACATGAAGCGTCTGTCGCCCAGATGAAGGATGGCGGCAATTTTGATGCACCTTTCGCCAGCAAGGCCGAAAGCTGGCCCCTGGGCGAACAGGCTTTACTGCCAGACGACATCCAGTTTCACGTGCATGCTACAGCAGCATTTCGTATGGAATTTATTGTCGCTGGCGGCAAAAAAAACTTTGAAGTCGCCATGGGCCGCCGCCTGTTACACGGTTTTTGCAAACTGTTTCAGGATGCAGTGGAAAAAGCCGATTGGGGATTTACACTGGAAATGCTGGGTAACAACAGCGGTAGCGCACCCGAAGATGCGCCACCACGCTTGCTCAATTGAAGGCGTAAACTTGTTACTCAAACTTGTTACTCAAACTTGCCAGATTGCCGGAATTGCTCGGTAGCACGTACCAGCGCTTCGGCTATGCCTGGTTCTGAACCGGAATGTCCGGCATCTGCAATCATTTGCAGACTGGCTTCCGGCCAGGCCTGATGCAGGCGGTATGCACTGACCGGTGGGCACACCACATCATAGCGCCCCTGCACGATCACGGCTGGCAGATGGCGTATGCGCTCAATGTCCTGTATCAGTTGATCTTCACGCATGAAAGCCGCATTCAGCATGTAATGCGCTTCCAGCCTGCCCAGACCTATGCAGATGGCGTCTGACTCAAAATCAGCAATGGCTTCAGGTTGCGGCTTGAGGAAAATACAAGAACCTTCATAACGGCTCCAGTTACGGGCAGCTTCGATGTAGACCGCTGGATCATCCGAAAACAGGCGCTTCATATAGGCGGTCAGCAAATCATGGCGTTCGCCTTCCGGCACTGCATCAGCAAAACGCTGATGCACTTCGGGGAAGAAAAATTTCATGCCGTTCACGAACCATTCCACTTCGGCCTTGGTGCACAGGAATATGCCCCTGAGCACAAAGCCAAGACAGCGCTCAGGATGCGCCTCACCATAGGCAAGTGCCAGGGTCGAACCCCATGATCCGCCGAAGACCAGCCACTGCTCTATCCCCAGCATGACACGGATTTTTTCTATGTCGCTGACCAGCAAGGGGGTGGTATTGTCGCGAAACTCGCCCAGGGGCAAGGATTTACCGGCACCTCGCTGATCAAACAAAACGATGCGGTAATGTGCCGGATCAAAAAAACGCCGGTGATTGGGTGAAGTGCCAGCGCCCGGGCCACCATGCAGGAACAGCACTGGCTGACCTTGCGGATTGCCACTTTCTTCCCAATACAGGGTATGGGTATCATCCACCTTCAGCATGCCGCTACGGTTAGCTTCAAGGGCCGGGAATAAGGAAAAAGTATCAGCAGTCATGGATAAAAGATGTAAGTTTATACAGAAGTCTCCTGATTATACTCAGAATGACCATGTTGATCTCAATTTGCTATTTTTTACACAGTTTGCGATCATATTTCTTTTTTTACCAGTGTTCGCCATGCCCCTGTCCGACACGTGCACAAATCCTGGCTGCCCCGATACCGAAGTGCGCATCAAGCTGCCGCATCTGAAAGATTACTGGTCACGCATGATGGCAGCGCGCCGTGGAGAAAAAATCGACCATACCACGCACTTTCACACTGACAGGTTGATGTTGCATACCCTGGGTGTGGGTCTGGAACAGGTGACGCAGTTCATCCTGAATGAAGTACCCGATTTCGCAGTTTTTGAAGCCTGGCTCATCCACACTGCGGGCATGCCGTCGACGGACAGTGTGGCGCGCATCAACGCCCTCACCCACCAGACGGCACTACCCGCCAGCATATTGGCATGGCAAGCGCAACTGGCCAGCATGCCAGATGTGCTGTCGAAAGACGATTTGCAACACTGGGATGAACAGGGTTTCGTGATACTGCGCGAAGCGGTACCGGCGCAAGATAGTGCTGCGGCAGCACAAGTGATCTGGGACACACTAAACGCCAGGGAAGATGATGTTGAATCCTGGTATCACGGTGAACATACAAACATCATGGTGCAATTATTCCAGTCCTCGGCTTTTGATGCCAACCGTAGTTCTGCGCGTATTCACAAAGCCTTTGCACAATTGTGGCAGACAACGGACTTATGGGTCAGCACCGACCGTTGCGGCTTCAATGTACCCGAAAGATCAGGGCACAGCTTTCGTGGGCCAGACCTGCATTGGGACATGAGCCTGCATCAACCCATTCCATTTGCCACACAAGGGATTTTATATCTGACAGACACACCGCCCGAACAAGGTGCGCTGACGCTGGTACCTGGCTTTCAGCATAAGCTGGATGCCTGGCTGGCCAGTCTGCCTGCTGATGCCGATCCGCGAGAACAGGACTTGCATACGCTAGGTTCCAGGCCCATAGGCGGCAAGGCGGGCGACATGGTGATATGGAATCAGTTACTGCCGCACGGCAGTCGCCCCAACCGCGGTACCAAACCCCGCATTGTGCAGTACATTAATATGCTACCCAGTACATTGCCAGTTCAAGAGATTTGGCGCTGAACAGCTATGCAAACAATGCACGGTAAGTAGCAAACCCGGCAAAACAGCAAAGGATGGACCCGACCAGATGTGCACCACTATGCATGAGCGCCCAGCCATAGTCGCCACGATGCAGCAAGCTCATGGCCTCGGCTGAAAATGTGGAAAAGGTAGTCAGGCCACCAAGAAAACCCGTCACCAGAAACAAACGCCATTCAGGCGACAACTGCGGGTTCGCAGAAAAAAAAGCAACGCACAGGCCTATGATATAGCCGCCACCAAGATTGGCGATCAAGGTACCCAATGGCAATAAGGGATAAGTGGCATTCAGCCACAAGCCCAACACCCAGCGTAGCCAAGCCCCCAAAGCAGCACCCAGCCCTACTGCCAGTGCGCCTAGCCAGGTCATGCATGGTCTCCTGCAAGCGTTTCAGTTCCTTGCATCCATTTTTGTAAAGCCTGGTCATCGGTTTCCCTGGCATCGACCCAGCGCGCACCGTCCGGCGTCTGTTCTTTTTTCCAGAAAGGTGCCTGGGTTTTGAGATAGTCCATGATGAATTCGCAGGCGGCAAAAGCCTCGCCACGGTGACGTGATGCCACAATCACCAGCACGATTTGGTCCAGCGGCAAGAGTGCACCGACCCGGTGGATGACCAGCACGTCCATCAGTTGCCAGCGCTGCCGCGCCTGCTGCTCGATCTGTTCCAGTGATTTCTCGGTCATGCCGGGATAATGTTCAAGTTCCATGGCCTGAACGGCCTGCCCCTCATTCATATCACGCACGACACCGACAAAGCTGACCAGGGCACCGATGGCCGGTTTGCCCTGACGCATTTGTGCCATCTCTGCATTCAGATCAAAGTCTGCTGTCTGCACCCTTACTGTCATGTCACCCCCCGGTTACCGGAGGAAAGAAAGCGACTTCTGCCCCTGCGCTGATGTGTTTGTCAGGCGCGCACATTTGCTGGTTGTATGCCATGCGCAAGGCACGATCCGGCGCCAGCGCCTCGGCCCAGACATCGCCACGCTGTATCAGCCATTGCCGGACATCAGCCACGGTCTGCACCTCTGGCGGCACGTCGACCTGCTCTGAAGACGAGCCCAGTTTTTCACGCACACTTGCAAAAAATCGTAATTGAATATACATAATCAATCTAAAAAAACTTAGCCCATCAGGCTGCTGAAAGGAATGAATTTGACCACATCACCCGCATGAATGCTTTGACCTGGTGCAAGGTCAATCAAACCGTCACCCCAGACTGTCGATGTCAACACGGCTGAACCCTGATTGGCAAACAGATCCAGACCACCCTCTGCATTCATGCGTGCACGCAAGAATTCATTGCGGCGGTCTGGTTTCAGCCAGTTAAAATCTGCACGCACGGTATATGACTGCGGGCTGACTTTTTGCACGCCCTGCATACGCAGCAAGAAGGGACGCACGAATAACAGGAAGGTCACGAAACTGGATACCGGATTGCCAGGCAAGCCAATAAAGAATGCCTTGCCCACTTCGCCAAAAGCCAGCGGTTTGCCTGGTTTGATGGCGATCTGCCACATATCCAGGCGGCCTTCGGCCTCGACCGCAGGTCTGACATGATCTTCTTCCCCGACCGATACACCGCCAGAGGTGATGATGACATCATGTTCCTGACTGGCCAGCCGCAGTGTGGACCGGGTGGCATCCAGCTTGTCTGGCACGATGCCATAGTCGGTGACATCGCAACCCAGGTCTTGCAACAAGGCCGTCAGGGTAAAGCGGTTGGAGTTATAAATTGCCCCCGGCTTCAAAGGGTCACCCGGCATGGCCAGTTCATCACCGGTAAAAAAGACTGCCACCTTTGGACGGCGCAACACGGGCAATTGCGCCAGCCCGACAGACGCAGCCAAACCCAGTTCCTGCGCCCTTAATCTGGTCCCTGCTGCCAGAATAGTCGATCCAGTAGCAATATCTTCGCCCTGCCTGCGTATCCATTCGCCAGCTTTGGGTTGGTGTTTGACGGTCACAAAATCACCATCAGCAACACATTGTTCCTGCATGACTACGGCATCAGCGCCAGTCGGGATGATGGCACCAGTAAATATACGTGCTGCGGTGCCAGCCTCCAGCGCTTCGCCAATATAACCGGCGGGAATACGCTGGCTGACGCGCAGGCGTGTTTCTGCATTGACACAATCAGCAGCGCGCACGGCATAACCATCCATCTGGGTATTATCCAGAGGCGGCACATCCAACAGGGAAGTCTGGGTCTGCGCCAGCAAACGACCATTGGCGGCCAGCGTAGAAACTGTTTCAATGTCCTGAATAGGACGAACAGCAGACAATAAAAATTCCAGCGCCTCAGCCACAGTGAGCATAGGTTTTGACATGAAGTATTCCCGGATTGAGCAAATTGTTATCAGGCGATATTGTAGCCTGTATGCCTCTGTCCGGTGACTGATGCAGGCATTCACAAAATACGGCACCAGACAAATAACTGTTTGACAAGAAAACGCCACGCTATTGCATAAAAATCCACAGCATACTCACAAAGCAAAACCCCCGGCACTACCTGAAGTGCCGGGGGTTTTGTATATTTTTTATATTTTTTTTATTAACTTATTTTTTATCAACTATAGATTAAGGACATGACCAGACTCAGGGAGCCAATGCCAATTGGCCGTTCTGGAAGCTAACCCTGACCCTGTCGCCCATACGATAGTAATTATTCGGCTCCACCAACAAGGTGCGTTGTTCGCCATTTTGCAGGCGCACTGTCAGTTCCAGCTTGTTTTTGGGTGTGGATGAACGCTCCATTTCATTGCCCAGCACGCCACCGGCAATCGCACCGCCTATGGTTGCCAGGTCACGCCCACTGCCCTTGCCAACCTGATGACCAAGCACACCGCCGATCAGTGCGCCGACTGCCGCACCAGCACCGGAAGAACCGCCGCTGCCGACATTAACTTCGCGTATGCCGACGATAAGGGCCGTATCCACATAGGCATTCTGATTCTGGTACTGATTTGGATAAGGTGCCTGATTTTGCCCATACCCTGGATACTGAGTTGGATATTGCTGGTACTGATTCTGATTGGGGTATTGGGTTGGATATTGCCCCTGCGTATTGGCAGGATAACGTTGCACCGCACATCCTGCCATCGAGCAAATGAGTGTAATTGAAGTCAGGATAGTAAGCTTGCGCATGATGTACTCCGAAAAAAGGTGATGTACTCAATCAACGCGACAGACAATAGTTTGTTGACTCGACGGGCGCAAAAACAACGCCTGGTAACAATCCCTTGCATTTCGAAGGTATTTCTTAGCAACCTTGCAACACCTGATATCATTTAAATTGCATCAATAGCAGCAAACCCTGCATTTCAATGCGCATGCATTTTCTTGTGCATGTGGCGCAGGCTCAGCCATACCGCACCCACCACCAGCGGCACCATGATGCCGGTAAACAGATCGGTATTCAGATTCACCCCAGTCTGCTTGATGGCTTTGCCGACGTAGGAAAACAGCCCGGTCACATAATAGGAAATGGCGGCGACCGACAAGCCCTCCACCGCCTGTTGCAGGCGCAATTGCTGGGCGGCACGGGCATTCATGGATTGCAATATCTGACGGTTCTGTGCTTCCTGCACAATGCCAACACGGGTGCGCAACAAATCATTGGTATTCGCAATTCTTTGCGCCAGCGCTTCCTGCCGGTTAAGCATGGCAACGCAGGTATTCATGGCGGGTGTCAGGCGTCTGTCCATAAATTCTTCTATGGTGGGGATACCTTCTATCCGGACTTCGCGCAATTCTTCTATGCGTGCTTCGATAATTCTGAAATACGCCTGGGAAGCAGAGAAACGGTAGCTATTGTCCAGCGCCAGTTTTTCTATGCGCGCAGCCAGACGCATGATCTGGTCCAGCAGATCATGGACTGATACGCCATCTTGTTCAGGCGCATTTTCCTTACCGGATTCACCGGCCTTGACCATGGCTGCCGACAGCGCGACCAGTTCATTTTCTATGCTGTTCAATGACGTTGCTGCCTGCTGGGCATAGGGAAGACCGAGCAGGGCCATCATGCGATAGGTTTCAATTTCCAGTATCCGCTGTACCAGACGCCCAGCCTGCATGGCGCGCATGTCAATATCACGTATCACAAAGCGACTGAAACCATCGGCCTGAATGGCAAAATCCGACCACAGCTCGCCCCCTTGCATGACATGGCTGCCCGCCAGCACATTGCCCTCAAACACCCGCGCCAGGCTGCGCGCAAACTGCTCGGTACTTTCGCCATTGCGGCACAAGGCAACATGCGCGGCCACCAGCATTTTCCCCTGTAGACGCAATAACCATTCACCCGGCAACTGGGTTACCGGCATGTCATCAAACATATCCCCCAGGGCCGGTACTTCGGTCAGGCTTTCAGCAAAGGTATAGGTGGCAAATTCGGCATGACATTCCCACTTCAGACGAAAACGTCCAAAGTCGTGATAAAAATATTTGACGGTACCAGCCGGTGCTGCCACAGCAAAATGCGCGCACAGAGCAGCCAGCAAGGCATGCTGTTCATGCGCTATGGATGTAACGGCCTTGCTTTCGGCACCGGAATACACGGCAAGGTGCGATATGCGTTCAGGCGCCTGCAATTTCAAAAAAGGACGGGAATGAATTTCCGAGGCAAGCGGAACCCGCAATTGATGATTAAGTGTGGAATAAATAATGGACATGAACGTCGGAAAAGTAAGTGTCAGCAATGATTATGAATAAGCATAGAGCATGCCAGATTAATACAACTCTGCAGCCACAGTCCGTACGGCCTGCAACAACAGGCCGGCACCGGGTGACAGCAAATGATCGCGCTGGCGGATAATGCCAAAGGCATCCATCTTGCACGGCAGTTCTATCGGCAAGATGCTTAATACATTCAGGGACGCATAGTAGCGCGCTACATCCACCGGCATGACGTGCAGGCTATCGGTCTGCTGCAATAAGGCGGTGATCAGCAGCAAAGCCGTGGTATCGACCACATTCACCGGCGGTTCCAGCCCTGCCCGCCTGAACATCATGTCGAAGCGGTGGCGCAGGACGCTGCCTTGCAGTGGCAATATCCAGGGGCAGGTATTTATATCCTGCAATTGCAGATTGGGATGTTCCAGCAAAGGGTGACCGATACGGGCCACGGCACAGGCGGGCTCTTCGGTCAGTTCTTCATAGCTCAGGCTGGCACTGTTTTCCTGATCAAGGATGCGGCCTATCATAAAATCCAGATTGCCACGTTGCAGGCGCTCCAACAGGATATTACTTTGCTCCATGTGCACGCCTATGCGCAACAGCGGGGCCTGCTGCTTGATACGGGCAATGGCCTTGGGCAGCAAGGCCATGCCAGGTGTCATGATGACACCGACCTCTACCTGCCCCAGCAAACCAGACCTGAGCGCCACGATATCGTCATGGGCAAGGGCCAGGCTGTTCAGCGCCATGCGTGCATGACGTATCATGGTTTCGCCAAAGATGGTAGGTTCCATACCGCGTGGCAGGCGATCAAACAACTGCACGTCCAGCATTTCTTCCAGGTCTTTCAGTTGCTTGGACGCTGCCGGTTGCGTCATGTGCAGGGCTTCGGATGCGCGGTGGATATTGCGGTGCTCATCAAGTGCAATCAACAGCAATAATTGCCTGGTCTTCAGACGTGCGCGCAAAAACCAGTTAGGGTTGGGTGTATCCATAGATGAGCAATGCCGTAATCAATATTGAATTCGCCGGGGCATGTTGCCACATATTTTTAGGGATTTTTGATATTCCTGAAATATATTATGCTGCGTGGACCTGTATGGACATGTATGGGCCTGAAATATGCAGGACTTATAGAAGAGTAAAACACGCATTCACAAGCCCCACATGATCATGGCGATATGTGATTCAGACTTTTGCCTTGTCTTCACTTATTACTTTCACTTCTCACATTGATTTTTCAGATACCTGTACCAGCTACGATATCAGGCCTTCCCCACAGTTGCAGACGGCACGGGGGTTTTTCCCGCACTGATCACCATGATTCTTTGCACCAGGCAGAATATAAACAATAAGCCGCCTATGACAATCTTCGTCCACCACGAGCTTAGTGTGCCATCAAAGGCAATCAGGGTTTGTATGGTGCCCAGTACCAGCACGCCAGTCAGCGCACCAGCCACATACCCGACGCCACCTGTCAGCAAGGTGCCACCGATGACCACGGCAGCAATCGCATCCAGCTCCGTGCCCTGCGCATGCAAGCCATAGCCGGACAGCATATAAAACGAAAACAATAAACCAGCCAGTGCCGCACAAAAGCCACTGAACGCATAAATCATGACCTTGGTCCGGGCGACCGGCAAGCCCATCATCAGGGCGCTTTGCTCATTCCCGCCTATGGCATATACCGCGCGTCCAAATTCGCTGTAGTGCGCCAGGTAAATGGCCAGACCCAGCATCAGCAAGGCAATCACCACACCCGGCGAAACAAACACATCAAGAAACGCCAACTGGCTTTGCGACATGCTGACAAACCACGGGTCATCAATGGTGATGGAATTGATGCTGATCAGATAGCACAGCCCACGTGCCAGGAACATGCCGGCCAGGGTAACGATAAATGCCTGCAATTTGAAAAAATGAATCATGCCCCCCATGGCAGCCCCAAACAGGCTGCCCAGCACCAATACCAGCGGCACCACCAAGATAGGCGGCCAGTGCCACATCTGCAACATCCAGGCAGTGATCATGGTACTCAGTGCCAGCACTGAACCGACCGACAAGTCGATACCGCCCGACAAAATGACAAAACTCATGCCGATGGCAATCACCAGCAAAAAAGCATTATCGATGAGCAGGTTGCAGATTACCTGCAAGGATAAAAACCCGGGATAAGCCACGCCCCCCAGTACCAGCATCAGCAACAACAGGCCAACCGTCACCAGCGAGATAAAATACGCGCTATGCGTGAGCTTGCGTAAAGTCAGAAAAAAAGGATTCATGTCGAAGCAGTCTTCGTAAGCTAGGAAGGACGTTTGACACGTGCCACGGCACGTTGCCAAATGCCTTTGAATTCGGCGGATTGGGACAGGCACACCACGAATACAACGATGGATTTGACCACCATATTCACCTCTGGCGGCACACCCATGGCATAAATCGTATACGTCAGCGTCTGTATGATGAGCGCACCTATCACGCTGCCTATCAGGCTGAACTTGCCGCCATTCAGCGATGTACCACCCAGAGTCACTGCCAGAATGGCATCCAGTTCCAGCAAGAGCCCGGCATTATTTGCATCGGCACTTTTGATATTGGCACTGATCATCAAACCGGCAACACCAGCACACAGGCTGCAAAACAGGTAAACAAAAAATATCAGGGCAGCGGTCCTGATGCCGGCCAGCCTGGCTGCTACCGGATTGACGCCGATAGCCTGTATGAACAGGCCCAGCGCCGTTTTACGCATGATCAATGCGGTCAGCAAAAACACCACGGCAACTATCGTCAATGAAAACGGCAAACCAAACAAATAGCCGCTGCCGATGAAGAAATACGGCTGGTAGTACACGGTGACGATTTGCCCATCGGTCAGTAACTGTGCCAACCCACGCCCCGCCACCATCAGTATCAGCGTCGCCACAATAGGTTGCAGGCCCAACAAGGCCACCAGCGCACCATTCCAAACGCCACACAACAGGGCCGCACCCAGCGCTGCACACAATGCCCATACCATGGGGGTGTTGCTGACGTATTCGGGTATGCCGTTTTTCATGCTCAGCGTGCCTCCTATCAGCATGGCAGCGACAGTGCCAGACAGGGCCACTACAGCACCGACAGAAATATCAATGCCGCGCGTGGCAATCACCAGTGTCATGCCCACTGCGGTCAACATTAGCGGTGCCGCACGGTTCAGGATATCAATCACGCTGCCGTACAGATGGCCATCCTGCAATCGCAAATGAAAGAAACCGGGGATCCACAGCAAATCAATGACACACAACACCAGCAATGCCAGTATGGGGCGGGACAAGGGATGTTGCAGCAGGATGGATAATCTGTTTTTCATGGACAAGGTCGGTACAGGGCCAGATGGCAATGGCGGCGCAGATGATGTATCGGCTTTTGCTGACATGGTCATCACGCACCCCCTGCTATGACTTCCAGAACCGATGTTTCATCCAGTTCGCCTTTTGCATATTCGCCGCAAATCTTGCGGTCACGCAGGACCAGCATGCGGTCGCTGCAACGCAAGACTTCCGGCAATTCGGATGAGATGAACAAGACTGCGAGGCCCTTGCGACACAGGGTGGACACGAAATCCATGATTTCCTGTTTGGCTTTCACATCAATGCCACGGGTAGGTTCATCCAGTATCAGCAAACCTGGCGATGTCAACAGCCAGCGCGCCAGCAATACCTTTTGCTGGTTACCACCAGACAGCGTGCCTATGGGCGTATCGATATCGGCAGTTTTAATGCCCAGCCTTTGTACATATTCCAGCGCCAGCGTCTGTTGTTCTTTCATCGGCAGGGCACGCAAGATACCGGTCCTGGCCTGCAAGGCCAGCATCATGTTTTCACGCACGGACAAAGACAGTATCGCGCCTTCATGTTTGCGGTCTTCAGAACAGAAAGCAATACCGGCAGCAATGGCATCCCTGGGCGATGAAAAATGTCTATCTTTGCCGCCTATACGGATATGCCCGCTATCCGCCTTGTCAGCACCAAACAGCAGGCGTGCCGCCTCGGTACGACCGGCACCCAGCAATCCACAAAATCCCAGTATCTGGCCCGCATTGATGGTCAAATCCATAGGCAGGATGGCACCCTTGCGCCCCAGGCCATGCGCCTCTAAAAAAATGGCAGCCTCACTGCCTGCAGATGTAATTCCATCGGCATCATCCATACTGGATTGCAACTGTTCAGCCTCGTCCGGTGCGCCTATCATTTTATTCACCAGCGCCAGCCGTGACAGATCCTGGCACAGGTATTCACCTTCCAGCATGCCATTGCGCAGCACCGTAATGCGATCAGAAATCGCATAGGTCTGTTCTAAAAAGTGGGTAACAAACAGGATAGCCATGCCCTGTTCACGCAAGCGCTTCAACACGCTGAACAATAACTGCACTTCGGCCTCATCCAGGCTGGAAGTCGGCTCATCCAGTATCAACACCCTGGCCGACACACTGATAGCCCGCGATATCGCCACCATTTGCTGTATCGCCAGGGAATATTGCGCCAGCGGTGCGGTCACATCGATATCAATCTGCAATTGCGCCAGTATGCCAGCCGCCTGCTCGCGCATGCTGCGCCAGTCGATGCGACCGAAACGTTTGGGATAGCGACCGATGAAAATATTTTCAGCGACCGACAGATTGGTACATAGATTCACTTCCTGATAGACGGTGCTGATACCCAGGTCTTGCGCATCAGAAGTAGATTGCGGCTGCACCGCCTTGCCATCCAGCAAAATGCTGCCACCATCCGGTGTATAGACACCAGTCAGTACCTTGATCAGGCTGGATTTTCCGGCGCCGTTTTGTCCCATCAGGGTATGCACCTCACCGGCAAACAGGCGCAAGCCAGCCTGGCTCAGCGCTTTTACGCCGGGGAAACTCTTGTCTATGCCACGCAGTTCCAGCACAGGCGTGGCAGATGCTCCGTTATCGGATACGCTCATAATCATCAACAGTTTGGGGTGCTGCAAAGGCTGAACTGTGCTGCTGCCCTAAGCCAGACATACTACCGGCAGGCGATACAAAAAGGGAGGACATCGCCTCCCCGCGCATCTTCAGCAACAGCCTGCAGGTTTCAGTATTTGCGATTAGGGAATTCTTTGGCAGCAACTTCAGCCGGGAACACGCCTTCTTCTGTCGTAATCCGCTTGGGTACAGGCTTACCTGCCAGCACATCACGCGCCACCTGCATCAGTTGCGGACCCAGCAAAGGGCTGCATTCCACCGTGACATTGAGCTTACCAGCGATCATGGCTTCGAACGCACCTTTCACACCATCAATCGAAATGATGATTATGTCAGTACCTGGCTTCATACCTGCTTCTTCTATCGCCTGTATGGCACCAATCGCCATGTCATCATTGTGCGCATACACCACGTTGATGTTCTTGCCCTGGGATTTAAGGAAGGCTTCCATGACTTCCTTACCCTTGGCACGGGTAAAGTCACCGGTCTGGGAACGGATGATTTTCAACTTGGCATTACCAGCTATTGCCTGCTCAAAACCATTCTTGCGGTCTATCGCTGGGGCAGAACCCACGGTGCCCTGAAGTTCAACGATATTCAGAGTGCGATCCGGGGTTTTCTTGGCACGTTCCAGCAACCAGCGGCCAGCACGACGACCTTCTTCAACAAAATCGGAACCAATAAAGGTCACATACAGCGATGTATCGGTCACATTGACCGCCCTGTCGGTCAGAATAACCGGTATCTTGGCAGCCTTGGCTTCACGCAACACGGTATCCCAACCCGTTTCAACCACAGGTGAGAAAGCGATGACATCGACTTTTTGGGCGATGAAGGAACGGATGGCCTTGACCTGATTTTCCTGTTTTTGCTGGGCATCCGCAAATTTGAGGTTAATGCCATCTTTTTTGGCCGCATCTTTGATGGACAAGGTATTGGCGGTACGCCATTCGCTCTCGGCACCCACTTGCGAGAAACCCATCACGACAGGTTTGGCTGCCAGAGCAGATGCGCTACCGAATCCGGCTATGGCGATAATGGCAAGCTGGATTGCATTGCCCAAGAACGATCTACGGCTGAATGTCATGCTGGTCTCCTGAGTATTTGTTTTACCCTGCTAGGTGCCCTGCTGAATCTGAATACATGAGTGCATGACTGCACAACTACAAATTCAGCGAGCCTATCTTATTTTTCTAGTGTAAAAGAAACAGCCATAGCCATCCAATGATTTATTTTTAAGTTGCGATATCTTTTTTGATATCACATCCCAAAAATAATTACCCGGGGAAATACCGTATTTACAACTTTATTCATGCCGGTCCACCATGACTACCAGATCACCAGTGCATCTTTTCCCGCAGAAATGCGCTTAGCTTGTCGGCATTGCGGATATGCTGTGCCACCCGTGGATGTGCAGCATAGCCGGTAAATTCGAAGAATATGGTATCCATCTTCTCTTCCGGATTGGCCTGTTTGAGGCGGGCCACAGCGCTGCTGACATAGCCAGGCCATTTTGAACCTGGCCTCATCGCATCCATGCTACCCAATGCACATACGATATAGGCAGACGGATAGGTGGCACGGATGGTTTTCACAAAATCCATATAAGCCTGTACCCGCTGCTCATCATCAGGTTCTGGCCGCAAGCGATGTTCACGATCAATGAGCCAGGCGTCATTCTGGAAAAGATTGATGACGACAACATCGGGCGTCCAGCTTGAAAAATCCCAGCGACTCTCATTTTTACCAACGGCACTGAGCTGATTGTAAAACTGCGGCATGGTGAAGGGAAACCAGCTGATCATCAAGCCTATGCCGCTCTGTGAAGTGACGTGCAGTTCCGCATTTAAATTACGGGCCGTAATGGCGTCATAGGTCATGAAGTTATTTTTGTCTTTGGCAAAATTGTCCGGACCATTGTCAGGGGCTTCATTACCTGCCCCAGAGGTAATAGAATCACCAAAAAATTCTATACGCCGGGTAGGCCGCGCTGGCGGTGTTAGCAACGTCTCCGACTTTGCCAGTTCCAGGCCCTTGAATGCGGTGGCCCCCTCTTCTCCTTCGGTACGCTTGGTCAGCAGGAATTTATGCGGGCCATTTGGCAGATTGGTGGCGACGGCATATTTGCGCTCCCCTTGCACGGCCCGGATAATCAGCGGATGCTCATAGTCATCGTCAATGAAGGCATTGAAATAATTATTACCAAACTGATCATCCAGCACCACCGTAAGCGACGGACCGGTAAAATTGGCAGAGATGCTGGTACCGGGCCAGCTCAGTTGTGGTGCCTGGCGGTTACTGAAATCGATACGCCCTGTATATTGCGGCCTAGTATCTGAGGCAGGGATAATGGTGTCAGCCCAAACCGCGTAAGCACTCAGCACACCAAGTAAAAACAGCGTTGTGATTTTTATTGAAGGTAATAATTTCATATAAGGCCGTTTTTCTTTTTATAGTTTTTATAGGAGCGGCTTTGAATATAGCCGACAAATCTTATATCACGACTACCGCCCCATATGAAAATCAGGGCTTACGCAATAAGCGCAAGCCATACAGACCACCCGCCATCGATCCAGGCCGTGCAACAAAGCGCACTGTCAGTTTGCCCGCTGCATTAGCCACGACATCAGCCGGAAGCGGTATGTCCAGATCATAAATATCTTCGGCATGATCGGCTGTTAATAGCAATGTCTTGAGCAAATGATCGTTGATATAGATATCAAATTTCCGCCCCGCATCGGTTCTTGCAAAACTGAGACGCAGGCTGCCAGCCTTACCCTCCTTGTCATTCAGTTCGTAACTGAACCAGCCACTGGCATGACGCCAGTGCCGCCCCAGATGGATACCGGCGTCAGCACCCTCGCCCTTGAAAAAGTGATCTGATTCAGGCTGTTGTTCGCCCGGTGCAACCTGGTCTATGGTCTGCGCATCCAGGGCCAGGCGTCCGGCTTCGGCGGCCGCTGCTTCAGACCGGCGGCTGGCAAAGTTTTCTGGACTGGTTTGTGGCCAGTAAATCGTATATCGGGCCTCATGCAGACGGAAGAATGGAAGTAAGGTAACAATCTGCTCACCTTGTACACCCTGCCCCGACATCATCACCGGCGCAGTAAATTGCAGCGACTTGCCTTTGATTGGCTTTATCTTGCGCATGAAATTATCCACGTCATCCACCAACACGGGGGCGGCTTCCAGCGGACATACCGGCCCTTTTGCAATATGCCCCATGCGGCTATCGTCGGCGAAAAAGTTCAGGTTTTCGTTGGCAAACTTATTTGCAAACAGACTGGTTCTGGCAGCCAGCACAATGGGGCCATGCAGAATCGCATAATAATTGCTGGCATCCGGCATGCGTTCCAGCGTGGTGGTCATGGGCAGGCGGATATCGATCTGATCACCTTTTTGCCAGGTCCGTTTGATCTCGATATAACTGCCCGGCGTGGCTGTTAGCTTGACAGGCACACGATTGACACGCAATTCCAACTTGCCCGCAGCCACCCATGCCGGATAGCGTATCTTGAGCGTGAAATCCTGCCCTTTATTAATAACGATGCGGGTACGTCCCTTATCCGGGAAATCTGTGCTTTGTATCAGTTCCACCTTCTTTTCACGCCAGTTCAAGGTGGAAGGAATAAACAGATTGACGTACAGACTGTCAGCATCATGGGCATAAATGAATTCACCATACTTGGCATGGCTTTCTATGCCTGAACCCACACAACACCACATCGCCTGGTCCACCTGCGAATACACGCGGTAATGGTTGGGGCGCATGGGCGTGAAATACACCAGTCCGCCCGTGTCAGGATGCTGCGATGACAAAATATGGTTGTACAACGCACGTTCGTAATAATCGCTATAACTGGCTTTGGGGTCACTCAAAAACAATAGCTCGGTCAACTTCAGCATATTGTAGGTATTGCAGGTTTCCGGCCCTTCCACTTCATTGATCATGGACGAGAAATTCTTATCGTCATGAAAATGTTCCTTGACGCTGTTGCCGCCTATCGCAACCGTGCGATTGTCATGCACCACCTGCCAGAAAAATGCCGCTGCCTGTTGCCAGTCCGCCTGCCCGCTCAAGTCACCTATGCGTTTGAAACCGATGACTTTGGGGATTTGGGTATTCGCATGCAGACCATTGAGTTTATCTTCCTTGCGCAACAGTGGCTGCAAGATCGCCTGGTGTGAAAAACGGATGGCCAGGTCCAGGTATTTTTTATCGCCCGTCATTTCAGCCACATCGGCAAAGACTTCATTCATGCCGCCATGTTCACTACGCAGCATGGTTTGCATTTGTTCCTGGTTCAGGTGTGTGGCGAGTTCGCCAGCCCAGTCTGCCAGTGCGATCAACATCTCACGCGCATCCTGATTGCCTGCATAACGATAGGCATCGCGCAAGCCGGCATAGGTTTTATGCAGGTTATACCAGGGCACCCACTTGCCATTGACCGAAAAATTATCTGCCTTCAGCTTGCCATCCGCGATGGCCTGCCAAACCGCTACACCACCGGGGATACCGCCAAGGTAACCTGTGTGTTGCGCTTGCTGGCATTTCTTCAGTTCTGCAACAAAATAATTCAGGCGATCCAGCACCTGCTTGTCACCAGTAGATGGGACCATCAGCGCCAGGGCTGACAAGTAGTGCCCGCCCATATGCCCGTCCAGCCCGCTGGATTCCCAGTTGCCATAGCTGGCAACCGGCACCGGTAAACCGGCTTCACGCCGGAACGGGGCCAGCAACTTATCCGGGTCCAGGGCCATCAGATAGTGCAGATTATTGGTTTGTGCTTTTAGAAAAGGACTCGCCGTCAGTCTTACATCGCCAAGGGGAAACAATTGCGCAGCAGATGCCCAGCCTGATGCAAAGCCCGATACCAGCATGGACAAAGTTGTCAAGGCCAGGCACTGCATCCACGTCAAGAGCAACTTCTTCAATCCATTAATTTTCATATTATTTGGCAGGCAGCTTCACGCTGCGATAAGTGTTGAGCTGGCTGGCATCTACCACCGGCCACAGGTCGGCATCCCACTGCATATCGAGAATTTTCAGTTTTTGCAGGTAGTTGTCGGCTGTTTCATAGGCATGTAATACCAGATAATCCTTGCCATCCATGTGATAGGCGCTATTGTGTCCGACCGCCTTCCAGTCCTGGTTGCCAGCTAAAAACAGCGAGCCACCACCTTTCGCCATATCCTTGCCTTCCTTGTCCAGATAAGGTCCAGTCACGGTTTTAGAACGCCCTACAACCAGATGGTAAGTGCTTTTTTCTTTTTGGCAGCACAGCCCCCAAGAAACGAACAGGTAATAATAATCGCCTCGCTTGAAAATGAAGGGTGCTTCTATTTCTGCCGGCCCGCCCGATTCATCCGGGGTAAATGCTGGCCGCGCGCGCTGCGCGATCGCATGCCATTCCTGCGGTTCTGCCAAGCCTGTCCATGCCGGATTCAGCTTCACCAGCTTGATGCCGGTCCAGAATGAACCAAAGGCCATCCAGGTCTGGTCCTTGTCATCGGTCACGATATTCGGATCGATGGCATTCCATAAATCACGTCCGGGTATGGATTGCAGGATCATGCCCTGGTCTTCCCAGCGATAGTCTGGCGAGCGTGGATTGAGTGTCTTGTTGACAGTGACTCCGATACCCGATGTCAGTTGACCAAAACCGGAGACGGAATAATACAGATAGTATTTCCCATCATGAAACTGGATGTCCGGCGCCCAGATAAACCCTCGGAAGCTAGGTGCCGCCTTGCGTGCCCAGGTCGGCTCGCCAGCAAAAATCCGTCCCTCCGGTCGCCAGTCATGCATATTGCTGGAACTGTAAAAACTGATTCCTTGCCCAGTACTGAACAGGTAATAAATTTCCCCCTCTTTCGCCATCACCGGGTCATGCACCACCACTTCCGCAGCCTTGATCTGTACATGCACAGAAAATAAAAATACGGCAAACACGGTGACAACCAGTTGGAGAAAGCGGCGCTTCATACTATACCTTACCTACTTTTAGACAATCCCCTGACGATACACCGTCAGGGGATTGCAGCTCAACTATTCAAGCGACACGACGATCACTGCCTTGGCAGGGACATTCACAGTCAGCTTGCCCGCCTTGGCAGTGGCATTAAAGCTGGCTGGTTGTATGGCCTGCGGTTGCGCAAAGGTGTTGTGTGCATCCATGGTCTTGGCTGTCAGCACGCGGCCTTTGGCGGCAGTCAGTTTTTCACCGGCGACATCAATATCAATACTGACATCCTTGTTGGGATTGGTATTGACCAGCGACAGATACAGCTTGCCATCTTGCCCACGTGCCGCAGATGCGCTGACTTCGGGGATGCTGGTGCCACCGAAACTGTATTCAGGGTTATTCGCAATCGTCAGAGGCAAGGCTGTCGCATTTTGAAATGGCACATACATTTCAAATGCATGGTAAGTCGGCGTCAGCAACATCTTGTCTTTTTCTGTCAGGATCATGGCCTGCAAGACATTCACCATCTGGGCAATATTGGTCATGCGTACACGCCCAGCATGGGAATGGAAGATATTGAAATTCAGCGCCGCCACCACTGCATCGCGCAAACTGCTTTGCTGATACAGAAAGCCAGGATTGGTGCCGGGCTCCACGTCATACCATGTACCCCATTCATCCACATCGAAAGAAATCTTGTTTTTAGGATCGTTCTTGTCCAGCTTGGCAACGTTGTTTTTGATCATCGTATCCATGCGTAAGGTGTTTTTCAGCGTGGATATCCATTGATCTTCACCAAAACCAATGGCCAGCCCTTTCTTGCTCCAGTTACCGGTTGGCAGGGTATAGTAGTGAAAACTGATGCCATCAACCCGCGTACGAATGTTTTTAGACAGGTAATCAGTCCAGGTGGTATCGTCATCATGCCCACCACTGGCGATGATTTTTGGCATGTAAGGCTTGGGGGCTTTCAGGAAACTGACGGTTTGGTTGTACAGATTGGTGTAATACTCCGCCGTCATGTTGCCGCCACAACCCCATGCTTCATTACCGACCGCAAAGAAGGCAACCTTGAACGGCTTGTCACGCCCGTTTTTGCGACGCAGTTCGGCCAGCGTCGATTTGCCGTCACCGGTCATGTATTCCATCCATTCTGCCATTTCCTGTGCCGAGCCGGAACCCAGATTGCCGTTCACATAGGCATCTGCACCCAGCAGGTCAACCAGGTCAAAAAATTCATGGGTACCGACAGCATTGCGTTCCTCCACATTGCCCCAGTTGGTATTCATCTTGACCGGACGGCTTTCACGCGCGCCTATGCCATCACGCCAGTGGTATTCATCCGCGAAACAGCCGCCTGGCCAACGTACCAGCGGTACATGCATCTTCTTCAAGGCACCGATGACATCATTGCGCCAGCCCTTGGTGTTGGGAATGGGTGAATCCGGCCCCACCCACATGCCTTCATATACGCCTGTACCCAGATGCTCGGCAAACTGTCCGTAAATATTCTTGTTGATTACAGGCCCGGCTTTTTTTGCATCAATGCTGATGCTGACTTCATTCGCTGCATAAGCCGGCATGGTCATCGCAGAAAATGCGAGGACTACCGCAGAAAATACACCCGCTTTAAAACTGGTTTTTAGTGTTTGCATTGTTGTCTCCTGGTTTTTATAAGATATTACTGTTCCAATTTACTCAAAAACTGCCACAAAGCCGCCATGGGTTTTGATCGTGATCCGGGTGTCTTTCGCGGCCTGCACAGGCTGCTGTACAAACGCCCTGCTGCTATCGCCATCGCTTATCATTTGTGCTTTCTTGTCGCCGATAAATGACAGATCCAGATTGACTGTCTTATCGCTGTCTGTCGCATTGATAGCCGCCACATACCAGGCTTTGCCGGCGCGACGGGCGATTACCACAAACTGCCCCGGGTAACCATCGACGAAACGGCTGTCGTCCCATGTCACTGGCAGGGTCTGCAAAAAGCTCTTGACATACGCGGGTACGGTGGCCATGCCTTCGGGTATTTCAGCAAAGTGCTGGATGCCAGACAAAAACAGCACCGATTCCGCCAGCTCAAAGCCATTGCGGGTCTTGCGTTCTATCTTGGGAATATCGGCAAACACCATGGGGGTAAAATCCATGGGGTCAAACAAATTACGCGCAAATGGCAGCATGGCTGCATGGGTGGCAACAGCATCCTGATCTTTTTGCCCGAATGTCGTAAATTCCAGCCCCTTGACGGCTTCCATACTCATCAAGTTAGGATAGGTACGCGCCCAGCCGCGTGGCAAGGTTGAGCCATGAAAATTCACCAGCAAACCTGCATCGGCTGCGTCTTTGAGTATGGCGATGTAATACGCCATCATGGACTGACCATCACCGGCAAAAAAATCTACCTTGACACCCTTGACGCCGATATCGCGCAAACGGGCAAATTCCTGCTTGCGCTGTGCAGCGGTCAGCAATTGGCTCTTGGGGCTGTATTTGGTCGTATTCCATGCGCCGGAAGAGTTGTACCAGACCAGCACACCGACATTCTTCGTCGCACCGTATTCCACCAGTTGCCTGAGCTTTGCGTAGCCTATTTTTTTATCCCAGTCGGCATCAATGAGGGTGTATTCCCAGTGCATGTCGGCGGCATAATCGATGAATTTTTTCTGTACATCAAAAGTCGTAAAATCATCCTTGAGCAAAGCCCAGCTCCAGGATGCATGACCAGGCTTGATGATGCTGGCATCCATTTTGATGGCGGGCGCTGCCAGGTCAGAACCCAGATTCGAATTCATGATGACTGGCAAACTGCCTACACCAATGATGCGCCAAGGTGAACGCAACAGATCCTTGCTCTCTGCCAGCAAGTTACCCACGGTCTTACCATCAGTAAATACCTCTGCCGCCATGGGCGTACCAAGCTGATAAACACCGCCAGGTGAAGCTGCCTGCAAACGCGATGCATGCCAGTTGCCATCCATATCTGCTTCGGTCAGCACAACCCAGCTATCACCGCTATTGAACAAGGCAGGAAACACCCAGCCAGCCTTCGACGGTGAGACAGTACCCACCGGGATATTCATCAGATAATGTTCTTCATAAGACGGATTGGTATTGGCAAAACCTGTCTGTGCCACGGCGATAGGTTGCAGCCATGCCCTGGCTTTATCATCCAGTGCAAATGAAGTCGTTTCCCTGACGAATTTCTTGAATTTGATGGCCGGGTCACTGACGACATAACGGAAAGCCACCCCGTCATTCGATACTCTGAACACCACATCCATTTTTTGATGATGCGCATTTTCAATCGTCACTACCTGTTCATTCGCAGCATAGTGATTGATGCGGCGCTTACCCACCAGCATTTCATAAGTATCTGTCACAGACTTGACGGGAGAGGTCTGCGCCAGCTTCAACTGTTGCGTAAAATCGGCGGCATCCAGTTGCAGGCCCAATGCTGATGGCAGTATCACTACCTGGCTATCACGCGCCACGCTATACACCAGTTGCTGCTGCGCCGACAATTCGACTTTCAATTGCAGGTGCTGGTCCGGGCTGGACAAGGTCGTCGCTGCCAGCGCGCTTGCTGCAAAGCTGGTACCAGCCAACAAACCCAACAGCATACCAAGGTTAGATCTGATTATCATATTCATTCCCATCTGAAGATAAGGCATGAGTTCACCCCGCCGCCTGTTTTTAAACAGGCGGATCACAAAAATTCGGGGGCAACAGGTATTGCTAGATGCTATACAGTCTCGGTCTGACAGCAGCGAGGATCAAACCAAGGAAATCAAATGCAATAGATCAAACCCAGCCGCCATCGACGATAAATTCCTGCGCGGTACACATGGCACCATCATCCGCCGCCAAAAACAGCACCATGGAGGCGATATGGGCAGGCATCAGCTTGCTGGGAAGACACTGGTTACGTTTGATTTCCTGCTCGCCCGCTTCATCCACCCACAAATCAATCTGGCGTTGTGTCATCACCCATCCAGGTGACACGGTATTGACCCGTATGCCATGCGCGCCAAATTCGCGCGCCAGGCCACGTGTCAAGCCAACGACGGCCGCCTTGGCGGTGGCATACACAGGGTAACCCGCACCCTTGATATGCCAGGAAATGGAGCTGACATTAATGATGGAACCCGCCCCTTTTTTCTTCATGCCCGGCAATACGGACTGGCAGGTAAAAAACATGGGGCGCTGGTTGATGGCGATACGTTCATTCCAGTATTCGACACTGACTTCTTCAGTCTGATGGCGCTGATCATTGGCCGCATTGTTGACCAGCACATCAAAATCACCGATCTCTGCCGCCAGTTCAGCCATGGTTTTTTGCAATGCCGGGATATCAGTGATATCGCAATAACGGAACAAGGGTGCTGGCAAACCGGCAGCCGCCAGTTTGCTGCACAGCGCTTCGCTGGCATCTTTGGCGATATCCACAAATGCCACCTTTGCCCCCTGATGGGCAAAAGCCGTGACCAGTTCTTCGCCGATACCGGTGCCGCCACCGGTAATAAACACTGTCCGTCCCTTGAGGCTGACGTAGTGTGCCAATTGAGTCATGCTATCTCCTGCTTCGTGTTTTATGGTGCTGCTATTTTAAATCGACTAGTGCACTTATCAAATCGAATACTGTGCCTACTTCATTTTCTATTTATTTTTTGCCTAATACACCATCATGCCGACGCCATATATTGGCGGCATTGTCATCACGCAAGCCAACTGGCAATAAAGCCTGCGGCAAGTTCTGGTAGCAAACCGGGCGCAAGAAGCGATGTATGGATGCTGTTCCCACTGAAGTACTGCGGCCATCCGACGTAGCCGGAAACGGACCCCCATGCACCATGGCCGTTGCGACTTCCACACCGGTTGGAAAACCGTTGGCCAGTATCCGACCTACCTTGCGTTCCAGCACCGGCAACAATGCGCTGGCCTGTTCAAAATCGGCTTCTTCTATCTGTATCGTGGCTGTCAGTTGCCCTTCCAGTGCTTCAGTCACGGCGCGCATCTGGTCCACATCGCGGCAAACAACCAGCAATGAGGTCGGGCCGAACACCTCGTTTTGCAATGCGTGCCGGCTCAGGAAGGCATCTGCACTGGTTACAAACATGGCGGGATTGGCTTTGCCTTCTTCGACATCGACCCTGACCAGAGTGTTGACTTCTTCTGCTTCGGCCAGGGCTTCTACCCCGCGCTGATAATTGGCTGCGATACCGGGCGTCAGCATGGGTGCGGGTGATACACCGGATATGATCTGGGTTGCTGATTTAATGAATCTGTCCAGGTCTGGACTATCTACCGCTAGCACCAGACCGGGGTTGGTGCAGAACTGACCAGCACCCAGGGTCAGTGAGGTCACGAAATCTTTGGCAATCTCTTCTGCCCTTTGCGCCAATGCCTGCGGGAACAAAAACAGTGGATTGATGCTACTCATTTCTGCATACACGGGTATAGGTTGCGGGCGCGCCGCTGCCACAGCCATCAAGGCCAGGCCCCCAAAACGTGATCCGGTAAAACCCACAGCCTGTATGGCAGGATGACGCACCAGTTCCTGACCGATTTCATTGCCTGTACCTGTCAACAAAGAAAACACACCAGCAGGCAAACCACACAACTGCAAAGCCTTGACTATGGCACGGCCAACCAACTCGGACGTACCTGGGTGAGCAGGATGCACTTTCAACACCACCGGGCAGCCTGCCGCAAAAGCTGCCGCCGTGTCACCACCGGCCACAGAAAACGCCAAAGGAAAATTGCTGGCCGCAAATACAGCAACTGGCCCCAAGCCTATCAATTGCATGCGCAAATCGGGGCGTGGTGGCTGACGCTCAGGCAAGGCGCTGTCGATACGGATATCCGGCCATGAACCTTCACGCAAAAGATCGGCAAACAATTGCAACTGGCTGATGGTACGACCGCGTTCGCTTTCCAGTCGTCCGCGCAACAAACCGGTTTCGGCCATCACACGCTCAATCAGGCGATCGCCCAAGGCCATGATCTGTTGACCTATGGTCTCCAGCAAAACCGCTCTTTGTTCGCCCGTGCAGGCACGAAACGGATCAAATGCCGCCTGCGCCATGCTGCATGCGGTATCGATTTGTTGCTTGTCCACCGTATAAAAAGCCGGGGCCATGCTGAGCATTTTGGCTGGATCAAATGCTAGGAAAGAGTTACCACTCCCCTTTTCAGCAATGCCACCTATCAGGGCTTCGCCAGTGATATTCATAGGGCTTTTACCTTGGTAAATTCTGTCTTGCTGACAGCCAGTCGATTGCGCAATGCTGGCCCGAATGCTGGCGCTTCAATTTCAAAGGTTTCGCCAGCCTTGACGCTGACGCCATCGGCAAAGCTCAGCGTCGCCGTGCCAAAGAAATGGATATGCACGTCGCCCGGGCGATTGAACAAGGAATATTTGAAGTGATGATATTCAAGATTGGCAATGGTATGCGACATGTTTTGCTCGCCACTGACAAAGCTCTTTTCCCATCTTGGTTTGCCATCCACATCATAAATGCGGGATGTACCGGCAACATGCTGTGGCAGATCACCTACCAGCAAAGCCGGACCCAAGCCGCAGGCACGCAATTTTGAATGGGCCAGATACAAATAATTCTGACGTTCAGTCACGTGATCAGAAAATTCATTGCCTATAGAAAAACCGATTCGATAAGGCTGACCGTTATCACCTATGACATACAGACCAGCAATTTCTGGCTCTTCACCGCCATCCAGCGCAAAATCAGGCATATCCAGGCTTTGGCCACTGGCGCGCACGACATAACCATCTCCTTTATAAAACCATTCAGGCTGCACGCCCGCCTCACCTTCTGCCGGTTTGCCACCTTCCACACCCAGGCGGAACATTTTCATGCTGTCGCTCAGACTTTCAACATCGCCACCAATTTTCTTGTGCATGGCATCGCGTGCATCGGCACTGCCCAGATGCGTGAGGCCGGTACCAGTAACATAGCAATGCGCATGATCGCGATGATCGAGTGGCGGCAACAGCCGCCCTTCTTTGGCGATGTCTTCGTATTGATAGACCGTGCTACCCAGTGCTGCCGTCGCCAGCTTTTCCAGACCTGTGTCAGACCGGATTGCAGTCTGCGCCAACATATAGGTACTGGCATAGCCATCTATCACACGTACCTGATCCTGTTCAAGCGCACCGACCAAACGTGTACCGGCAGCATTGGTAAATTGTACGATTAACATAATTTCTCCTGAAGCGATTTACTGACTCGATGATGGGAATGCCCGACTGCAAAACTTAATGCGAATGCTTGGGCACTTCAGCACCCCGGCTACCCACCAGGAAATCAAAATCACATCCCTGATCCGCCTGCAAGACGTGATCAATATACAGTTGCTGATATCCGGTTTTATGAGATGGTTGCTGCTTCTCCGCCCGACTGGCCAGACGTTGCTGCATTTCTTCATCGGTAACATCCAGATCCAGTTTGCCATTGCGGCAATCCAGCGTAATCATGTCACCATCCTGCACAATGCCCAGCGGGCCGCCGGCCATGGCTTCCGGTGCCACATGCAATACCACCGTGCCGTAAGCGGTGCCGCTCATGCGGGCATCTGAAATTCGCACCATGTCCTTGACACCCTGCGCCAGCAATTTAGGCGGCAAGCCCATATTGCCCACTTCCGCCATACCGGGATAGCCTTTGGGGCCGCAATTTTTCATGACCAGCACTGAATCCGCATCGACATCCAGATCAGGATCAAGTATGCGTTGCTTGTAATGTTCAAAATCTTCAAACACCACGGCCTTGCCGCGATGCTGCATCAGCGCCGGTGTGGCAGCAGACGGTTTCAATACTGCACCACGCGGCGCCAGATTGCCGCGCAAGATGCAAATGCCGCCATCGGCCAGCAAGGGGTTATCCAGTTGCCGTATGACTTCATCGTTATATACCGGTGCATCCTGGCAGTTTTCCCAGAAGCTTTTGCCATTCACCGTCAAGGCATCCTTATGCGGAACCAGGCCACCTTCGCCCAGGCGACGTACAACACCAGGCAAGCCGCCTGCGTAATAGAATTCTTCCATCAAGAAACGACCAGATGGCATCAGATCGACGATTGTGGGCGTGCCACGACCGACCGTGGTCCAGTCTTCCAGCTCCAGCGGCACGCCGATGCGGCCAGCTATCGCTTTCAAATGGATAACGGCATTGGTGGAACCACCAATCGCCGCATTCACGCGTATGGCATTTTCAAATGCTTCACGGGTCAATATTTTGGACAGGCGCAAATCTTCACGCACCATTTCAACGATGCGTATGCCTGACATGTGTGCCAGCACATAACGACGGGAATCGACTGCCGGAATCGCCGCATTATGTGGCAAGGTCGTGCCCAGCGCCTCGGCCATGCAGGCCATGGTAGATGCCGTACCCATGGTATTGCAGGTGCCGGCAGAACGCGACATGCCAGACTCTGCCGCCATGAACTGATGCATGGTGATGGAACCAGCCTTGACCGCTTCATGCAATTGCCAGACCGCAGTACCAGAACCAATATCCTTGCCATCCAGCTTGCCATTCAGCATGGGGCCGCCGCTGACAACGATGGTTGGAATGTCACAGCTTGCCGCACCCATCAGCAAGGCAGGCGTGGTCTTGTCGCAGCCGACCAGCAACACCACCGCATCCATAGGGTTGCCGCGTATGGATTCTTCCACATCCATACTGGCCAGATTGCGCGTCAGCATCGCCGTCGGGCGCAAATTGGATTCACCATTTGAAAACACCGGAAATTCGACCGGAAACCCGCCCGCTTCCAGGATGCCACGTTTGACATGTTCCGCCAGCTTGCGGAAATGGGCATTGCAGGGTGTCAGTTCAGACCAGGTATTGCAGATACCGATAATCGGTTTGCCTTCAAACTCGTGATCAGGTATGCCCTGATTCTTCATCCAGCTACGGTACATGAAACCGTTTTTATCCTGAGTTCCAAACCATTGCGCCGAGCGTAAAGTAAGCTTTTTCTTTGTTTCAGACATCCGGTATCTCCTTGTTTTTATGACGCAGGCTCGCAACCGACACACGCACCCGCGCTTAATACAGAGATACTAAAGACTACAACGATGTCTTTCCAATGACTTTTTATTTGCAATTGATACTGCAATTGATATCGCAGACATGAAAATAGTGCATCATCAAGTCTGTATCGAGAATCGATAAATGGAGCTAGAACGATATTCCTCACCAGGCCGCAATATCGTTGAAGGAAACTGTGGCTGATTCGGCGAATCAGGAAAATGCTGCGGCTCTATACAAAAACCACTATGCAGAGCATACGTCTGCCCCTTGCCGGCGAGGCTACCATCCAGAAAATTGCCGCTATAAAACTGCACGCCAGGTTCGTCCGTCCATAGTTCCAGCACGCGACCAGATACAGGCTCATGAACACGCACCGCAAGGCTGGTTTCTTTTCCCGCCGACTTGTTCAGGACAAAATTATGGTCATAACCCTGACCATGCGCCAATTGCGAATCATCATGGCCTATGCGTGCACCAATAGCAGTCGCCCGACGAAAATCAAAGGCAGTACCCGCCACCGGCACCAGCGCACCGGTTGGTATCAAACCGGCATCCACAGGTGTATAGGCATCCGCATTAATCATGACCTCATGCCCCAATATTGAGCCCTGCCCTGCCAGATTGAAGTAAGCGTGGTGAGTCAGATTGACTGGCGTTGCCTGGTCAGTGACAGCGTGATAGCGAACGTGAAACTGATTATCATCATCCAACTCGTAAGTGACCGTTACATGCAGGTTGCCGGGGTAACACTGCTCACCATCTTCACTGAAGTAACGCAGGCCAAGACCAACACTATGCCGGGTTTGAAACGGTGTCGTATCCCACTTCACCCGGTAAAAACCGCCACTACCGCCATGCAGATGATTAGCACCATTGTTGCGATCAAGCTGATACGTCTTTCCATCCAGCGCAAAGCGCCCTTGCGCAATGCGATTGCCATAACGCCCTATCAGCGCCCCAAAAAATGAAGATTCACCCAGATAAGGCTGCAAATCAGAAAACCCCAGCGTCACATCCGCCAGCACGCCGTTCCGGTCAGGCACATGCAGTTCAGTAATAATGCCACCAAAATCCATCACCTTGACCAGCATGCCCTGGCGATTGCGCAGCGTGTACAGACTAATGACCTGCCCATCATCCAGATGCCCAAAAACGCTTTGTTGAAGACTTGGCTCCTGGACTTCCTTTTGGGTTTCATTAGTGAATTGTTCAGCGGACATCATGAGAATCTTTTATATAAGACGAGGACTAAAAATCAGCTTGCCAGAAAGGCCATATACGCAGATAGTATTCGGACAGGCGAAATTGCCCTACTCCATCATAAGCTGCACCAGAAAATCCATCCAATCACTTTTTCAGTATTTTCGATATCGATTTTGGTATGGCATTTTGAGCACGTTCAAACCAAAGCCTTCCTACATGCCACGACCAAGGTCATCCAATCTGCCTGAGAGGCCTTCGGCGTTTGCGGCACAGGGGGGAAGTAGTCATTTTGATTTGAGCCATTTCTTTGCTATAATCACTGACTTCGCTTACTAAGCGAACAACCAAGCCGGAGAGGTGGCAGAGTGGTTGAATGTACCTGACTCGAAATCAGGCGTAGTAGCAATACTATCGGGGGTTCGAATCCCCCCTTCTCCGCCAAAATATGAAAAAGCCCTTGATTTTCAAGGGCTTTTTTTTCTGGAACCCATCCTCACAGTACACCTGTGTGCGTAATCCATAAAATCGACTCTAAAAGCAGACGGCTATCTTGCGCTGCCACCTCTATCATCGCCCTTAACAGGCAATC
Organism: Undibacterium sp. Ji49W; assembly: GCF_049340205.1. Classification (NCBI taxonomy): domain Bacteria; kingdom Pseudomonadati; phylum Pseudomonadota; class Betaproteobacteria; order Burkholderiales; family Oxalobacteraceae; genus Undibacterium; species Undibacterium sp. Ji49W. Next base: position 251,158 of record NZ_JBMPOW010000003.1, on the reverse strand, counting down.
GCAGTACAAACACTCCATGAGTCATATCGCACAAACTTTCTAGTTCTTTACTTCTTCCGTGCTCACTCAATGAAACACAGTATGCAAACACCTTTTTAATTGTTAAAAGGTCTTGCACGAAATAAAGCATTGCAATTTTAATATTTAATACTTATATTATCAAAATTGAATGCAATTTAATTATTTCTATGAGGTTGTAAAGGCGCTTTAGAAAATGATTTATTCCTAGGAGATAAGAATGTCACAAATTTGTCATGTCGTTACTACCTGGATCACAACAAACGTAACCGAGCCTGTGGAAAATTGGGTATCACAACAACAAAAACAATGTAAAAAATGGCCGTGGCCTCTGAACTGGATTTGCCAAATGGTCATGGTGCTTGTTAAAGTAATTGTCTGGATAACAAAGGCTGTTACTACCGTTGTTACTACAATTGTTTGTACTGTCATCACATTAGTGATCGGTATTATTTTGTGGATATTCTCAACCCTCATAGATGCATTTTGCCAAAAATGTAATGCCACTGCCTGGGTCAAATACTGGTTTTTAACATTAGGGAAAATCAAGTACATATCTCAAGCGCCATCGCGAACCGTACCAGGTAGTGTCGACTATGTTTTTGATTGCGGCTGCAAAAGGGATGGGGGGCCGAGAATAACCGTGACAGCGACGACCGATGATGACGCTGCTGTTAAGGCAAAAGAGGCCTGCAACAAATTGTGTTAGGTGTAGCTATTCCAATCCATTGTTTCTGCTTACAAATGCAATGGATTGGCTCATACTTGCGAAGCGCCAAAATTTAAGCCACAACATTTCCCCCTAAAGGAAATTATTGTAGTCATACATATACTCCTCAGTCTCCCCGATTTGCCATATGTGCCCATCCAGTCTATCCACAGTCACAATGCCCCCACCTTCCATAGCACTTGCGCTATCAGGAGTCTCCAATTGAAAGCACCAATACATTGGATTCGTTAAGACTTCTTTTCGCGCCATTGATCTGACCGCCACATCCCTATTTCCAGCATGTTCTCTTGCGACTGCCTCTGCTTCGGCTTCAGATATCAAATTTTTGTCTTTATATTCAACTGGAACATTAACGCTTTTAATCCTGTTGTTTCTGAGATGAGTAACGATTGCAACACCAACAATTCGTCTTACGCTTAAACCCAGGAAACCGGAATAGAACTGATCTTCTTCAAACAATAATTTCGGCTCGAAAATCTTGAGTTGTTTCAAAAGACCAGAAGAACCACTTATATCTTCCAGCAAATATATGTCGCATATTTTTTGCATACTTCATCAATTTTCAAGGAAAGGTTTTTCCGCGCTAAATACTGGCAAGATCGTGCACAAGAGTAATTAACACACTAATACTGCGCCTGATCTTCCTTATTTCGGTGCATTGAAGCGCATAGCATATTGCATGCAATGCAACCCTCTCAATAAATCACGTAAACATTCATGCATTGTTTTTTTGAGTAATATTGAATTTTTACCTTCGTTACTTAAGCAGAATTTCCTTGTTTAGTTTGCCGTCAATCAACTGTGCTTGACACGATCCTCCTCCGACAAAAAGGTAAGCAGCCTAACTTCCCCTGAGTCGTCAGACCGAGGGTGGAGCGAGAGTGACACTGAGCAGATCGCCCACCTCATTTTCGTCGCACCAGAGCTCTCCATTCGAATGCCTGCGCAGCAGATGACCGTTGTCATCCGACACCAGGCAAACGATTTCGAAAGTCTGGTTGCCTACCGTAACGACAACTTTTTTCGATGAAAATGTACGTGCATTATCCCAACCATATAAGCCAACTTGCCCAGCATTACTCACGGAAAGATAACTTTCCACCCCCGGAACTTTGAAGTAGTCTTTTCCCTTGGAGCTGTACAACTCCAGTATCATCGGCGAATCGGCAGTGGGAACATTGGACACCATGGGAAGCGTCGCCACCGCCCAATCGTGCTGGCCAGCAGACATCCACCATTTGTCTGATGGTCGACTGGGCACGGACAACGCAACTTTGAATGGCGATACCGTAAACTGGACGGAAAACCCGCTCTTGAAGCTGTTGCGCTGGACGATCTGCTCCTCCAGCGAGCCCGTCCAGCCAGTGTTGCCAGTAAAGTCGATCGGGAGCACTCCCAATGGACTCCCTGTTGTATTGTGCAGATAGCCCGCGATTTCCAGGTTCACCACCTGGGCGGCGGTTCCTACGTAGGCACCTGCGGCGCGGCTGAGGAAGTTCAGATAGATTTTGTCTCCTGCCGCCTTGGTGGAAGCACGCCTCAAGTATTCTTTTACTGCTGTGGCCTTGGCTGCATTTTGCTGGTCCCAACTACCAGTGTTGTATTTCTTCCAGCCATTTTGTGTGTCGAAAATGGCATTGCCCGACGTCCCGTCTATATTGTATCCGTTCCACTCCAAACCCGACCCGGTGTTACCAGTCAAGCGCGGCCATCCAGGACGAATCAGGATGATCTTCTTGCGGCAGTCTTTCAGCGTGGGAATATTTTCGTAGAACTCCCAGTAATTGGGATCATAGAGCTTCATGAATTGGTCGCGAAACTCATGATCGGGTCTGCTTGGGAAGAGTACGATATCCTCATGCTGGACGTTCATCAATATGAATTCAAACGGATTGGCGTCCAGAAATTCGATACATGCTTTCTGGACCTGCAGGAAGTCGATGTGCTGGGGTATACCACCATGGAAGATAGGGAAATGATCAAAAATCGAGGACCCCTGGGAGGAATCGATACCCGGTAAAAATGGGGTTTTATTAAAACCAATGGGAACGTACGCATAGGCGCATCTAATGTCGAGGAAACGGATACCACGCATCAACTGGTCAGAGATGCTTAATTCCTGACATTGTGTCGGGCCTCCTCCGTATAACGCACAAGATTCATGTGTACCAGGAATGCTCATTGCCGAAATTAATGTGTTGTCGTCAATACCCTGCATCCAGTTCGTTGAGTTGAGCACGGTCGTCATTCTGATACTCCTGTGTGTATGTTTATTTGGTTGAAAACCAGGGATTAAGTAGGAAACCCCAGCAAATTTGTTGTGTAGAAGACAGAACCCAATCCCATGTGGAATTGCTCTTTGCACATGAAATATTACACTTTTTCTAGCCTAAATGACAATACAAAAAACATGCAAACTGTCTCGAGGCCGGTATTGCACCCTTGATAGAACAGCAACCCACATAGAAACCTTCATGATTCTCGCTACAGCGTGGTTACAGGCGTGGCGTAAGGACCGGAAAATTCACTATTTCAAGATAAATTACTTGAAGCGTGGATGCGACCAGATACCAGCACAGATACTTACGCAGAATTTGCATTTTTAGTTTGCCGTCAATCAACCGTCCTTGACATGAAGATGTCACAAAGCAACATTACATTTAGGTGTGTGAAGTACCGCCTGTAGATTGTGACGGCGGTGCTGGTTGTTTGCTATTGCTTGTTTTATGGGAATTCGCCTCGATGGAAAGTAGTTTAGCGGGAGATACTGTGGATTATCTGTCTACGCATACGTCTCAGTCTGATAGCCAGTCTGGCATTCAGGCCGGCTTACCTGTCAGCCAATTGGGCTCCCATACTGATGCGCTGATGCTGACGCAATTGCAGCGCATTATTGATCAGCGTTTGCTGACGGCACGTTTCCAGCCTATCGTGCAGATGCATAATGGCGATATTCTGGGTTATGAAGGTTTAATACGGGGGCCGTCTGACAGCCCTTTGCATTCGCCGGTGAATCTGTTCAAAGCCGCCTGGGAAAACAATCTGACGGTGACGGTAGAGCATTTGTGTCGCCATGTCGTGCTGGAGCAATTTGCTGCCCAAAATCTGCCGGGCAAACTGTTTTTGAATGTCAGCCCGGAATGTCTGCTGCAAAGGGATGTGCGCTATGGCGAAACGCTGGATTACATCCATGAACTGGGCATCAACCCTGAACGCGTCATCATAGAACTGACCGAATACCAGCCCACCCACGATTATGCGCTGCTGTGCGAAGCTGTTATCCATTATCGCGAGATGGGTTTTGAGATTGCCATTGATGATCTTGGTGAGGGTTTTTCCAGCCTGCGCCTGTGGTCAGAACTGAAGCCGGAATACGTCAAGATCGACATGCACTTCATTCAGGGTATAGATCATGACCCGGTGAAGGCGCAGTTTGTACGTTCCATACAAAGTATTGCCGAAAAATCCGGCACCCGTGTAGTGGCCGAGGGTATAGAAACACAGGCAGAATTGATGGCCGTGCGCGACATGGGTGTGGCCTGCGGCCAGGGTTATCATATTGCCCGCCCGCACCCGACACCGGCGCGTGCGGTATCTGCCGAAGTGGCACGCATTCTGACCAGCAATCAGTACCAGGCGGGGCGCCGCTCCCTCAGCACGTTTGAACAAACCGCCACCGTTGAAAAAATACTGAAAACCCCGCCAACGATTTCTTCACGCATGTTGAACAATCAGGTGGATGACGTTTTTTTGCAAAACCCGAAACTGCAGATCGTGCCGGTGGTGGATGACGGCATGCCGGTGGGCATAATCAACCGTTACCACATGATCGATCGCTTCGCCCGCCCCTATCAGCGTGAACTGTATGGCAAAAAGCCTTGCACGGTGTTTATGGATGCGCACCCTATCATCGTCGATAAAAATACCAGCATGCAGGATGTCAGCCACATCATTGTGGAAGCCAATCCTGATCATCTGATCAACGGTATCATCATCACTGATCAGGGCCGTTATATAGGCCTTGGCACGGGCCCAGACCTGATGCGCGAGATCACGCAAATGCAGATCAATGCGGCACGCTATGCCAATCCGCTGACGCAATTACCGGGTAATGTACCCATCAATGAACATATTGATCAGTTGCTGCAAAAGGAACAGGCATTCTGTGCCTGCTATTGCGACCTTGATCATTTCAAGCCCTTCAATGACGTATATGGCTATCGTCGCGGCGACGACATCATACAGATGACCAGTGAAGTGTTGAAACAGCATTGTGATCCGCAGATGGATTTTATCGGTCACATTGGTGGCGATGATTTCATTATTCTGTTCCGCAGTGAAGACTGGGAAGTGCGCTGCCAGGGCATACTGCACAGCTTTGCGCAGGCCATCTTTGATTTTTACAGCAATGAAGACCGTGAAAGAGGCGGTTATCTCAGTGAAGACCGTCAGGGTAAAAAAGTATTTTATCCGCTGGTCAGCCTGTCGCTGGGTGTAGTGAAGTCACGGGCGAATAAATATTATTCACACCACCAGATTTCTATCGCCGCGTCAGATGCCAAGAAGCAGGCGAAAAAGATACATGGTAACAGCCTGTTTGTAGATAGGCGTTCCGAGATGGAATTATTGCTGGCGCAAGCCTGAAGGCGTTCTGAAACAAGCTTAAAACCCCGGCATTAAAAAACCCGCATGGTCAAAAAGACGATGCGGGTTTTTTATCGGCTTGCAGAATCAGACAGCGATCTGCAATTTTTCTATGCCGCCCATGTAAGGGCGCAAGGCTGTCGGGATGACGACAGAACCATCAGCCTGCTGGTAGTTTTCCAGCACAGCAACCAGTGTACGGCCAACTGCCAGGGCAGAACCATTCAGGGTATGTACCAGTTCCGGCTTGCCCTGGGCATTGCGGAAACGCGCCTGCATGCGGCGTGCCTGGAAATCAAACATATTCGAGATGGATGAAATCTCACGATAGGTATTTTGTGCCGGCAACCAGACTTCCAGATCGAAAGTCTTGCAGGCGCCAAAACCCATGTCGCCGGTACACAGGCTCAGCACGCGGTATGGCAGTTCCAGTTTTTGCAGCACGGCTTCAGCATGGCCTACCATTTCATCCAGGGCTTCCATGGATTTTTCCGGGTGGACGATCTGTACCATTTCCACTTTGTCGAACTGATGCTGACGTATCATGCCGCGTGTATCACGGCCATAGCTGCCCGCTTCAGAGCGGAAGCATGGTGTGTGTGCTGTCAGTTTCAATGGCAGTACATCAGCCGCCAGAATTTCATCGCGCACGGTATTGGTCAAGGTCACTTCAGAGGTAGGGATCAGGTACAGGGTTTCGCCCTCGCCTTCCTGGCCACCTTTTTTAACGGCAAACAGGTCTTCTTCAAACTTTGGCAACTGGCCAGTACCACGCATGGAATCGGCATTCACCATGTAGGGCGTATAGACTTCGGTATAACCATGTTCCTGTGTCTGCATGTCGAGCATGAACTGGGCCAGTGCGCGATGCAAGCGAGCCATGCCGCCCTTCATGACAGAAAAACGGGAACCAGTCAGCTTGACGGCTGTATCAAAATCCAGGCCCAGGGCAGAACCGATATCGACGTGGTCCTTGATTTCAAAATCAAAGCTGCGTGGCGTGCCAGATTTGCGCACTTCAACGTTACCGCTTTCATCATTACCAACCGGCACCGATTCATGCGGCACATTGGGAATGGTTTGCAGGAAGGCTGTCATTTTTGTCTGTATTTCAGACAGACGCACTTCTGATGCTTTCAACTCTTCTGGAATGCTGGCAACTTCAGCCATGATTGCGGAAGCATCTTCGCCCTTGCTTTTGAGATTGCCGATCTGTTTGGACAAGGTATTGCGCTTGCCTTGCAGTTCTTCTGTGCGGGACTGGATTTGCTTGCGTTCTGCTTCCAGTGCGTTAAAGCTGTCCACATCCAGCTGAAATTTACGGGTAGCCAGGCGTGCTGCCACGTTGGCGATGTCTTTGCGCAGGAGTTGAATATCTATCATGGTCTGAATACGGGTTAAATACTGATTGAATGCTGATTGAATGCCGAAACAACAGGCTAGTCAGCTATTGTATCAAGGGACGGGCATTTTCCCTAAAATTAGCCCATTGCAAAATGGAAAAGCCTGGGTTTATCAGCTACAAAGGATCAATAAAGCAATCAAATAGCCGATGTACAAGCTGGCAACTTTTCCTTGTCGCAGAGTTGCTGCAACCAGATTTTGGCCTGTTTATTATAGTTTTTGGTGGCTTTTTTATACCATTCCACCGCAATTGAAGGCTGCTTGTTGAGGCCGCCCACACCAAGTTCATAAGCTCGCCCGTAAAGGCCCTGTGCCGTACCATTGCCTTTTTGTGCGGCTCTGGAAAGCCACAAGACAGCCTTGTCTTCGTCTTTTTTCAAGCCGAACTGACCAAACCAATATAACTGGCCAAGGGTACTTTCTGCCCCAACCTGCCCCTGTTCTGCCGACAAGGTCAGCATTTTGACGGCTTCGGCCTTGTTTGCTTTTACACCTATGCCTTTTTCATACAGGGTTGCCAGTTTAAGCTGGGCGATGCTGCTGCCCTTGTCTGCGGCTTTTTTATACCAGTTAAAGGCTTCTACGGAATTTTTAGCTACCCCTTCGCCATTGAGCAAATCGTCACCTACCAGTACCACTGCACTTTCCTTGCCTTGCTCTGCCGCAAGCGAAAACCAGCTGTGGGCTTTGGTCGCATTTTTTTCTACTTTATTACCAACAAAGTAAAGCCAGCCCAGTTGATATGAGGCTTCCTTGTCACCTTTGTCTGATGCCTGCGTCCACAGTTTGATGGCTTCATCCACATTTACCTGCAAGCCATTACGGCCCAGGAAATAATCCGTGGCGTGTTGTGACAGACCCGCGGCCTTGCTATGGTCATAGCCCGGCTTCTGTGGCGTGTATTGCGTATAGTTATTGGTCGACAAAGCCCCGCTAAATACAGACAACAGCTTAATGATCGCAAAAAGCAGGAAGAAGGAAATGGCCTTGTTGTCCATTAGCCAGTTGGATGCAGGTGCTGGCGGCTTACCGATGACGCTACCTATGCTTTTTGGCTGTCCATCATCCGATACGGCAGACACGTCACGGTACTGGGTCATTTCGTTGTAGGTTTTACGCCAGTCACGAATATTACCAACCTTGGTCACCAGCGACATCCAGTTTGGAAACAGTGTGAGCATCTGTTCCATCTGTGGCAAATTAATCTGCAGATAATCGACACCAGGAAATTCATCCGACCTGGCCTTGCGGATAAGGGCTAACTGTTTATTCTGGATTTTTTTACTTTTTTCATCAAAAACAGCCATTTCCGTCAGGGCACGATCCAGAGTGAAAGCACGTGGATCCAGGCTAAACAGGCGCTGCTTGTCCTTGTTCCATTCAAACTGACGCAAGGCAGCGTCAAACAATTCGCCATCACCGGCATGCCAACCGGCCAGAATATAACGGGCCATGTTGCATTCAAACAGATGGCGCGCCTCTACCTGTATCAGGCGCTCATCATTCAATGCTGCTTCCAGCGCAACGCTGGCATGGTCTGCTGTAGCTGCGGTATCAAGCAATTGCTGACGCATTTGCTCAAACACGGCTTGCGCCATGGCATCGGGGCTGGGCAAGGCAGGCGTATTGGCTTGTGCTGCTGCTTTGATGCGTGCCAGCGCCTCTGCGTCTGGCCATGGTTTGATGTCTGTATCTGGCTGATCTGGTTCTGGTTCGCTTACTTCAGGCGAAAGTCTGGTTGCCGGTTCAGCTTTCTGTTCTGCCAAGACCGGCTGAGGGACTGACGATACAGGCTGTTCGGATACCGGTATGACAGGCGGCTCATGAATGAATGTCTCTATGTTTTCATGTGCAGTAGCATCTTCAGTGTCAACCTCAGTGTCAACCTCATTGCCAACTATAAGCTCTCCTTCAGCCTCGCTTTCAATTTCGTCCTCAACACTTTCCCATCGCGCATACATGCTTTTGTTTTGCAGCCACTGCAAGGCATGTTCATAGGATTCGCGCAGCGCCTGAAAACCGGCAGGATCATTCTCCTGGTCGATTTTTTTTAGCGCTTTGGCATAGGCACGTTTGACATCACGCTCCTCTGCGTCGCGGGTAAGTTCATATTGCTTGAAAAAAGAAGGCAGATACGACATGGCTTAATTCGGTTGCGGGTCAAAGTCGGTATGCAAATGCGTATCCTTTTCGATCTGATGCAAGAGCTCGGAGAATTTTTTCAATGCCGGGTCAATCAGGCGCGAGTTCTGGCTTTCAATTACGCCTTCAAATTCACTGATCTGCACCGCCAGCCAGTTGCGTGCATTGCCGCGCAAGGTTTCGTAAATACGGTCGGCGCGTGCCAGTGCAGTACGCACTTCCAGCGTATCGCGCGGGTGCATCTTGATTTTTTCCAGTTCAGCAAAACGTCGCTTGATTTCTTCATCAGTCAACATGCCGGGGTTACCCTGAATGACGATGGAATGGGTTTCCTGGGTCTTGACCAGCGTTGCCTGCACTTCCAGCAAGCCGTTGACATCATAGGTAAAACGCACGTCAACACCGTTTTCATCACGCGGCAAGGGTGCCAGCTTCAGGTTCAGTGTCCCCAGATGGATATTGTCCTTCACCAGACGAGACTCACCCTGGTAAATTTCCAGCGTCAGCCTGACCTGCCTGTCTTCGATGGGAAAGAAGCGCTGTACACGACTGACCGGCACCGCGGTATTGCGTTCGATCACAGGTGAAAAATGTCCCTTGGCATTACGGCCATCTGCCAGAGAAATAGCGACTTCCACGCCGAGCGAATAGGGTGAAACATCCGTCATCACCACTTCATCCAGCGCGGCATCTTTCATCTTCAGGCCAGCCTGTACGGCGGCACCCATGGCCACCACTTCATCGGGATTGATGTCACTGGCAGGGAAACGGCCAAACATCAGCGTCACCAGGCGCTTGATGATGGGCATACGGGTGGCGCCACCGGCCAGCACGATGCTGTCCAGTTGATTGCTGCGTAGATTGGTGTCACGCAGGGCGCGCTCTACCGGATCACGCATACGCTTGAGCAAGGGCGCGCAGATTTTATCCAGCGCAGCTTCATCCAGCTCCAGTTCCAGGTCACGCTGGTCTACATGTATTTTGACTTTGGCAGTCTGCTCTGTAGTCATGGCACGCTTGGCATTTTCAGCCGCTGCGGTCAGTCGCTGCATGAAGGCGGCGTCATTACGTTTTTCCGCATTCAGATCATGGCGCTGGAAGAACAGGTCAACGATGGCATTGGTAATGTCTTCACCACCGAGGTAATTATCACCTGCCGACGCCCTCACTTCCATGACGCCTTCAAACAGTTCGAGTATGGAAACATCAAAGGTACCGCCACCCAGATCGAATACCAGAAAGCGTGATTCACCATCTATCTGATGCATGCCATAGGCCAAAGCCGCCGCCGTTGGTTCATTGAGCAGGCGATCAACCTTCAGCCCGGCCAACTGCCCTGCGGCCCTGGTCGCCTTGCGTTGCGCGTCTGAAAAATAGGCGGGAACGGTGATGATGGCTTCGGTTACTGGTTCACCCAAGAAGGCTTCTGCATCCGCCTTCAGCGCTTTCAAAACGAAGGCGGACAACTCTTCAGCACGAAACTCGCGCTTGCCCAGTTGTATTTTCTTGTCGCTACCCATGTAGCGTTTAAACACCGCCACCGATTTATCAGGATGTGTTTGCAAACGCTCTCTTGCGGCCTTGCCGACCAGTATAGTCCCATCCTGATCCAGGCTGACGCAGGAAGGTGTCAGAGTATCGCCCAAACCATTTGCTATCAATTGCGCCTTGCCATCACGCCAGACAGCAACCAGGCTGTTGGTGGTTCCCAAATCGATACCAATGATCATACGCAATCAACTCCAAAGAAGTAAAACGTGTCTGTGCCAAACCGACAAAGCCTGAACAACTCGTCAAAGCTTCATAAAATAAACCAGAATCCCTGTTTGTGGCAAACAAAACAAGCAAACGGGGTCCATTTCTGCCTTATCCTAAGGCAGAAATGGACCCCGTTGAATAACAAAACTAAGATTTATCAGTAACGAACGACGCTACGGTAAACCAGCTTGGTGCTGCCTTCGGCCGGTACGCTGATCTTCCAGACTGCGGCGTTGCTGGCCGCTTTGACATAAGGATGGCTGCTACTCAACACTTGCCAGTCACCTGGCATAGGCTCTTGCACAGTCACGACGACGGCTTCTTTCTTGGCGTTTTTCAACACCAATTCATACGCGCTTTCGAATACATAATTGTATTTCCCTGTGCCAGAGAGCTTCTTGAAGTCTGTCTGTTTCTTGTCTGCCGTCACATCAAAAGCCTCACCCAGTTTCAGGCGTACTTTTTCATTCTTGGGCGTGTGGTCAACACTATCTTCACCGATGAACTGGGCATTGCCTGAAGCGTCTTTTTTATACACGCGCACGATGCCTTTTGGCAGTGGCATACCCAGTTGCGAAGCTTCTTTATTGTCGAACTCAACAAAGACACCTATCTTCATTTTCTGGCCAAGGTCACCGTAGCTGCTTTGGTAGTAATAATCATTGCCGGCCAGTAGCAATTCCTTGCGTGCCGGGACGCCGGATGCAGTCAGCAAGGCGACCTGCTTGGTCTGGTTTTCTGCGATCGTGGTTGGCCGGTCCAGAGTATACAAATGATACTCAAACAAAGACTCTTCGGCCATCGCCTTTCTTGCCAATAATGGCTTGGCGCTATCCATTCTGACTGCACTACCTGCTACTTCCACCCTTTGTGTCACTTGATTGACGTCACCAGCCACCAGTTGCAATTTTGCATTGCTATAAGTCGTGCCACTGGTATTACCCAAGGTAACCCAACCCGAGATATCGAGCTTGTCATCTGCGGGATTGAGCTCCACCACATAATCAGCTTTCCATGAAAGGCCGCCGGTCAGATAACTGAGTTCCACGTCCTGCTGTTGTGCGCCAGTGTTATCCAGTGCCATCACCAGCGTTGGCCGGTCACGCAGATTGGCCGGTACATCAGGGTAAATAATGCGGCCACCCGGCAAGCCGGTTTCTATGCGGTCACCTATCTTCAATACAATGCCGCTATTGGCAGACAGGACTTGTGCAGATTCGGTAGTCTCAACGCCTGTCGCGGGATTGGTGCGGACGATATTCACATTGCGACCTACATATTTTTCCAGCAATTTTTGCGGAGTCAGCAAGTCGAAATTGAAATTCTGCTCAACGACAGACAAACTGCCGGGCGCAGTCAGGCTGCGCAGCAAGGCGGTTTCTGGACGCATCTTTGCACTGACATCACGAAAAGCCAGCGCTGTTGCGCCACGCTTCAGTTGCAGTTTGCGCTGGTCTTTGACCAGGGCCAGGTTTTCATTGTAGATCGTGACAGCGACTTCTTTTTGCTCCGCCAGGGTACTGCGCTGCTCTTCGGTCTGGGCATACGCGCTTCCCACCAGGGACAATAACAACAGGCTTGATGTAAATGAGCTCACAGCAAATGGGCGAATAGCAAATGGGTATACAGGAAATAAGTTTTGCATGACAAATCCTTGAAATAATTGGCACAACGGATATAGCTATTGATGGATGCAAGGACTTCTACTTGGCCTGATCATCCAGGCTGCGCAGATAGGCCAGCTTTTCTGCAATTTTGATTTCCAGACCACGTGGTACCGGGTGGTACCATGATTCACTTTCCAGACCTTCTGGCAGATAGGTTTCACCGGCGGCGTAGGCATCTGGTTCATCGTGTGCATAGCGATACAATTTGCCGTAGCCCAGTTCTTTCATGAGCTTGGTTGGCGCATTGCGTAAATGCTCGGGCACTACGCGTGACTTGTCTTTCGCGATCATGGCCCTCACCGCGTTGTAGGCTTTATAAACGGCATTCGATTTGGCGGCGCAGGCCAGATAAATAACGGCTTCGGCCAATGCCAGTTCACCTTCGGGCGAACCCAGCCTTTCATAGGTTTCTGCCGCATCCAGGCAAATGCGCAGAGCACGCGGATCGGCCAGGCCGATATCTTCTGACGCCATGCGCACGATGCGCCTGGCCATGTAGCGTGGGTCGGCACCACCGTCGAGCATGCGCACCAACCAGTACAAGGCAGCATCAGGATTGGAACCACGCACTGATTTATGCAGGGCAGAAATCTGGTCATAAAAGGCGTCGCCACCTTTGTCAAAGCGACGCAGCGCATCGCCCAGGCATTCCCCCAGCAAACCCTGGTCGACGGTATCGAGATGTTTGGCGACCGCTGCATGGGCAACGATGTCGAGATTGTTCAGCAATTTGCGACCATCACCATCGGCACTCGATACCAGGCTGGCCATTGCTTCTGGTGTCAGCGTCAAACCATCCAGTTCACGCTCGCAGGCGCGCACTACCATGGCTGCCAGGTCTTCATCCGTCAGCGATTTCAATACATACACTGAGGCGCGTGACAGCAAGGCGCTATTGACTTCAAAAGAAGGATTTTCAGTAGTGGCGCCGATGAAGGTGAACAGGCCACTTTCCACATGCGGCAGGAAGGCATCTTGCTGGCTCTTGTTGAAACGATGGACTTCATCGACAAACAGGATGGTTCTGCGGTGTGAGGTTGCCTGCAAGATCTGGGCGCGTTCTACCGCTTCACGGATATCCTTGATACCTGACAATACGGCCGACAGAGCGATGAATTCACACAAAAAAGCGTCTGCCATCAGGCGTGCCAGCGTGGTCTTGCCAACACCTGGCGGCCCCCACAATATCATCGAATGTGGTTCGCCCGACTGGAAAGCCACGCGCAGCGGCTTGCCTTCGCCCAGAATATGCTGCTGGCCGATGACATCATCCAGCGTGGCCGGACGCATGCGTTCAGCCAATGGTGCAGGTTTCTTGCGCGGATTGTTGTGCAGCGTATTCATTTACTGGCGAAATACGTCGGCACCGGCGGGTACGACAAACTTGAACTGATCAGGTTTCAGCGTCGGATTCTTTTCCAGATTTTTCAAGGTCAGTACAGAGAACTGGCCGAAGTTGTCACGCAATTCCAGCGCCACAGGCAGGCCATCTTTCATGCCTATGCCTATATGTTCGAACTGCGTATCCTTGGCCTTGGGTGTGGCTTCCAGCCATTCCAGCCCCTGTTTATTGCCGACTTCCTTGAAGCTGAAGTTTTTATCCAGATCGGCTGCACCGGCACTGCCAAACAGAATGGCTGCGGGACTGGAACCGAGGGCATTGCCCAAGGGACGAATAGTGACCTGATTCAGGTCCTTGTCGTAGATGTAGAGTTTGTCGCCATCGGCCTGCAAAATTTGTTCATACGGTTTGACATACGCCCAGACAAACTTGCCAGGGCGGGCAAAGATAAAATTGCCGGTGGCAGTCTTGCTGATCTTGGAGACGCCATCGACCACTTTGACCTGCTGCTGCGTAAATTCACCCCTGGCGCTTTTGTTATTGGTAACAAATGCCTTGAACTGTTCGACGGCGGCTGCCGATGCCAATGCAGGCATCAGCGCAAATGCCATCGCACCTGCCGCCAGTTTTGCCATCATGCTAGTGTGTTTCTTCACTGAGTATCCTGTTCTGCTGTTCTGCTGTTCTGCTGTTCTGCTGTTCTGCTGTTCTGCAATTTTTTCGCTACGCTGTCTATTCTGCGCTTATTCCGTATTCCCGGCGGGAACCAGAATTTCACGGTTACCATTCGACTGCATGGTAGATACGACACCGCTTTGTTCCATTTGTTCCAGCAAACGGGCGGCGCGATTGTAACCTATACGTAAATGTCTTTGCACCAGCGAAATGGATGCGCGACGGTTCTTGAGTACCACGGCCACGGCCTGATCATACAAGGCATCAGCTTCACCACCGACTGCACCCGCACTTTCGCCACCTGCCTCGCCGCCCTCTTCCAGCGTGCCGCCTTCGAGTATGCCTTCGATGTAATTCGGTTCGCCCTGTGATTTTAAATATTCAACCACGCGATGCACTTCTTCATCGGATACGAAAGCACCGTGGACGCGAATAGGCAAGCCTGTGCCTGGTGGCATGTAGAGCATGTCACCCATACCAAGCAGTGCTTCCGCCCCCATCTGGTCAAGAATGGTGCGCGAATCTATCTTGCTGCTGACCTGGAAGGCGATACGGGTAGGAATATTCGCCTTGATCAGGCCGGTAATCACGTCCACCGACGGCCTTTGGGTCGCCAGGATAAGATGCAGACCTGCTGCACGGGCTTTTTGCGCGATACGGGCAATCAGTTCTTCCACTTTTTTACCAACGACCATCATCAGATCAGCCAGCTCATCAATGATGATGACGATGGTAGGCAGTTTGTCCAGCGGTTCTGGTGCATCCGGTGTCAGACTGAATGGATTGGGGATGTGCACTTCCTTACGTGCAGCCTCGGCAATCTTGGCGTTATAACCGGCCAGATTACGCACACCCAGCTTGGACATCAGTTTGTAGCGACGTTCCATCTCGCCCACAGCCCAGTTCAGAGCATGGCCGGCCTGGCGCATATCGGTTACCACCGGTGCCAGCAAATGCGGTATGCCTTCGTACACCGACATTTCCAACATTTTTGGATCGATCAAAATCATGCGTACGTCATTCGGATCTGACTTGTACAGCAGTGACAGAATGGTGGCATTGATACCCACAGACTTACCGGAACCAGTCGTACCCGCCACCAGCAAATGCGGCATCTTGGCCAGGTCAGCACAGATGGGGTGACCGCCAATATCCTTGCCCAGCGCCACCGTCAGGCTGGATGTGCTGTCGTTATAGACTTTGGAACCCAGGATTTCGGTCAGCCGCACGATCTGGCGTTTTGGATTGGGCAATTCCAGGCCCATGAAATTTTTGCCGGGAATGGTTTCGACCACGCGTATTGATGTCAGCGACAGGGAACGCGCCAGGTCACGCGCCAGATTGACGATCTGGCTACCCTTGACACCAGTGGCCGGTTCAATTTCATAACGGGTAACCACAGGGCCAGGATAGGCGGCAACCACTTTGGCATCGACACCAAAATCCGAGAGTTTTTTCTCTATCAGGCGGCTGGTAAATTCCAGCGTCTGTACACTGACAGTTTCCTGCACCGGTGGTGGCTCATCCAGCAGGGACAAAGGTGGCAGATTAGTATCCGGCAGTTCATTGAACAGGGATACCTGCTTTTCTTTTTCCACCCGTTCAGAACGCTGTACGGCAACCACTTGTGGCTCTATGCGTATTGGTGCTGCTTCGACGATCTTGGCCCGTTCCTGCACCACGACTTCTTCGCGCTTGACGGCGGCAGTCTGGCCAACGCGACGGTCTTCAGCATCTGCATGTTTGTTTTGCACAAAGACAAACACAAATTCAATGCCGCTGCCTATGCGTTCAGCAATCGTAAGCCACGACACATGGAAATACAGGCTGATACCCAAAGCAATCATCAACAGCAACAGCAAAGTTGCACCGGTAAAGCCTATGGTGGCAAAGGCGGCATTGCCTATCAATTCACCCAGGACACCGCCAGGTGCCAGCGGCAAGGCGACTTTCAGGCTATGCATGCGCAAAAATTCCAGGCCCATGCTACCAGCCAGCAGCAAGGCAAAACCGATGGCTTCAGCCAGGATTTCGGGGAAACCGACTTCAGGCTCAGGATCCGGGTTGAGCTTCACTCTTTGCGACAGCTTGTGATAAGACTTCCAGACCTGGCGACTGGCAGCGACACACCACCACCATGCAGAGACGCCAAATACATAGAACAAGACATCAGACAACCAGGCCCCGAACTTGCCGGCAATATTGTGTAACTTGGGAATGTCGATGGACCTGGACCAGCCAGGATCACGCGTTGAATACGTGGCCAGTATCAGCACCAGGCAAACGCATAACGCAGCCAGCGCTATCCACCTGGCTTCCATCAACAACACGACAAAGCGGTTGGGTGGTGCGGCAGGTGCTGCTGCGGGTTTATTGCTTCGCGTATAAGCTTCGTTACTTGTAGTCATAAAACGGGGAAAACCTCATCCAGACAGCCATCAAAAGCTGACAAGATAGCATGATAGCCTGTCTGCGCCAAACAAGTGGGCTGTAACAGTTGAAACAAAGTTGAGCTTCCAGAACTACACCCTGCCCCAATGCTGCCTCACGACCCTGTCATGGATAGTCTATAATTTAGAGTTATCACGGAATAGCGATGCAAAATTGGCAAAAATACTTGAAATTTGCATGAAAATCGCCATCTCTACTGCATATTAGTCATCCAGCATTTCGCTTTATTCGCTTAACTTTTTTATCAGGTCTGCTATGTCCACACCCAAACACGCTCATGTATTAATTCTTGGCTCTGGCCCCGCAGGTTATTCTGCTGCCGTGTATGCAGCCCGCGCCAATCTGAAACCCGTGCTGATCACCGGTGTCGAGCAAGGTGGCCAACTGATGACAACCACCGATGTCGAAAATTGGCCCGCCGACCCTATGGGCGTGCAAGGGCCGGAATTGATGCAGCGCTTTCTGCAACACGCAGAGCGCTTCAATACCGAAATCATTTTTGATTACATCCACACCGCCAAGCTGGATGAAAAACCGATACGCCTGATCGGCGACCAGGCACAATACACTTGTGATTCACTGATCATCGCCACCGGCGCATCAGCCCAATACCTGGGCCTGCCGTCTGAACAGGCCTTCATGGGCAAAGGCGTGTCTGCCTGCGCTACCTGTGACGGTTTCTTTTATCGCGGCAAGGAAGTAGCCGTCGTTGGTGGCGGCAATACAGCGGTAGAAGAAGCGCTGTACCTGTCGAATATCGCCAGCAAGGTGACAGTGATCCATAGGCGTGACAAGTTCCGTGCCGAAGCGATTCTGATCGATCGCCTGATGGCCAAGGTAGCTGAAGGCAAGATTGAAGTCAAATGGAACCATACGCTGGATGAAGTGGTGGGCGATGAGTCAGGCGTGACCGGTATCAAGGTCAAGGCAGCCGACGGTACAGTTACCCCTATCACCCTGCATGGTGTATTCATCGCGATTGGTCACAAGCCGAATACCAGCATTTTTGAAGGCCAGTTGGAAATGCATAATGGCTACATCAAGACACGTACCGGTACCGAAGGCATGGCAACAGCCACCAATGTACCAGGCGTGTTTGCTGCCGGTGATGTGCAGGATCATGTGTATCGCCAGGCCATCACCAGTGCAGGCACAGGTTGCATGGCTGCGCTGGATGCACAGCGTTTCCTGGAAGAATAAGACCAGCCAGGTCAGGGAAAGTATCACATGTCGTCTTTTAAAAACCTTGCTGACCTGAAGTCACTCAGCCAGCAATTAAAGCAGCAGGAAGAAAGCCGGCAACGTGCAGAAGCAATACGTCTGGAGCGGGAAAAGAAAGCCAGGGAAGAGGCGAATATTTTTCGTTCCAGCGTGGGCACGATAGCACCTCTGAAAATTGCTGCGAAACACAACCCGATACCAACCCGCCCCGAGCCCCTGCCCTTCCAGCATCTGGCAGATGAGCAGGCGGCATTGCAGGAATCGCTGTCAGATGAATTTGATGCCGATTCGCTGCTGGAAACGGACGAAAATCTCAGCTACACCCGTACCGGTGTTGGCCAGGATGTCGTCAGAAAGCTCAGGAAAGGTCATTGGGTGATACAGGCCCAACTGGATCTGCACGGCCTGCGCCGCGATGAAGCCAGAGACAGCCTGGGAGAATTCTTGCGCAAGTGTATGCGCAATGGCACACGTTGCGTGCGCATTATCCACGGCAAGGGTTTGGGATCAGTCAACAAGGAACCCGTGCTCAAGCAAAAAGTCAGGAACTGGCTGATACAGAAAGATGAAGTATTGGCGTTTAGCCAGGCAACTGCGGCGGATGGTGGTTCTGGTGCCCTGATCGTACTGCTGAAATCCTGAACACCAGAACACCCGAACATTGAGCCCCACACAATAAGGGCTCAATGTTGCAATACAGCTTAATTACGGAACTTCTTGTCTTTCGAAATAACGGTCATGTCAACATACTTGGAACCGTTATGATTGGAAGGCGAGAAGCTGATGTCATAGCCGCCAAGATCGTAGCTGCCACGATTGATTGTTTCCAGCGCAGACACCAATTTTTCGCGTGTCAATGCAGGCCCTGCACGTTTCAAACCTTCGACAAATACCTTGGCAGCGATATAACCTTCAAAGCTTGAGAAGTTCAAATTTTTGACGCCTGCCTTGTCAAGATTTTTGGTGTATTCGGCCACGAGTGGAATCGATCCTGACCATGGGAAGGGCGTCACCTGAGATACGACGACACCTACACCATCCTTGTCCAGGGTATCGGCCAATGCCTGACTGCCGACAAATGACACGTTGTAGAACATGCCGGTGTAAGAAGCCTTGTGCATTTCCTTGATCAGTGCACTACTAGCTGCGTAGGTACTGATCTGTATGATGGCATCGGGACGCTTGGGCAATAACTTGGCAACCGCCGCAGTGACATCCGTACTGTTTCTTTCAACAGTGACCGTTTCAGAAAGTTTGAGATTTCTTTTCTTCATTGCCAGTTCAACACCGGCAAGACCTGCCTTGCCGTAGGCATCGTTCTGATAAAAGACGGCAATGCTTTTTGTTCCCAGATTGGCGAGCTGGTCTACCAGATGTTCGGTTTCGTCAAAATAACTAGCCCGGATGTGAAAGATCTGGCGATTGAATGGTTCCCGCAAAGACTGGGCACCACTGAAGGGGGCAAAGAAAGGGACTTTTGCTTGTGAAAAAATCGGCAAGGCGGCATTGCTGGTTGCAGTACCTACATAACCAAACAAGGCGAAGACACCATCAGTTTCGATCAGGGTCTTGGTATTGGCAGCAGCGAGGTCTGCCTCATACTTATCATCCTTCTGGATGATTTCAATCTTGCGACCATACACACCACCAGTCGCATTAACCTGATCAAAATACGTCTTGGCGCCCAGGTTCAACTGTATGCCAAGTTGTGCTGCCGGTCCGGAAAACGCAGCGGACTGGCCCAATAAAATCTTCCTGTCTGTGACACCGGTTTCTGCATGGGCATGTGCGATCGCCATCAGTACCAGTGCCACCCCAATTTTTGCTTTTACTTTTGCTCTTGAAAAATCTGCAAATCCAAATTTTACTAACTGCTTTACTGTATTCAACTTCTTCATATTAAACCGCATCAGACCCCGTCTCGCCAGTACGAATTCGTATCACCTGCTCAACATTTTGTACAAAAATTTTGCCGTCACCAATCTTGCCGGTGTGGGCTGCCTTGATAATCGCGTCTACAACATTGTCAGCAATGTTGTCATCGACGACGACTTCCACCTTGATCTTGGGCAGAAAATCGACGACGTATTCTGCGCCGCGATACAGTTCTGTATGCCCTTTTTGACGACCAAAGCCTTTTACCTCAACCACGGTCAATCCAGTGACGCCCACGTCGGCCAGAGCTTCACGTACTTCGTCGAGTTTGAACGGTTTGATAATAGCGGTAATCTGTTTCATTTCCCTCTCCTTAGTTAATACGAAATAATTTATCGTGCACGTTAAAAGCTGAACGAGCATGCTCTGCCTGGCCCGAATCTCCGGGCACAGGTTTGCACACCTGTTTCAACTATTACTGTTCACTAGTCTCTGAACTTCGAAGTAATAGGATAACGCCAGTCACGCCCGAAAGCACGGTGGGTAATCCTGATACCTATGGGCGCTTGACGCCGCTTGTATTCATTAATCTTGATCAGACGGGTGATGCGTTCCACATCTTCCGTCTTGTAGCCGGCAGCAACGATTTCTGCACGCGCCTTGTTTTCTTCCATGTACATGGCCATGATGCCATCCAGGATGTCATATGGCGGCAGGGAATCCTGATCCTTTTGATCAGGTCGCAATTCAGCTGACGGCGCCCTGGTCAATATCCGTTCGGGTATCACGGCTGACAGGGTATTGCGATAAGCACACAGGCGATACACCAGGGTTTTGGCAATATCCTTGATTACGGCAAAACCACCAGCCATGTCCCCATACAGGGTGCAGTAACCGACCGCCATTTCACTCTTGTTACCCGTCGTCAAAACGATGGAACCGTATTTATTCGACAAGGCCATCAACAAGGTGCCACGTATCCTGGCCTGGATATTCTCTTCTGTCGTGTCTTCTTTCAGCCCGGCAAATTCTTTGCTAAGTGTAATACGGAAGGCATCAAAACAGTCGCTGATGGCAATTTCATCATAACGCACGCCTATGCGTGCCACCATGTCGCGCGAATCTATCCATGAGATGTCCGCTGTGTATGGCGATGGCATCATGATGGCCCTGACCTTGTCTGCGCCTAGCGCATCGACGGCAACGGCCAGCACCAGGGCCGAATCCACACCGCCTGACAAACCCAGCAAGACACTGGGGAAACCATTCTTGCCGACGTAATCACGCACTCCCATCACCAGTGCCTGATACACCTCTGCTTCGAGTGACAAAGCGGGTTCAATACGTGTCAACAGGGGTTGGGCCCCATCAAATTCGATGATATGCAAATCTGCTTCACAATGTTTCAGTTGCGCACATACCTGGCCCTGCGCATCCATGACAAAAGAATTGCCATCAAAAATCAGTTCGTCCTGCCCGCCCACCAGGTTTGCATACACCAGTGACAGGCCTTGCGAGATCACATTGCTGCGCATCACGTCATAACGCTGATGCTGCTTGCCCATATGATACGGTGAGCCGTTAGGCACCAGCAATACTTGCGCACCAGCCTGTCTAGCCAGCGCAGGGGCATCGGGCAGCCAGGTATCTTCACAGATATTGATGCCAAAATGGATGCCTTTTACTTCAAATACACAGGCCTGGGCAGAGGATGAAAAATAACGTTTCTCATCAAACACCATGTCATTTGGCAAATCGCGTTTGAAATAGACCGCCTCGACAACGCCATCTTGCAGGACAGAAACAGCATTATACCGTCTGCCATCCGATTCCGCCGGATGACCGACCAAAACAGCAAGTCCCGGAAATAGCGTAAGCTGTTTGCCAAGCGCTGTTAATGCCTGTGCAGTTTCAAGGTAAAACGCCTGTCGCAGTAACAAATCTTCAGGCGGATAACCAACCAGGGATAGTTCCGGGGTCACAAGTATGTCTGTGCCCTGTTCCGCAGCGCGGCGGGCATACTCTACAATCTGTGCAGCATTACCGGCAAGATCACCGACAACACTATTCATCTGGGCAATGGCTACTTTTACTGTCATAGTGGCAAATCTGTTTTAATCGAAAATGAAATTTGAATCTATTGCACCGCATTATCGCATGCGCATTGTCACTTCACTGTCTGACATAGCGCAGTTTCAATGGGATACGCTGATTGCGGCGCAATCGCATCCCAATCCCTTTTTATCTTATGCATTTTTACATGCACTGCATGAATCAGGTTCGGCATCCGCCAAAAGCGGTTGGCAACCCAGTTTCATCACCATCTGGGAAGGCGAACAACTAATCGCCGCCCTGCCCTTGTATGAAAAAAACCATTCTTACGGCGAATATGTATTTGACTGGGCCTGGGCCGAAGCGTATCAGCGCTATGGTTTTGCCTATTATCCCAAATTGCTGTCGGCACTACCATTTACGCCGGTCACCGGCAATCGCCTGCTGGCAACCACGCCGCAAGCGCAGGATGCCCTGATAGCAGCCCTGCAAGAGCTGCAAAAAGTTGGTGAATTTTCATCCAGTCACCTGCTGTTCCTGCCGGAAGAGCAGGCACAGCGACTGGAACAGGCGGGTTATCTGTTACGTACGGGCGTGCAGTTTCATTGGGAAAACCGGAATTACCGCTGCTTTGAAGATTTTCTGGATGGGCTGGACAAGAAGAAGCGCAAAAACATCCACGCCGAACGCCGCAAGGTCAGCGATGCCGGTATACAGTTTCAGCATATCAAGGGCAGCGACATGCGGGAAGAAGATTGGCTATTCTTCAAACGCTGCTATGACCATACCTATAGAGAACACCACTCTACCCCTTATCTGAACCTGGATTTTTTCTTGCGAATAGGCAATACCATGCCGGAAAATATCCATCTTATATTTGCATTGCATTCGGGCAATAGAATTGCTGCCTCGTTATTGGTACATGACGACGATACGGTGTATGGCCGCTATTGGGGCTGTCTGGAGCATCACCCCTGCCTGCATTTTGAAACTGCGTATTACCAGGCCATAGAATTTTGCATACAGGAAAAAATTCGCATCTTTGAAGGCGGCGCTCAGGGTGAGCACAAGATGGCACGCGGCTTTTTACCAACCAAAACCTGGTCTGCCCATCATCTGAGTCATCCGGATTTTGCAAATGCGGTATCCGAATTTCTTAAACGCGAAACTGGTGGAGTCGAGTTGTATTACAACGAACTCAACGAACACTCACCTTACAAATCTTCACAGTCTGATACGGAGGTACCTACTTGAAATTTTGCCTAGATCAGGGCATCCTGTTGCCATGCAAAATAATTTCATTTCCACACCGAACTTGCCTCCGGCCCAGTTACCGACCAAGCGTGTCGGCCGCTTTTATCTGAGCGAAAGAATAGGTATGGGATCCAATGGTGCCGTCTACCTTGGACACGATCCCGTCATTGACCGTGATGTTGCCATCAAAATATTTAGTGCAGGCAATAATGCTGCCGACAAGAAACAGCGTGAACAGCAATTCATCAATGAAGCCCGAGCTGCTGGTCGCCTGTCTCATCCAAATATTGTGACGATTTTTGATGCATCCAGTGAAGGTGGAACCACTTTCATTGCGATGGAATTTCTGCAAGGCAAAGATTTGCGGCATTTATTGGCTGATGGCAAACAGTTTGACATCATAGAAACGGCCAACATCATACAAAAAATTGCCGATGCGCTGGAATACGCTCATGGCAATGGCGTAATACATCGCGATATCAAGCCTGCCAATATCTTCGTCCTTCCCAGCCAACAGCCCAAGGTGGTCGATTTTGGTATTGCCCGCGCCCCCAACCGGGTGCTTGATGAGACCCGTGAACAGGCGCATACCCTGTTCAACAACAACATCATGGGTACCCCGAATTACATGTCGCCAGAACAGGCAAACGGGAAACAGGTCACTGCATTGACGGATGTGTACTCACTGGGTGCCGTGATGTATGAGATGCTGACTGGGCAAAAGCCTTTCCAGTCGCAGGATGTAGACAAATTATTGCAACAAATTGTAAGTAAGCCACCTAAAAACCCATCGGAAATCAGCGCCAATATTCCGGATTCTTTGTCCAGAATCGTCATGAAGGCCATGCAGAAAGACCCTGCGGCACGCTATGAAAGTGCCGCAGAAATGTCGCTGGCGCTGGAAAAATTTCTTGAACGCGACAAAAAACTGAAACGCAAACGCAAGAAACAGGGCAATGATACCGATAAGGAAGTGGATGACGCAGGCCACTCGAATTCCTGGCTGAGCTGGGTTGCCGTGATCCTGGCAGCGCTGGCAGTGGCAGCTTATTTCCTGAATAAATCACAAATGCTGGGCTAGCTGGCTGAAAGAGCCAAGGCCATGGATGTGGCAATGAAAAAACCACTGAAGGTTAACGAAAAAATGGGGTGATATGAATCACCCCATTTTTTCTAAGCAGCAAGCAGATTAAGCTTCTGCTTTGTTGTAGTTTTCTACGCCAGCCATGATTTCGGCTTTTGCGTCATCCGGGCTACCCCAGCCTTCAATTTTCACCCATTTGCCTGGCTCCAGATCTTTGTAATGTTCAAAGAAATGCTGGATTTGGCGCAAGCGCAGATCATTCAGATCTTCTGGCTGTTGCCAGTGTGTGTAGATAGGTAAAATCTTGTCTACCGGCACTGCCAGTACTTTGGCGTCATCGCCGCCTTCATCCTTCATTTTCAGGACGCCGATGGCGCGGCAACGCACCACCACGCCAGGGATCAGCGGGAAAGGTGTGATGACCAATACGTCTACCGGATCACCGTCACCGGCGATAGTGCGTGGAACGTAACCGTAGTTGCAAGGATAATGCATGGCTGTGCCCATGAAACGATCCACGAAGATCGCGCCACTTTCCTTATCCACTTCATACTTGACCGGATCACCGTTCATTGGGATTTCGATAATGACGTTGAAATCATTAGGCAGATCACGACCTGCGGGGACTTTATTCAAGCTCATGTTGCACTTTCTGTATAAGTATCAATAGAAGAAATCAATCTGGACAAGATTATATCGGCTTTCGACGCATAATTGTGCGTCGCAGCAGGCACATGCTTATAGCATGGTGGCAATTGCACACTGACGATAATGGCTGGCTGCCTCTTCTGCCTGGCCAAGCGCTTCATGCAACTGTGCTAGCTTCAGATTGGCTTCACGCACGGTACGTGGATCAATCGCATCCGACAGTGCCTGCTCCATATGTCGTTGTGCCTTACCCCACAATTTTTGTCTCAGACACAGTGTACCAAGTGTCAGTGCCAGTTCGGGGTCGGTAGGATGTTGCTCTGACCATTTTTCACAATGTTCAATTTGCGACAACAATGCGGCCGAACCTTCCGAGGCAGCAGCATCACGGTAGGCACGCATCAGGCGTTCATCCCAGTCTTCGCTCAGGGCTTTTTCAACTACACCACGGGCATCATCAAACAAGCCGTGGGAATTGAAGGCACTGGCGGCGACAAAGGCAACAAAAGCCGATTTACGTTCTGCCTGGGGGATTTCAAACCATACCCGACGTATCGATTCGGCATCATGCCCCTGATTGGTCAGCAAATCTTCATAGGCCAGTTCGCGCAGGCGTTGTGACAGGGCGGGATGCAAGGCACGATGCTTGTCCAGCGTGCGCACCAGCTTCAAGACTTCCTGCCATTTTTGCGCCTGCTGATTGGCTTTCAGTGCCCATCGCAATACCTGGATATGACGCACACCACTGGAATTCAATTCACGCACGGCTTCCAGCGCCTTGCCGGACTGATGCTGATCCACCAGCAATTCTGTCATGCTGACCAGACGGGCGACTTTAAAGTGCTGATCAGCTTCGATACCAGAAAACCAGGAATCGCGACGTTCAAACTGGCTCATGTGATGGGCGGCACGGGCACCAATCAAGGATGCCACACTGGCATTTTCTGGCAATTCGGTAGCGCGCATGGCGGCTTTTTCTGCATGGCCAAAACGCCCTTCAAACAAGGCTTTCAGGGCTTCACGCAAAGCCTTGTTACTGTCTTTTTCACGCTTGCTCTGGCGATACAGGGCAACCTTGCGCGGCATCTTGCGGGTCGTGACGATGGCACGTATCACCAGATACAACAACACAAACAGTACCAGCACCAGAAACAGGAAAAAATTCAATGACAGATCTATCCGGTAAGGTGGATAAAACAAAACCACATTACCGGGGTTATAACGCGCACCGACAGCAAGACCTACGGCAAGCGCAAACAGAATCAGAAGCCGGATAAAAATTCGCATACTGTTAAGGCTTCACTTTATAGTTACGTACTGCATTCAGACTCTCGGCCAGGGTCGGCATTTCTATCGACAGATTGCTGCCCTGTACCTGGCGCAACAGGGCCTGCACGGTCTGGGTCTGCTTGGCACGGGTATCGAAATATTTGGCGATAGCATCCTGGGCGGCAATCATGTCGCTCCTGAAAATACTTTCGTTGCGCGACAACAGTGCCAGACGCGCATTCAGCAATCTCAACTTCAGGTTTTCACGCGCAAAATATGATTGGGTCGGCGTCAGCAACAAGACATCGGGCGTTTCCACATTCCGCACGCGTATCAGTTGTCGCACCTCATTCCACATCTCGCTGGAAAAACTTTGCCAGGTATCCTGCAAGCGCATAGTCCAGGTATTTTCTACAATCTCTTCTACCGGCTGCTTTGCTGCGTTAGTGCCTTGCTGCGATTTAGGCAAAGATTTCGGTAAAACCCGCAAAGGCGCTTTCGGTGGCGTTGCAGATACCACAGATTTTTCATCTGCCCATAAAGGGATATGGTCTATCTGTGCAATCACGCTGTCCAGACGCAGGGCCACACCGGGCAAATCCAGCGCCGGCAAGGATTTCAGTCTTTCTATGTCTTTCGCGATCGCACGACGGATGGAAATGAATTGCGGTTTTTCTGATTTAGCCAGACGACCATCGGCATTTTGCAATGCAATCAACGCACCCTGTACATTGCCAGCCAGTTGCAATTGCTGGCTGGCGGTCGCCAACACCTGTTCTATTTCAGCCAGTGCCCAGTCATCACGATTCTTGGACAGGTCCTGATACAGCTGTTCCAGCGCCAATTGCTGGCTTTGCGCCTCAGACTGCTTGCCTTCCAGCAGAATCACCTTGGATTGAATTTCCTTGGCGGTTTCCTGCACATTACGCGCCAGCACCTTGGTTTCACTGCTATTGGTATCGGCACTCAACAGGCGACGGGCGACTTCTTCCCGCAGGCTGGTGATCTGGTTTTGCGACGACCACCAGTTAACTGCCAATAATACGGCCAGCACGCCGGAAGCCAGATAAGCCGGATTACCCCAGGCCATGGACCTGGTGCTTTCCTGTGGCGCAGGAACTGTCGGCTGGCGAGCTGCTGGCTCGACAGGATTTGCCGTCATTGCGGCTTCAGAATTTGGTTGCTGTTCACTCATAGCCGAGATTGTAACGCGACAAGCAGTTGTTCGTCGCCAGAAGCTGTTAAGGTAATAGATTGAAATCCTAGGGATTTCGCGGTTTCTTCAATACGGCTGTGTGGCACCAACAATTGTTGCCGTTGCATTTTTGCCACGCCATCAGGCAAGTCCAGTATATCAATATCATGCATCAGATTGCGCAATGCTTCAGAACTGGTGACAACCCACTGGTTTTCCTGTTCCAGCAAAAGCCGTAATTGCTGTGTCCTGCCCGCATCCAGTTGCGGTGCCACGCGCCGGTAAGCAGCCAGTTGTGTGACTTCGATACCGCGTGCGCGCAATGCATCTGCCAGTAATTCGCGTCCGCTTTCACCACGAACGATCAAGACTTTCTTGTCTCGCAGGGCGGCGCAGTCGAGTTCATCGAGCAAGGTTTCGGAATCCGTCTTCAGTTGATTGCGGGGCCGGATAATGGTCGCCGTCTGGTCATTCAAACCATATTCTGCCAGACGCAGGCGACTACCCTCACCCATCACCGCAATCGGGATTTCTTTTGGATACTGACTGACATGGCGAAAGAAGGCATCAATCGCATTCGGGCTGACAAAGGCCAGCAAGGCATAATCCTGCAAATGGGCGATTTCAGCGATCAAATGGCTTTCATCCGGCAAAGGCTGGATTTCGAGCAAGGGAAACAGGGCATAGTCGCGCCCCATGGCCTGCAAACGGCGCGCAAAGTCCTCTGCCTGGGCAGCGGGCCGGGTGATGATCACCGCCCCTCTGCCTTCGCCAACGCGATCAATGTGGTTCATATCGCCCATATTGTGCAGAGATGATTATTCCGTGATCTGGGCTTTGCATACCGCCAGAATGCCTTCGGCATCCTGCGCCGACAAGGCCCTTGCCAGTTCTTGCCCCAGACTCAGTGCCTGATCTGCATCACCCGACGCTTCTGCGCGTGCAATGCGGCTGCCATCCGGCGTCGCCACCATGCCGCGAATGAACATTTTGCCCTGACCGACAGTCGCAAACGCTGCCAGCGGGATTTGACAACTACCGCCAAATGCCTTGGACACCGTACGTTCTGCAGTCACCGCCTGGTCAGTTTCAGTATGGTTCAAGGCAGCCAGCATGGCTTGCAGCTCTGGACGGTTGTCCGGTATTTCTATCGCCATTGCGCCCTGGCCTGCGGCTGGCAGGCTCTGTTCCGGGTCCAGGCAGGCACGTATTCTTTCTGGCAAACCCAAACGCTTGAGACCGGCTGCAGCCAGGATAATGGCGGCATATTCGCCGCTATCAAGCTTGCGCAGGCGGGTATCCAGGTTGCCACGCAAGGGACGTATGACCAGATGCGGGAAACGTGCCGCAATCAGAGCCTGGCGTCGCAGGCTACTGGTACCTACCACGGCACCGGCAGGCAGACTGTCGAGACCGGCATAATCATTTGAGACGAATGCATCCCTTGGGTCTTCACGCTCCAGTATCGCCGCCAGGGTAAAACCCTCCGGCAAATCCATGGGTACATCCTTGAGCGAATGCACGGCCAGATCAGCACGACCTTCGGCCATGGCGATTTCCAGCTCTTTCACAAACAAGCCTTTGCCGCCGACCTTTGACAGCGCTCTGTCCAGAATCTGGTCGCCACGTGTTGTCATTCCTAGTATTTCTACCTGCCAGTCGGGATACAGGGCGATCAGGCGATCGCGTACATGTTCAGCCTGCCACATCGCCAGACGACTCTCACGTGAGGCAATAATCAATTTTTTAGCGCTAAGGTTGGTCACTGAGCTGGTCATTGAGCTGGTCAAAATAAAGCTACTTTCAACTGTGTAAAAATGAACGGCGATTTTATCATTTTGAGAAATGACTTTATAAGTAATTCAGATGACAAGATGATAGTTTTAAGTAAATTAAGGCAAAATTTGGCATGAATCAAGGATAGAAAGCAGATGAATCTGGTCAAACTTGACACATCAAGCCTGAAAACGGCATCATAGCCGCAGAAAACGCCTTGATATACATCATGCCGCTCATGATACAGCGGCATTTTTTACGCAATAACGTATACTTGGTCTCTGCGCATTTTCACGACATTATTTCAACGCATTATTTCACAGCACCAACCACCTGGATTTAGCATGCTCCCTGGCACAGAAAACAAAAAACACCTGATCTTGACTGGCGATCGCCCTACTGGCCCCCTGCACCTGGGCCATTTTGTGGGCAGCCTGCGCAACCGCGTCAAATTCCAGCATGAATATGAACAATACATCATGCTGGCCGATGCCCAGGCGTTGACAGACAATATGGAAAACCCGGCCAAGGTGCATGACAATGTCATGGAAGTGGCGCTCGATTATCTGGCTGTCGGCATAGACCCTGCCAAGTCAACGATACTGATACAGTCACAAATTCCTGAACTGACCGAACTGACCTTCTATTATCTGAATCTGGTTACGGTAGCACGCCTAGAACGCAATCCGACCATCAAACAAGAAATCGTCTTGCGCAATTTCGAACGCGACATCCCTGCCGGCTTTTTGACTTACCCGGTCAGCCAGGCTGCCGATATCAGTGCCTTCAAGGCCAGCCTGGTGCCGGTCGGCGAAGACCAGATACCGATGATAGAACAGACCAATGAAATCGTGCGTCGCTTCAACCGTCTGGCAAACAAAGATATTCTGGTGGAATGCCAGGCGCTGGTGCCTGAAATTGGCCGCCTGCCTGGTGTCGATGGCAAGGCCAAGATGAGCAAGTCACTGGGCAATGTCATCAACCTGGGTTTCACACCTGCCGAAATCAAGGCAGCGGTACGCAATGTCTACACTGACCCGCTGCATCTGCGTGTGGCTGATCCTGGCCATCTGGAAGGCAATGTTGCCTTTATCTACCTCGATGCTTTCGATGAAGACAAGGCCGGCCTGCAAGAAATGAAAGACCATTATGTACGCGGTGGCCTGGGCGACAGCATCGTCAAGGCACGTCTGGAAGGTATCTTGCAGGATTTACTGAAGCCGATACGCGAACGCCGTGAAGAATTTGCCAAAGACCGTGGCCAGGTTTTGCAAATACTGAAAGAAGGTACACGCAAGGCGCGTGAAATTGCTGCCCAAACTACCGATGAAGTCAGGGCCGCCATCGGCTTGAAACACTTCTGATCTGCGGGGGATTCGAACCCCCGACTCCCCTATTTTTACGGCGATGACTTTATGAGCGCAACTGATTTCCGACTGACACTCAGTTCCGCTCGCGCCCTGCATCTGGCCGCACAGGGTTTGTTGCATCCCCCTCCACGCAAGGCTGGCAAACAGGATGTGCTGGCCTGCATACGCAATATGTCAGCACTACAAATTGACACTATCAGCGTGGTTGCGCGCAGCCCCTATCTGGTGCTGTGGAGCCGCCTGGGCAATTATCCACATACATGGCTGCATGAATTGCTGGAAGAAGGCCATCTGTTCGAATACTGGTCGCATGAAGCCTGCTTCTTGCCGATAGAAGATTACGGCCTGTACCGGCATCAGATGGTGTCACCACAGGGTCTGGGCTGGAAATACAATCACAAGTGGCTGAAAGAAAATGCTGCGCAGGTGGAAACCGTCCGTCGGCATATCCATGCGAACGGTGCCAGCCGATCGGCAGACTTTGAACGTACCGATGGCAAAAGCGGAGGCTGGTGGGAATGGAAACCAGAAAAACGCTCGCTGGAAGTCTTGTTCACCACCGGTGAAGTAATGGTCGCCAAACGGCATAACTTCCAGCGCATTTATGACCTGCGTGAGCGCGTGCACCCCAAATGGAATGACAAAAAACATCTGAAGCCCATCCTGCATTGCGAGCGCACGCAAATCCTGCAATCAGTCCGCGCCCTGGGCATCTGCAAGGCAAACTGGATCAGCGATTATTTCCGCATGGGCAAACCCGATATCAGCAACCAGCCAGCACAACTGGTCAAAGAAGGTTTGCTGATACCTGTCACGGTTGATCAGCACGATGCCCTGTTTTATGTGCATCCGGATCGCCTGGATTTGCTGGAACAGGCAAGCGAGAATAAACTGAAAGCCACGGCAACCCGCATCCTGTCACCTTTCGACCCGATAGTCTGGGATAGAAAACGCGCCATAGACCTGTTTGATTTTGATTACAAGCTTGAATGCTATACGCCAGCGCCGAAACGGCGCTATGGCTACTTCACCCTGCCCATCTTGCGCAAGGGTACCCTGATAGGACGCATGGACGCCAAGGCTCACCGCAAGGAAGGCCTACTGGAAATCAAGGCCCTGCATCTGGAACCTGACACACGGGTTTCTCAGAGCCTGGCAAGCGACCTGGCAAAAACCTTGCGCGAATTCGCCCAATGGCATGAATGCAATGATATCCAGCTGACATGGAGCAATTCGCCAGAGTTGACTCCCTTATTACAGGCACTGATTTAAATGCATACACGATTCGTATTATTCATCGGCCTGCTGCTGGCCTGCGGCATGGCAACAGCCCTGGATGAACCAGAAAAAGTCAGCTTCCCCAGCCTGGACCAGCAAGATGGACAGACAGTCCAACTGGATGCCTTTTGGTTTCGTGCCAGCAGCAATGCTGCCACTACTGTCACTACGGCCACTAATGCCACCGTCATTGCCCTGCATGGTTGCGGTGGTCTGTACAGCATCCGCAAGGGACATGAACAGGAACTGAATGCCAGGCACAACAATATGGCCAGGTTATTACAGGAAAATGGCTACAACGTGCTGATGCCCGACAGTTTTCGTCCACGTGGCGTGAACAGCATCTGCAGCAGCACCTACAAAAGCCGTGACATCAGCACCAATAACCGTCGCCTGGATATACAGGCTGCCTTGCAATGGCTGGGCAGACAAACTACCGTTGACACAAAAAACATTGCCCTTCTGGGCTGGTCAAATGGTGGTTCTACCACCCTGAATGCCCTGAATACAGCCCACAAGGCAGCAGGCAAGGACGACATTTATCCCAGGGCTGCAGTGGCTTTTTATCCTGGTTGCCAGGGCTACCTGAAAGCACGTCCCGCTTATCGACTGGCATCCCCCTTGTTGATACTGATCGGTGCCGAAGATGACTGGACACCTGCCGCTCCCTGCGTGAGTTTTGAAAAAATGCTCGCACCCTCGCCTGTCAAGGTCAGTGTCTTTGCCGACAGTTATCACGATTTTGATGCCCCCGACCTGCCGCTACGCAAACGCATGGATGTACCGAATGGCGTGCATCCGGGACAGGGAGTGACGACAGGCAGTAATCCTGCCGCCAAAGAACTTGCTTACAAGGAAATGCTGCTATTTCTTAAACAGCAGTTGAATGCTCAATGAGCATCAATGAATAAAAATGACTGCCTGGTAATTGCTGAATAATTCATCAAATCCCTTGTTTGAAATCAAAGCCGGTGCAACAATCAGAAAGCATACTGGCTTCAGGTTCAACGATGAAAGGCAAGGGATATGTACTCCAAAATCTTGTTACCCACTGATGGCTCAGAACTGTCGCACGCGTGTGTTGCAGCAGGGCTTGAGTTTGCACAACAATTAAAGGCTGATGTTGTAGCCGTATTTGTCGCCAGCAATTATCAATACCCATTGTATGTTGATATCGTGCCACCCAATGGCCCGACTGAGGACGAATACAAGGCAGCAATGCGTGCCATGGCCGAAAGTTATCTGCAACCTGTAAGAGACGCTGCAGTCGCTGCTGGACTGCGCTACCAGGAAGTCATACAGTTCAACGATTCTACCGCCAAAGAAATCGTGCATACCGCGCAGGAATATGCATGTGACCTGATCTTCATGGGGTCCCATGGGCGAAGCGGGCTAGGACAGTTCCTGCTGGGTAGCGTTACCACCAAAGTCTTGTCTCTGTGTCAAATTCCTGTTTTAGTGCACCGTATCAAAAATCACTGACCACAGGCTAGCAGGCCTTACAGTACAATAGCGTTTTTACCTTGCCTTGGCACAACACCAGACAAGGTTCACCATGTTTAACGCCTTGTACATAAACAATGACCCGCATTCTGATTGCTGACGACCATACCATCATGCGCGAGGGCTTAAAACGCATACTGGACGGGATAGAAGATATCCAGGTCATCGGCGAAGCCGTTGATGGATTTGATACCCTGGAAAAAGTCCGCAGCATGGAATTTGACGTCTTGCTGATGGATTTGTCCATGCCAGGTCGCAGCGGTGTGGACCTGATACGCCAGATCAAGGATGAATACCCAAAACTGCCGATACTGATACTGACCATGCATGAGGAAGAACAGTATGCCGTCAGAGCCATACGCGCCGGCGCACGTGGCTATCTGACCAAGGAAAGCGCAGGCACACAACTGGTCACAGCCCTGCGCAAGGTGGCATCCGGGCGACCTTATATCAGCATAGAAGTGGCCGAACAGCTGGCCATGAGCGCCATGCCCGCCGATGACAGCCAGCCACACACCTCTCTTTCTGACCGTGAATTTGAGGTATTCAGCCATCTGGTCAAGGGCAAATCGATTACTGAAATTGGTGAGCTGCTGCATTTAAGCGTTAAAACCGTCAGCACCCACAAGACCAGAATCATGCAAAAAATGAATATGAATAATCTGTCTGACCTGGTGCAATATGCAGTTGCCCACCACCTGCTGCAACCGCAAGCCTGATTGTCCCCGCGCAGCCTGAGCTGCGCACTCCCCCGCTGCAACCTCGCCTCCCCAACTCCTCTCCCCCAACTTCGGGTCTAGGAATATTCCTACCCGTCCGGCTGTAAATCTGACACTTTGAATCAGCATTGGCTGATTTAAATCAAGGTCCATGTTCACGATAATAGAGGTTAAGCAAACACAGCAGCACTGACCACTTAACTGAACACCATGAACCTGTACATCGTAGAAGACTCAGCCCTGATTCAACAGCGCCTGATCCAATTCATAGAAGAAGTACCAGGCATGCATGTCGTCGGTGTAGCGGGCGATATCAGCCACGCATTGCAGGGCATTCTGGAAGAACATGCCGACGCCATGATTCTCGACATTCAGTTACAGGATGGTAATGGCCTGCAGTTGCTAAGGAATATCAAACAAAGTAATCCAGAAATTAAAGTTGTTGTACTGACCAACCACGCAACTGAAGACAACCGGGTACATGCCATGCGTGCAGGTGCAGATGGCTTTCTCGATAAATCTACTGATTTCGCTCTGCTTCAAGAATATCTGCTGCGCTGGCAGCAACCAGATTCAAATCATCAAATCAATTAATGTCGTTTACCTTAAGGGGAATACCATGACTACAGCAGCATTCACAACCGGAAAATCCAGTCCGTCATCCACAGCGACAAAGGGAGTATTTCCATCCGTTGCCAGTGAAGCTGGATGGCGTTGCCACGGCAACCTCTGGTCAAATCTGCATGAGGTATGTGAATTGCTGCGCATACCTGCCCCGGCAGCATCTGCTGACGAAGAACAGTTGTTCCAGCACGTGCGCTTCAAGGCTGGCCAAAGGGTGCATACTATAGGTCAGGACTTTGAAACACTGTACATCGTCAATTCCGGTTTCCTGAAAACGGTACTGATCGACGAATACGGCAATGAACAGGTATTGAGCTTTCCCATGAAAGGCGATTTGCTCGGCATTGACGGCATCCATAACCAGCATCATGCGTCCGAAGCAGTGGCACTGTCTGATTGCGACATCATCCTGCTTCCCTATAAAACCTTCTCTGCTCTTGGCCGTAGCTATGCCGAACTGGAACAAGCCATGTTCAGCGTCATGAGCCGTGAACTGGTGCGTGAGCAGTTGATGATAGGCATGCTCAGCGCGCTCAGCGCCGAAGCCAAGGTCGCACGCTTCCTGACCAATCTGGGCGAACGCTTCAGTCAACTTGGCTATTCCGGCAAATCATTCAACCTGCGCATGACCAGACATGAAATTGGCAGTTATCTGGGCCTGACACTGGAAACCGTCAGCCGTACCCTGTCAGCCTTCAATGAACTGGGTCTGATCAGTGTCGACCAGCGTCAGATCGCACTGCTGGACATTCATGCACTGAAAACCCTGCGCCGCCTGCCACCCGCAAAGGCACGCATCAAAGAAAAAGTCAGTGAAAAAGTATCGGCTCTTGTTGGCAAGAATTTATTACCACAATGGAACAAAGAGGTTGCCGTTGCTTTAAATTAGTATAAGCTTTCATTGCAGATATGCTACGTTTGTCGGCATACACAGGTGAAGATGACCGCTTGTCCGGGCTTGACGTTTTTCCACGATAGTTCAATCAAGGAGTACAGTGATGACATATAAAACCATACTGGTTCATGTAGACGAGTCAGAAAGATCCAATTTTCGCGTCAAACTGGCTGCGGAAATCGCCAGGGCTGAAGATGCACATCTGATAGGCACTGCCGTCACTGGCGTATCCCGCTTTATCTATCAGGATGGTAATATCAGTGCAAATGATCCCAATCTGACCATACACCTCAAGTACCTGCGCGAACGTGCAGAAAAGGCCGTCGACAACTTCAACAAACAGGTCGGGGCAGCGGGCCTCAATTCCTACGAAAGCATGATCGCCAACGATGAGGCCGGTGGGGGCATAGGCTTGCAGGCACGCTACAGCGATCTGTTGATCATCGGCCAGACCAATCGCGATGAACCATCGCCGTCTGTGCTGTCAGATTTTCCTGAGTACCTGATCATGAATTCTGGCCGCCCGGTACTGATCGTTCCTTATGTCGGTGATTTCACCTCGGTCGGCAAACGTCCGCTGATCGCCTGGGATGCCAGTCGTGAAGCGACCCGTGCCATCACCGATGCAATCCCGCTGTTGAAGCGCGCCGAACTGGTACAGGTTGCCGTGTTCAATGCCAAGTCTGTACCTGATGCGCATGGTGAACAGCCAGGCGGCGATATTGCCCTGTACCTGGCAAGGCACGGTATCAAGGTAGAAGTATCTGTCCACAAAACCAATACCGATATTGGCAATGCCCTGCTGTCGCTGGCGCATGACGTCGACAGTGACATGCTGGTCATGGGTGGCTATGGCCATTCACGCTTCCGTGAAATGATCATGGGCGGCGTCACCAGAACCATACTTGAAAGTATGACTGTGCCCGTGCTGATGTCACACTAAGTCAATAACAGGTGGCAGGCCTGCTTGCCACCTTGTGGACGATAGCAAGGCAAAACCATGCTTGCGGCTATCGCCCTTCCTCCCTCGTCAGACACTTCTGGCAATTAAATCAAGTCACATATCAATCAGGCGCGGATTCCGCTTTAAAATAGCGTCCATCTGTTCCACATTCCTTCTTTGTGATTTTACTCTTTCATGGCAACTGATTTTCATGGCAACTGATTATTCCCGGCTGTACCGTGCACGCTGGCTGGCCGCGCTGCTCTTGCTGATATCAATGCTGCTGTGGGCAGGACATGGCAGTCTGGCCTATGTGAAGGTCGCATCGCCGTTGCCGGTACATACACTGCTGGAAACCGTCACCGTTGTCATATTCACGTCCGTCTTTATCGTATGCTGGAATGCATTTGGCGGCGCACGTAAAAAAAGCAGTGTCATCCTGGCAGTGGCCTTTCTCTGTACCGCCATACTGGGCTGCATGCATGCCTTATCGTTTCAGGGCATGCCGGGCTTTCCGGATGCCAGCGACATGCACAAATCCCTGCTGTTCTGGATACTGTCGCGCTCATTCATCGCCACTACGCTGCTGGGCCTGGCATTGTCGCCAGAAGATTCGGATGTCAGCCCGGTACAGGCCTATCTGGTGCTGATCGCCGGCTTGCTGGCGACAGCAGGCTGGACTTACACC
Source organism: Undibacterium sp. Ji49W (assembly GCF_049340205.1). Classification (NCBI taxonomy): domain Bacteria; kingdom Pseudomonadati; phylum Pseudomonadota; class Betaproteobacteria; order Burkholderiales; family Oxalobacteraceae; genus Undibacterium; species Undibacterium sp. Ji49W. The sequence continues at coordinate 213,933 of NZ_JBMPOW010000003.1, read as the reverse complement.
GTCTTCGCCTTTTCCGACCTGCTACCGCTGACCTACATCGACACGGTTGGTCAGACCTCATTCAAGATTGCCTGTGAAGCGGGCTTGATAGGCATCAATCTGATCACTGCCTACCTGTTGAATCGCGATATCAAGCAGAAACAGGGTGCAGAAAAAAACATGCAGCGACTTCAAATAGATCGCGCTTCCCTGTTTCTGGCAGCGATGCTTCTGGCGATTTCTGAAGTATATTTTGCCCTGTATGCAGACAGCAGTGATCTGTTTGTCGTCATTGGCCACGTGTTTCAACTTTTTGCAGCAATCGCCATCTATCGTGGCATGGTGGCGGTAAATATCCATACACCCTACACCAGCCTGGCAGAAACCAGCCAGAACCTGGCGCGCTCGGCAGAAGAACTGAGCTTGCAGCGTGAACGTCTGAGCCGCATGATCGATACCGCCATAGACGGCATCATTACTATCGACGACACCCAGACCATCATCCTGGCCAACCCGTCTGCTGCCACACTGTTTGGTTACGAAGTCAGTGATTTGCTGGGAACCTCACTCAATACCGTGCTACCGGAAAGACATCGCAAAGTGCATGGGGAACATGTCAGAAAATTTGGCGAAACCGGCGCCACCCGACGCCGGATGGGTGGCAACTTCGAAGATTTCTATGTCACAGGCGTGAAAGCCAACGGCGATGAATTCCCGATAGAAGCCTCAATCTCCAGCCAGTTTGAAGCCGGCAAACGTTATTACACCGTGATCTTTCGCGACATCACCGAACGCAAGGTCGCCAAAGAGAAAATGGCCTTGTACCATGATGAATTGACCCAACTCTCTGCCACCCTGCAAAGCATACGGGAAGAAGAACGCAAACATATCGCCCGCGAATTGCACGATGATCTGGGTCAGTTGCTGGCCGCCCTGCGCATGGATTTATCGCTGCTGCAACGAGACGATGTACTAAACAATAAATCTCAAAAAACCGTCAGCAGCATGGATCAGTTGTTACTGACTGCCATCACCACTCTGCGCCGTATCGCGACCGACCTGCGCCCACGTGCGCTGGATGAAGGTGGCCTGTATTTTGCGTTGCAGACCTTACAGAAAGATTTCGCCAGTCGGCACGGCATCCATTGCGAACTGGTGGCAAATGAAGAACAACTGGCACTGGACGATGCCCGCAGCACGACCATTTTCCGTATCGTCCAGGAGTCTCTGACGAATGTAGTCAGGCATGCCGATGCCACAGAAGTGGATATCAGGTTTGAAAGAAATGCGGATCTGCTGCGCTTCACCATCAGTGATAACGGCAAGGGTATGGATGCAGACGACACACGCAAGGCACGCTCATTTGGCCTGGTTGGCATGCGCGAAAGAGTCAAAGCGATGCAGGGTGAATTTACGGTTGATAGCAAGCCTGGTGAGGGCACTTGGCTGAAAATTCAGTTGCCATTGGCGGCAACATCTGACGATCTGTAACGCTTGACCATATCTGTTCAAATTGTGTTTCCGGTATAATCCGGTTTATTCAAGTATATCAAGCTTGACCTTCAGGGAAATGCCATGTCAGTTTCAGCACTCAATAGCGGCTTGTCCGGCCTCAAAGCCTATGCCAGTGCACTCGACAGTTCTGGCCATAACGTGGCCAATGCCAGTACCGCGGGCTTCGTACCGCAACAAGTCAGCTTTCAGGAACAACCCGCAGGCGGCGTCACCGCCACGATCAGCAAAGAAGGTGCCAGTCTGGCATCACAAAACCCGGCAGACAGTAGCGGCACTGACCTTGCATCAGAAATCGTGCAATCCATACAATTCAAAGCGGGATTTGATCTTTCTGCCAAGATTATCAAAACAGCAGATCAGGTACTGGGTACCCTGATTGATATCCAGGCTTGAACGTGGCGGGCTGTAACAGTTAAAAGTATTTTAAGATTCATGCCGCCGGCACCACGCACAAAAAGGCTGGCATGTTTTTCATATCAAAATACCACAAGCCCAACAAACCTACCCCCATCAGAAAACAAGCCCCTGCCAACCTGAATGCACGCATTGTGGCAGTCTTGCTGGCGCGTTGAAACACGGTTTGTGTCAATAGCAAATGCGGCAGAGCACTAAGTCCAAACAAGACCATCAGCGCAGCGCCTGACCAGGCGTCACCTGACAGCAATGAAAACGGTGCCACCCCATACAGCAAACCACAGGGCAGACAGCCCCAGCCCATGCCCATTAAAAACGGATAATCTGCCGCTTTGTTTAAAGGTGTAGTCAAGCTGTTCAGCACACGCTGCCACGCGCTCATCAATTGCTGCATGAATCGCAAATGTGGCATCAGCCCCAGCAAACGCAAGCCAAGAATAATCAATGCCAGATTGCCAATCGCAAACATCCACTGCTGTACAGGAAGAATTGGCTTGAATACCAGCCCAGCTGCGCCTATGCCACCCAGCACGGCACCCGCCAGCCCGTAAGTAAAAATGCGGCCACCGTGCAATAGCATTTGATATTGCACGCTGTAGGACCGGGTACCAACATTCGTCACCGCAACAGACTTGAAGTCGGTATTTGCGACCAAGGCAATCGGAATGACTTTTTTTGCCCCATTTTTACCGCGCTTTTGCCCAGCCTGGGTCAGCAACATGGATATTCCACCACACATGCCAGCACAATGTATGCCGCCCAGTGCTCCGGCAGTCAGTACGGCAATCACCAAGGGCAGGGTTAGCATGTCAGATCAGTTTTGAATAACTGGCGGTGGTCTGGCGCGTCAGATAGTGATCGAATGCCATGCCAACGGCACGTACAAACAAACGGCCCCTGGCTTCGACAGTGATGGCGCTGGCGCTCAGATTGATCATTTTTTCCTGTGCATAGTCGGTCAGCTGCGCCAGTTCATCTGCGAAATATTCTGCGAAAGAAATCCCGTATTGCCGTTCCAGCGCACCAAAGTCAACGGTACTGCTACACATCAGGCTCATGATGATTTGCCGGCGCAATAAATCATCCATGCTCAGATCAATCCCCTTTTCCACCGGCAGTTCACCCTTGTCGAGACAGGCATAATATTCATCCAGCGTACGCAGGTTTTGTACATAGGATGGGCCGATCTTGCCTATCGATGACAGGCCCAGCCCGATCAGGTCACAATCAGAACGCGTGGTATAGCCCTGGAAATTTCTGTGCAGGCTGCCATCGGCCATCGCCCTGGCCAAACTGTCATCCGGCTTGGCAAAATGATCAAGCCCGATATATACATATCCCTCAGCCTGCAAGCGACGCAGGGACATCAAAAAAATCTGCAAGCGCTGCTCGGCCGATGGCAAATCTGCTTCGGCGATACGGCGCTGCGGTTTGAAACGGGTGGGCAAATGGGCATAGTTGTAAAGTGCTATACGGTCTGGCGACAATGCGATGACCTGATCCAGCGTTTCAGAAAAACTGTCCAGATTTTGTTTCGGCAAACCATAAATCAAGTCAAAATTGATCGACTGGAAACCGGCTGCCCTGCTGGCCTGCACGGTATTGTCCACCAGTTCAAAGGTCTGCAGGCGGTGGATCGCTTTTTGTACATCAGGATTAAAATCCTGCACCCCCAGGCTGGTGCGATTGAAACCCAGTTCGGCCAGCACTTGCAAGGTAGTCGCGTCAACGGTACGCGGATCGATTTCTATAGAAATTTCAGCATCCTCAGCAAAATCAAAATGCGCCCGCAGCATTTGCATCAAATGACGCATTTCTTCATGACTGAGAAAGGTCGGTGTACCGCCACCAAGGTGTAATTGACTCAGCACTTCCCGGTCATGCAGGTGTGCCGTCACCAGCTTCAATTCTTTTTCCAGATACTCCAGGTATTTGGCCGAACGCCCATGGTCCTTGGTGATGACCTTATTGCATGCACAGTAATAACAAAGCGAAGCGCAAAAGGGAATATGGATGTAAAGTGACAGCGGAGGTTTAGTAGCAAGACGGCTGCGTTCCTTTAAATACCGGATATAGGATACTGCATTGAAACCGGCATGAAACCTGTCTGCTGTCGGGTAAGATGTGTATCGTGGGCCCAGCTTGTCGAAACGGCGTATCAAATCTTCGGGAATCTCTGGCAAAGAAAAACCGGCTGGTTCATTCATTTTCATGGTTGTCTCGATTAATGTGCCTTCTGCACAAGTAAAGCGGTCAAACCACTAGACAGAATTCCGAGCAACCAGAAAGCAAAAAAGCCAACTGTGTACACACCTGACTCGTGCATTTGCAAACGATGATCCAATATGATCAGTTCCATCGGATCAACCAGACTGAAAAACAATCCAGTCGCTGCACAAGCCATCAAAAAAGCTGGCCACAACACGATCATCAACATCGGTCGTAACAGCGGTTTATTGTGGCTATTATTGTGTTGTTCCAATTCTGTCCCCTTCTAGTGATTATTCAGCTTAACGTCAATAAAGCTTTAGGGATACAGGCTTATTTTGACGCATGTAACTGCACTGGCTTTTGTTCTGGGTCAAACCAGTCACCGGTCATGCGCCAGTCACTGGTTTCAAGTTTGAGATGAAACAATTTTACCGAACCCGCCGTAAAATTAGACAGCGTTTTCATGTCCCCTTCATAATTGCCGGGACTGGTTTGCTTCAAAGGCAAGCGACGTATCACTTCGGTGACAGTATTGCCACCGATTGCAGCATTGGCCAGGCTCAGTTGTATGGTATCGGGCAGCGGTCCTTTGCCAGTAAGCTGTAATTGCATTTTACCGATCAAAAAATCCGCTTTTATACTGGCTTGCAGTTGCAGTTCTCTGGCTTTGGCATCACGTTGTATATCTTTGTTGATCATCAGGCCCTGCTTGTAATAATCTTCGGCAACGACCTTGTCAGCGCCGCGCATTGCGATATAGCCGGTAATCAGGCTGGCGCACACCACGACGGCAGGTCCACCAGCCACCAGCAGCAGCCATGGCTCTTTATACCAGGCATCGCGCTGGGTTTTAGGGGGCATTAAAGCGGCGTCCATGAACTTCTCCTATCGTGGAACAATAAATACAGCTTTTTCGGTAACATTGATTTCGGGCGCATCCAGATCCTTTACGACGAAGCGTATGCGGTTGGAACCTGCTTCCAGCACCTTCGCAGGGACGCGCACCCGGATGGGGAAAGCCTTGGTCGTTGCGGCCCCCATATCAATATCAACATTATTCAGGATGACAGCACCGGCAGCACCCTTCACTTCTACGCTGTAGCGGCGTGGTGATTCTTGCGTATTCATTACTTGCAGGCGGTAGACATTTTCTATCGCGCCGGTTTCAGTAATTTTTGGCATACCACGATCGCGCAGCACATCCACTTTCAAAGGCATATGCATCGCCAGCGAAACAGCAGCCAGCAAGATGATCAGGCCAAGTATGCCGCCATAAATCAGGGTACGCATGCGGAACACCCGCTTCCACATGGCCTTGTCATCAAGTTTCTCGGTCAATGCATGTTCAGTGGTATAGCGTATAAGTCCACGCGCATAGCCCATTTTATCCATGACCTGATCACAACCATCAATGCAGGCACCACAGGCAATGCATTCATATTGCAAGCCATCGCGGATATCAATTCCGGTCGGGCAGACCTGCACGCAAATGCCGCAATCAACACAGTCCCCAAGGCCTGCTGCCTTGTAATCGACCTTCTTGTTCCTAGACCCACGCGGATCACCACGGGCTGTGTCGTAGGTGACGATCAGCGTGTCCTTGTCAAACATGGCACTCTGGAAGCGCGCATACGGACACATGTATTTGCATACCTGTTCACGCATCCAGCCAGCGTTGCCGTAAGTGGCAAAACCATAAAACAGGAACCAGAACGTTTCCCATGGTCCCAGCGTAAAATTACCCAACTCAATTGCCAGGTCGCGTATTGGCGTGAAATAGCCAACAAAGGTAAACCCTGTCCACAGGGCCAGGGTAATCCAGAGAAAATGCTTGACGAATTTAAGTGAAAACTTTCGCGCCGACATCGGCGATGCATCCAGCTTGATCCTGGCATTGCGCTCGCCTTCAATCTTTGCCTCTATCCACAGAAATATCTCGGTATACACTGTTTGGGGACAGGCATAACCGCAGAACAGGCGCCCTGCCACCGCAGTGAACAAAAACAGGCTGAGTGCAGAAATCACCAGCAAAATAGCCAGATAAATAAAATCCTGCGGCCACAGGACCAAACCAAAAATATAAAACTTGCGTGCTACAAGATCGAACAGTACAGCCTGTCTGTCATTCCAGTTCAGCCAGGCCGTACCATAAAACAGTATCTGGGTAAAAAATACCAACACCCAGCGCCAGGAAGAGAACCAGCCTTTCTGCGCACGCGGATAAATTTTCCGACGCTCTTCAAACAAAGCCAGTTCGGCTTCTTCTATCGGTACCGGGATGATGGGTATATGCTTCATTGTGATTCTATTTTTTAATCCAGTTTCCTGTTTGACTCAGTACAGAGTTAATTGCACGTCTTATTTGCCTGACGAAGCAGCATCAGATGCGGCGGCTGGTGCTGGTGCTGGTACTGGTGCTGGTGCAGAGGTAGTGGCAATTTGCTGAATAGTTCCAGTATCTGCACTACTGACCTGCGCTGTCACACCGTTATTAGACAAACCCCATACATAGGCGGCCAACAGATGTATCTTGCCTTCGCTCAACAAGGTTTTATGGGCAGGCATCTGGTTGTTACGACCTTTGTTGATGGTTTCCATCACCGTTTCAATACCGCCGCCATACAGCCAGACCTTATCTGTCAGATTAGGCGCACCCAGGGCCTGATTTCCCTTGCCGTTACCACCATGGCAGGCTGCACAGGCAGCAAACTTGGCTTTGCCGATTGCTGCCTTGATCGGATCATGAGCAGACTCCGACAAGCTCAACACATAATTAGCCACATTACGTACATCATCATCCGTACCCAATGCAGCACCCATAGGTGGCATCTGACCATGGCGACCTTCACGTATAGTAGTCAGGATAGTCTGTGGATCGCCACCATACAACCAGTCAGTATCAGTCAGGTTAGGATAGCCCTTGCCACCCTGGGCATCAGAACCATGACATTGCGCGCAGGTATTGAGGAACAGGCGCTGACCAATTTCTCTGGCTTGCGGATCTTTGGCAACTTCTTTGATATCCATGGCCAGGTATTTGTTGAAGATCGGACCATACTGCGCCTCGCCATCCTTCATTTCCTTTTCATAGGCACCGGCCTGGCTCCAGCCAAACGTGCCCTGCCATTTACCAAAACCAGGGTACACCACCAGGTAGCCGGCACTGTAAATAACCGTCAGGTAGAACAACCACATCCACCATTTTGGCAATGGATTATTCTGTTCCATCAGATCACCGTCCCAGACGTGGCCAGTGGTTTCTGCTGGCAAGGGCTTGCCATCACTACCGACTTTGACCTTGACCTTGGATTGCGACCACAACAGCAAGACGCAGGCAAGCATGGACAGGGCAACAATTATGGCGATCCCTGTACTCCACCATTCGCTAAAAAAATCTGCCATGGCTAATTTCCATTCTCATTATCAATTGGCAAGCGCGCCAGTTTTTCGAATTTTTCCTTGTTACCGGAACTAAAAGCCCAGTAAATAATTCCCAGAAAAACGATAAGGCTGATGACTGTCACCACGCTGCTCAGTATTGTGAAATTCATGTTATTTCTCCCCGAAAGGCTGAACCGCGAGGGTTCAGCTTTCCTGTATCAATTCTTGTTCTTGATGGCTGTACCCAGTACTTGCAGATAGGCAATCAGCGCGTCCTGTTCGGTCTTGTTGGCCAATTCAGCAGGACCCGCCTTGATCTGCTCTTCTGTGTATGGAACACCCAGGGTTTTCATCGCCTGCAGTTTGGGCGTAATGGAAAGCGGGTCAAGCTGGGTCTTGGCCAGCCATGGATAGGCCGGCATATTCGATTCCACCACCACCGAACGCGGATCGTTCAAATGATCCTTATGCCAGTTGTCGCTATAGCGACCGCCTACGCGTGCCAGATCAGGACCCGTACGCTTGCTGCCCCATTGAAAAGGATGGTCATACACAGACTCACCCGCAACGGAATAGTGACCATAGCGTTCGGTTTCGGCACGGAACGGACGTATCATTTGTGAATGGCAGCCATAGCAGCCTTCACGCAGGTAGATATCCCTGCCGGCAAGTTGCAGCGGCGTGTACGGCAGCATACCCTGAACTGGCTGCGTGGTGGATTTCTGAAAGAACAGCGGAACGATTTCCACCAGGCCACCCAGACTGATGGTCAGAATCACCAGCACCAGCAACAGACCCACGTTACGCTCAATCAGATCATGAGTAAAATTACGCATCAAATTTCTCCTTTGATTTCTCTGCTATCTCTGATTTATGCATGGGCCGCAGCAGCAGGCAATGCAGGAATCGCGTTATTGATGGGTTTGGCAGCCATGAGCGTTTTTGCGACGTTGTAGGCCATGACCAGCATGCCACTCAGATACAGCAAACCACCAAGCATACGTATCACATAGTAGGGATAGGTTGCTTTCACGGTTTCGACAAAGGAGTACGTCAGGGTGCCATCCTCATTCACGGCACGCCACATCAGGCCCTGCATGACGCCAGCAATCCACATGGATGCGATATACAGAACCACACCGATAGTCGCTACCCAGAAATGCACTTCGATCAGGCGTTTGCTATACATCTGGGTCTGACCAAACAAACGTGGGATCAGGTAATACAGACTGCCGATGGTAATGAAACCTACCCAGCCCAGTGCGCCGGAGTGAACGTGACCAACTGTCCAGTCAGTGTAGTGCGAAAGCGCATTCACGGTCTTGATCGCCATCATCGGGCCTTCAAATGTAGACATGCCGTAGAAGGACAGTGACACGATCAGGAAACGCAGGATAGGGTCAGAACGCAGCTTGCTCCAGGCACCCGACAGCGTCATGATGCCGTTGACCATACCACCCCAGGATGGAGCCAGCAAAATCAGTGAGAACAACATGCCTATCGATTGCGCCCAGTCAGGCAAGGCGGTGTAATGCAAATGATGCGGACCCGCCCACATGTAGGTGAAAATCAGAGCCCAGAAGTGAACGATGGACAACCGGTAAGAATAGACAGGACGTTCAATCTGTTTCGGGATGAAGTAATACATCATCCCCAGAAAGCCTGCTGTCAGGAAGAAACCTACGGCATTATGCCCGTACCACCATTGCACCATCGCATCCTGCACACCTGAATAGGCGGAATAGGATTTCATGAAAGACACAGGGATGGCAGCGCTGTTGACGATATGCAGCAACGCAACCGCAATAATAAAGGCACCGTAAAACCAGTTAGCCACATAAATGTGTTCTACCTTGCGTTTGACCAGGGTACCAAAGAAGACCACGGCATATGCCACCCACACCACAGCGATCAACAGATCGATAGGCCATTCCAGTTCAGCATATTCTTTACCCTGGGTATAACCCATAGGCAGGCTGATGGCTGCAGCAACGATGACCAGTTGCCAGCCCCAGAAAGTGAATTCAGCCAGGCCGTCAGAAAACAGGCGCACATTTGATGTGCGCTGGACGACATAGTAGGAGGTTGCAAACAAGGCACAACCACCAAAGGCAAAGATCACGGCATTGGTATGAAGGGGGCGCAAGCGACCATAGCTGAGCCACGGTATCCCCCCGAGAAATTCCGGCCAGGCAAGTTGAGTTGCAATCACCACGCCCACGAGCATGCCGACTATTCCCCATACCACTGCCATGACAGAAAATTGCCGTACAACCCGATAGTTGTATGTGTTTTCTTTAGTTATCGTCATGATCTCACTCTGTTGTAAAAATACACTGCAAGAATAACAATCGCACTGCCGGGCTACATTGATTCAAATCAAAAGTTGCCGGATTCAAATACGATTACGCGGGAAAGACAACACATGTCAGCATAGATAAAATTATATGAAATACAAAAAAAAGACACCCGAAGGTGTCTTTTTTTCTATTCTGCTAAAAATGCTACAAAATACGTCAGGCCATGCGCTTATTCGCTTATTGCGCCGTTGGTGCAGCAGGTGCAACCAGGGCTGCCTTATTCACTGTGACCTTGGCTTTTTGCTTCAGGACGTCGATGTAAGAATACAGATTTTGCTGCGCCAGTATATTCGCCTGCTGCTGCGCTTCCGCAGCGCGTCGTGCTGGGTCAGGTGTACCAGCGCTGACCTTGGAGATACGGAATACGATGTAACCGGCATCACCCAGACTGGTACCAACAAAGGCTGGCAGTTTGCTGGTATCAGCACGCATCAGATCAACGAAAGCAACATCTGGAATATCCTGATTTTTCAGACGTGATACCACTTTGGATTCAGTAAATCCGGCGGTGGAATCAGCAAGCTTCAAAGCTGCAAGTTTTTCCTTGCCTTCTTTTTCAGCCAGTGCAGCGGCTTCTTTGTGCGTGACCTGGGCCACGATGGATGCCTTTACTTCTTCAAACGGACGCCTGGATGCTGCCTTGTATTCCACGATGCGACCAGCTATCAAAGTATTTGGAGCCACCTCCACTGCTTCCGTATTGTGCTTTTTCTTCACGACGTCATCAGCAAAAATCGCTTTCAAAAACTTGGCGTTATTGGTTTCCACCGTCGCTGGAACACCAGGCTTGCTCTGACGTGTCAAACCGTTTACCGTTTCTATCTTCAGCTTCAGTTTTTCTGCAACTGGCTTCAGGCTGTCTGGCTGTTCATAGACCAGATTACCAAAGGCTTCAGCAGCTTCGGCATAGGCTTTGACTGCTTTCTGTTTTTTGATGTCAGCCGTGATTTGCGGTTTGACTTCATCCAGTGTTTTGATCGCAGCTGGCTTGATGCCAGTCACCATGATGATGTGGTAACCAAAGTCGGTCTGCACCGGCTCGCTGATTTCGCCCTGCTTCAGTTTGAATGCTGTTTCATCAAACTGCTTGACCATGGCACCGTGACCAAAAAAGTCCAGATCTCCACCTTTTTCGGCAGAACCAGGATCCTGGGAATTTTCTTTCGCCAGTTTGGCAAAGTCTTCCGGCTTTTTACGCAGTTGCGCCAGAATGCCATCGATCTTTTCTTTCGCCTTGGCTTTGTCAGCACTGCTGCTGTCCTTGCCTGCTGCAATCAGAATATGGCTGGCACGGCGCTGCTCATCTGTACCGTAGAGTTTCTTGTTTTGCTCATAGTAAGACTGCACATCAGCATCAGATACCGTTACCTGTGCTGCCAGTGCCTCACTGTTCAGAATCACATACTCAGCATTGATCTGTTCAGGGATTTCATACTGCGCAGCATTCTTGTCGTAATAAGCCTTCAACATGTCGTCGGTGATTTTGACACGGGATGCGAAATCATCACTCTTCAACATCATTGCCTGCACTTCACGTTCCTGCTCATTGATAGCTGACAGGCGCTCGGTAACGGCTTTAGGTACGAAAGCACTGCCTTGCACGGCACTCAGCAATTGCTGCAAGGTCATGTCCTGACGCAGACGCTGCTCATAGCCGGCCGGGCTCAAACCCTGTGCCGCCAGCAAGCTCTTGTAGCGTTCGGTATCAAAAGTGCCATCCGCCTTGGTCAGGCCGGATTCTTTCAAAATCGTCTGCTGCAGGGTCGCATCAGAAATCATGAGCTTCTTACGCACCACCTCGGCAGTCATCGCCTTGCGGGCAATCAACTCGTCAAGGATGTTTTGCTTGGCTTCAGGCGTGCTCAGCAATTTGGAATCAAACTGCGGGCCATACATCTGACGCAAACGGTCGAGTTGGTCACGCGTTGCCTGATCCAGTTCCGATTGTGTGATGGAGGTACCGGCAACGGTCGCAACGGCAGTATCACCACCACGCGAACGGGTATAACTTTCTATGCCAAAAAATGCAAAGGAAGGAAAAATAATCAGCAGCAAAAGAAATTGCATCAACCGCTGATGGGTACGAATATATTCAAACATGTTCAACCGATCACATGGCTAAGTATGACAAAACGCTCACGAATACAAAAAAAGGCGAACTTTCGTTCGCCTTTTCGATTTTCTGGCGGAGCGGACGGGGCTCGAACCCGCGACCCCCGGCGTGACAGGCCGGTATTCTAACCAACTGAACTACCACTCCTTTTTTACTGCTGTATGTTTGCTGTGTGGTGGGCGCTGAGAGGCTCGAACTCCCGACCTAAGCCTTGTAAGGGCTCCGCTCTACCAACTGAGCTAAGCGCCCCACTCGTACAATCAAACACCGTAGCGCTAGTCACCGCGCCACGAAAGAGCATTAGTTTACCGCATCTTTCAATGCTTTGCCAGGTTTAAATTTAGGAACCTTGGCAGATTTGATCTTGATGGCTTCGCCAGTACGTGGGTTACGGCCAGTTCTGGCGGCACGTTTACCGACGGAAAAAGTACCAAAACCAACCAGAGTTACTGTACCGTTTTTCTTCAAGGTCGATTTTACTGCACCAATCAGGGCATCCAGCGCACGCGACGAAGCCGCTTTAGAGATATCCGCTGTTTTAGCAATATGATCGATCAACTCAGTCTTGTTCACTTATAGCCCCCTCACAAAAATTTGAATTTCGCAATGATGTATTCGATTATTTTATTGGTCGTGCAAGCATCACCGCCAGCAGGAAATCTGCATCCGGTATTAGAGCAAGCCGCAAAGCCTTGTGTCAAGCGGTTTGCACGCTTTCTGACCAAGTTTGGCGAAATGTGATTTACTTATTCGTTTTTTCAGCTTGCTGGCAGTAAAGTTACTGTGCAAAAAATCAGTTAGCTGCGCGTTTTTGCTATATGGAAAAGCTACCCGCTTTGCCATACTGATTTAGAATATGACAGACCTGAAAAACAAGAGCCAGAAATCAATGAGACCCGGAAGCGCATCTGCCGCCCTCCTTCATGCAGACAGCAAGCTGCACCAGTATTCCTTCTTAGGCATATAGTATGGCTTTAAGTTATAGGCAAAACTCAGTGCCGGGCATGATGTGCCAACCAGCACACCCATACTGACATCGCCTGATCACCACACCACTCACCTATATTCATATCAGATAATGAAGAATTTTGACGTAGCAATTGTTGGTAGCGGACTTGCCGGCCTGTCTGTCGCCCTGCATCTGGCACAGACACGTAAAGTCGCCATCATTTCCAAGCGCGAATTACTCGACGGTGCCAGCAACTGGGCACAGGGTGGTATCGCAGCCGTACTTGATTCGCATGACAGCCATGAACAACATATTTCCGACACACTGATTGCAGGCGGCGGACTATGTGACGAAGGTGCCACCCGCTATATCATCGAACACGGCCGCGAAGCCATAGACTGGCTGATAGAACAAGGCGTTCCCTTCACCCGCGATGAAGACGCAGAGCTCGGCTTTCACCTGACCCGTGAAGGCGGGCATAGCCAGCGCCGTATCATTCATGCAGCGGATGCCACAGGTCATGCAGTTCAGGTGACACTGGAACAAAAGGTACGCAATCACCCCAACATCAGCCTGTTTGAACATCACTATGCAATCGATGTCATTACATCGGCCAAGCTGGGTGACACCTCCCCCACGCCACACTGCCTTGGTCTGTACGTGCAGGATGTTAAAACCGGCGAAGTACATACCTTCGCCGCCCAGCACACGGTGATGGCAACAGGTGGTGCCGGCAAGGTCTATCTGTATACCACCAATCCGGACACGGCTACCGGCGATGGCATCGCCATGGCCTGGCGTGCTGGCTGCCGGGTAGGCAATATGGAATTCATACAATTTCACCCGACCTGCCTCTACCACCCTTTCGCCAAATCATTCCTGATTACCGAGGCGGTACGTGGCGAAGGCGGCATACTGAAATTGCCAGCCGAAGCCGGCGCATCCGCCGGCAAACGCTTCATGACCAGTCATGATGAGCGCATGGAACTCGCGCCACGCGACGTGGTCGCCCGCGCCATCGACTTTGAAATGAAAAAACGCGGCCTGGATTATGTGGAACTTGACATTAGTCACCAGCCGCCTGAATTCCTGAAAGAACATTTCCCCACCATTTATGCGCGCTGCCTGGAACTGGGCATAGACATCACCAAACAAGGCATACCGGTCGTGCCTGCGGTACATTTTACCTGCGGTGGCGTGGTGACTGATACCGATGGCCGCACCGATCTTCCCGGCCTGTATGCCGTAGGCGAAACTGCCTATACCGGCCTGCATGGCGCCAATCGCCTGGCCAGCAATTCTTTGCTGGAATGCCTGGTAGTTGGCCGCGCTGCTGCCAAACATATCGAAGCACAGGAACGCTCCAGTGTGATTGCCTTGCCTGATTGGGATGAAAGTCGCGTATCCGATGCAGATGAAGAAGTCGTCATCGCCAATAACTGGGATGAATTACGTCGCTTCATGTGGAATTATGTCGGCATCGTGCGCACCACCAAACGCCTCGAACGTGCCAAGCACCGCATACGTTTATTGAAGGAAGAGATAGACGAATATTATGCCAACTTCCGCATCACGAATAACCTGCTGGAATTGCGTAACCTGGTGGAAGTCGCCTCATTGATCGTCAATAGCGCTCTGTCGCGCCGCGAAAGCCGTGGCCTGCATTTCAGCCGCGACTACCCGGATACCCTGCCCAAAGCCCTGCCTACGGTACTCTCGCCCAAGCGCAAAAAATAAGTCACACCTGCCTCGCCATCAAGCTGCGTGCTCGTGCATCTTGATGGCAACATCAACAGCCCCCCCTGCCCTCAGTCATCTGATTTTTTATCGCGCAAGCGGATAGACGTTTGACAAATAAACTTGGCACAGTGATACTGCCCGACGCCGCCTTTATTTCATGCCGTACATCGCAAAAAAAAGAAGCGCTACGATCAGACTGATTGTCCATACACAGATAAAAATTCGAATGATAAAACTGAGTCAGGTACGCAAAACCTATAAGCAGGGTGGCAATGAAATCCGGGCACTGGATGGCATAGACCTGCATATCGCCACTGGTGAATTTGTCGCCATCATGGGCCCTTCCGGTTCGGGCAAATCGACCTTGCTGAACGTACTTGGCGCACTGGATAAACCTGATCAAGGCAGTTACCTGTTGAACCAGGATGAAATCAGCGCCATGGATGACGATGCCGCTTCGGAAGTGCGGAACCGCAACATAGGTTTTGTGTTCCAGTCTTTTCATTTGCTGCCGCGCCTGACCGTGCTGGAAAACGTATTACTACCGCAACGCTACAGCAAAGCGCCCGATGCGCAGGCAGAATCGCGCGCGCGTCAGTTACTCGAACGCATAGGCCTGGGGCAGCGCATGGACCACAGACCCGGCGAATTATCTGGTGGCCAGTTACAACGTGCGGCAATTGCCCGCGCCCTGCTGAACCAGCCCGCCCTGCTGCTGGCAGACGAACCTACTGGCAATCTCGATTCCAAAAGCGCCGCCGACGTACTGAGCCTGCTGGGTGAACTTCATGCCGGTGGACAAACCCTGGTGCTGGTCACCCATGACCCCGCAGTAGCGGCAAAAGCACAAAGAACCATCCACCTTGCCGATGGCCGTGTTGCAGAGGTGGTCGCATGAAGAAAAGTTCAAGTATATCCATGCGCACCTTTGCAGCATGGTGTCTGCCAGCGACACTACTGATCGTCAGCCCCCTGCTGGCGATCACATCGCTGGCGCAGACCAAGACATCTTCGCCATCAGCAAGCGCTACGACATCGGCAAGCACAGCAAAAATCAGGCCCGTGCTACTGACAGGTGAAGTCATCGCCAAAGATTCCCAGGCCATCTTTGTGCCGCCATCCAACTCATCTCCTGTCGTCTTGCGCAATTTCGTGGCAGAAGGCAGCAAGGTCAAAAAAGGCGATTTGTTGTTGCGCATAGAAACACCCAACAGTTCCAACATCGAACAACTGATCATAGGCATAGACCAGACACGCGCAAAAACCGAAGCCGAAGTCGCCAAACTGGAAGTAGCCGCACTGGAAGCGGAAAAAAATCTGGTCAACGCCAAAGCCGCACTGGCCAAGGCGCTGGTCGATGCAGCACTGCCAAAATCACAGATTACAGCACTGGATTTCGATAAATACCAGGCAGAGAAAGAACGCGCCGAACGCGATCTGAAAGTCAAGCAACTGGCCTTTGATGACGGCACTGCCGCAGTCAACAGAAGAAAATCTGATGGTGATCTGGAACTGCAGAAGCAGCAGGTCAACGTGGCTTACCTGAAAGCACAACTGGCGCGTTCAGAAGTACTCGCCAGTCAGGATGGCATCGTCGTACACGGCTACAGCGCCTGGCGCGGTGAAAGACTGGAAGAAGGCTCCAGCGCCTTTCCTGGCAATGTCGCTGGCCAGGTCATGGGGTCCGGGCAAATGGAAGTCAAGGCCTGGGCACTGGAAGCCGACAGAATCTACCTGGCCGAAGGCCAGCCGGTACAACTAACATTTGATGCACTGCCAGGCGTGACGATCCAGACCACCATCACCACCATCTCGCACGCACCGGAAGAACATACGCGCTGGGGTTATGGACGTTATTTCAGAGTAGATATCAAATTACCGGCGCAATTGGGAAATTACGTCCTGTCACCCGGCATGAGCGTACTGGTAGAACCCTTGCAGGCAGCAAAAAAATCTGCATCCGCATTACCACTGGCAACCAAGGCAGCCAAGGGAGCGAAAAACGAAACGGCCAGTGAAATTACCATAGAAGGCGACATACAGTCACGTGTAGTCACCCCTATCGGGCCACCCTCCATTCCCTATATCTGGCAATACACCCTGGCACAAATGGCGCCGGAAGGCAGCATCGTCAAAACAGGCGACGTACTGGTGATGTTCCAGGCATCCGAAGTGCCAACTCAACTGGCCAACCAGAAAAGCCAGTTGAATGAAAAGCAGCGGGCCATGGAAAAACTCAAGCTGGAGCATGCTGAAGCAGAAAAAGCTGCTGACCTGGCTGTTGCCGAAGCACAAAGCAATGCTGAAAAAGCCGTCAGAAAAGCTACCATGCCGAAAGAACTGATACGTCGCATAGACTATGACAAACTGGTGATAGAAAAATCCCTGAATGCTGATCTGGCGGCCTTATCAGTCAAATTGCGCGCTACCCAGATTCGTGCCCGCAAGGCCGAAAAAATAGGACTGGAAACAGAAATCGCACAATTGCAAGGCAAGATAGATGTGCTGGTAAAAGGTCAGAAAAACCTCACCGTTGTGGCCCAAAAGCCAGGCATGATGATCTACAAAACCAATTTTAGTGATGACAAATTCGCTGTCGGTAGCCAGGTATGGGTGGGCATATCGGTAGCCAGCATTGCCGATCCGGAAAAATTATTTGTCTCGGCCAAAGTGCCGGAAGCACAATCCAATGCCATACGGGTGGGGCAAAAAGCACGCATCAACATTCCCGGCGCAAACCTGACCCTGGCGGCCCGCGTGACTGGTTTAAGCACGGTATTCCACAGTAAATCCACCACCCAGCCCATCATCGTACGTGATGTGGAGTTGGAGTTTGAACAGCCCCCCAAAGGCTTGAAACCAGGTGCAGCTGTGCAGGCGATACTCTCAACGGTCAACTCAGCAGCCAACTCAGCGGCCAACTCAGCGGCCAACTCAACAGCGAGCTCAACTGCAAGTCCAACTACAGCGACAACCGGTGGTGCCAGCCAGGCCATCAAAGCGGGTGCGGAGAAAAAATCATGAGCGTAAAAATAATCTCCTGCCTGGCGCTCACCCTGATGACATGCGCAGCATGCAGCAACCAGCCAGAATCGGCACAAGTTGCCACTGAAAATTTTGCTGCACGCAACTGGAAAGAAAGCATCGTCGTCGATGGCGAAATCATTGCCGCCAACAAGACGCCGCTGACTGTGCCAGGCGAAGGCTGGGATAGCCGGACCCTGATAGAAATGCTGCCAGAGGGTAGCCTGGTCAAGAAAGGCGAAGTCATTGCCCGTTTCGACGCCCCCAGATCACGCATGGAACTGTCACAGGCCGAGCTGGAATTATTGCGCAAATCCCTGGCCGAAGAAGGCATACAGGCCAGTGATACCAGCAGCCGTTCCAGCCTGCTGGCCGACAGTGCCAAGGTACAAACTGATCTGCGCCTGAGCGAGCGTTATGCAAACGCCGACCTGGCTGTTTTTTCACGCAACAAAATACTGGATGAGCTGCAAGACGCTGGCTTCCTGAAAACCAAGCGCGGTTACCTGGACTGGAAAACTGGCCAGGTGCAGGCACGTAGCGCAGCAGAACAGGCGGTACTGGGCTCGCAAAAAGAAAGCGTTACTCTGAATGCCAATCAGCACCGCAAGAACCTGAATGCACTGGATTTACTGGCCCCACACGACGGCGTATTTTTATTGCAGTCTAGCTGGGACGGCAGCAAACCCCAGATCGGTGCCAGCAAGCGCCCACGGGAAGAATTTGGTTCCCTGCCCGACCTGGAACAACTGGTCGCCAATTTCAATATCGAAGAAGGCCGCACTTTTGGCCTGAAACTTGGCCTGCCCGTGAAAGTACGCCTGGCTGGCAGCGGCAAGGAAATTGAACTCAGCATCACCAAGGTAGGCAATAGTGCCAGCGCCATGTCACGTGAATCACCGGTGAAATTTATCAACTTTGAAGCGGCATTCAAAAAAGAACAGGCGCAGGCACTGGGACTCAAGCCCGGTCAGGCACTGATAGGCACCGTCAGCCTGATCAACCAGGCCAATGCCATGACCCTGCCTAATATTGCGCTGGTGCAGGATGGCCCCAATTTTGCTGCCTATGTCAAAGAAGGTGATCAGGTCAAAAAGCAGGCCGTCACCCTGGGGCTGCGCGGCCCGGCCCGCAGTGAAATCAAGACCGGCATCAGCAACGGCGCGCAGGTGGTATTGCTGCCTGAAACAAAAGACAAAGACAAAAACAAAGAAACAGCCAAGGAAAAGAAATCATGAACCGTGCCCTGATCCTTGAAGCCGTCAACGAACTGCAAAGACGCAAATTACGTACTGGCCTGACCTTGCTTGGCATGATCTTCGGCGTCGCCGCCATCGTTGCCATGCTGGCCGTAGGTGAAGGTAGCCGGCGCGAAGCATTGCGTCTGGTGGCTGAACTGGGGCTGGACAATGTCATCGTCGAAAGCAAGCAAATCGATGACAAACGTCTCAAAGAAATTCGCACCCGTTCGCTGGGCCTGTCTGCCGCCGATGCCGACGCTGCCCTGTCTGTCGTGCCGGGTGCCAAAGCGGTGGCACTCAAGAAAGAAATCAAGGTGGATCAGCTTGCCAGCGGCAGCCTGGTCGTCACAGCCCGCGCTTTTGCGGTATCCAACAGCTATGCCGAACTGGGTGGACTACAACTGGGCCAGGGCCGCTGGTTGAATGAGGATGACGATGCCAGCCTGGCACCGGTGTGCGTGCTGGGGCCACGTCTGGCACATAAATTATTTGGAGACAGTAACCCCATAGGTGAACGCATCAAACTCAATCACGCCTGGCTGGAAGTGGTGGGCGTACTGGCTGACCGTGCGCTCAGCAAGACCGAATTTGAAGGCGTGAAACTGGGCCTGGATGATGAACGCCTGTTCGTGCCATGGCAAACCGGACGTGCCCGCTTCCACTTCACCATGCTGGAAGATGAAGTCGATGGCATCAGCCTGCGCCTGGATGGCAAAACACCGCCTGATATCGCCGCCCGCGTCTTGCAAAACCTGATAGAGCAAAGACATGCCGGTACCGACGACACCAATCTCATCGTCCCCATGGGCCTGTACCGCCAGAACCAGCAAACCCAGCGTATCTTCACCATCGTGATGAGCTCTATCGCTGCCGTTTCATTGCTGGTAGGTGGCATAGGCATCATGAACATCATGCTGGCGAACGTGCTGGAGCGCCGCCGTGAAATCGGTCTGAAACGCGCCCTGGGCGCACGCCGGCGCGATGTGATTGAACAGTTTCTGGCGGAAGCCCTGGTGATTGCCTTTAGCGGTGCCATCCTGGGTGTGATCCTGGGTGCCATTGCTGCTTACAGCATTGCGGCCCTGGCAGGCTGGTCAGTCGCCTGGTCACCTGTCAGCCTGATCGTTGCAGTCAGTCTGTGTGTTGCTGTTGGTCTGGGCTTTGGGGTGTTTCCGGCACGGCAGGCTGCGGCGCTGGATCCGATTGCGGCATTGAGGACAGATGGGTAAGCGGATGGGCAAACAAAAAGCAGGCAAGAAGCTTCGCCCATTACAACTAAAGCTGCTTGCATTTAGTTGAAAATTGGCGAAGCGCGTTACATGTTACCTATGCAGCTTCAAACAATACGCAAAGAATAATCCGTCGCCTTGATATCCTTGGTCAGGCTACCGATGGAAATGCGGTCCACGCCAGTTTCGGCGATCGCCCTGACAGAGGCATGATCAATCCCGCCAGATGCTTCCAGCAAGGCGCGGCCAGCGGTGATAGCCACGGCTTCGCGCATCATGGTGGTGTTGAAATTGTCCAGCAAAATAGAGACGGCTCCGGCATTCAGTGCGGTCTGCAATTGCTCCAGGGTTTCCACCTCTATTTGTATAGTCACACCGGCATTCAGGCTCAGCGCCTTTTGCATTGCTTCAGCTACGCCACCGGCAGCGGCGATATGGTTTTCCTTGATGAGGATGCCATCGTATAAAGCCAGGCGCTGGTTCTTGCCACCGCCTACACGGACAGCGTATTTTTGCGCCAGACGCAGACCCGGCAAGGTTTTACGGGTATCCAGTATGGCGGCTTTGGTGCCGGCGATAATGGCAACGTATTTGCTGGTGGCCGTTGCCACGGCGGACAGTAATTGCAGGAAGTTCAAAGCAGAACGTTCGGCTGTCAACAAAGCCCTGGCAGGTGCCTTGATTTTGCAGACGACCGTGTTTGCCTGCATCTGCGCGCCTTCAGCGTATTGCCAATCGACTTCGATGGTTTCATCCAGTGCCGTCATGACGGCATCAAACCAGGGGGCGCCACACAAAATGGCGTCTTCGCGCACGATGACTTGCGCCTGCACCACTTCGTCGGCTGGCACCAGTAAGCCAGTCAGATCGACGGCACCAACGTCTTCGTCCAGTGCATCGCTTATATTGCGCTCAAATGCTGTTTGCAAATCCGTGTCAAATGGAAAATGCGTATTCTTTAAATTGCCAGGCATCGTTAACTAACCTCAGTTTTATTTTGTGGTGTTTGCGGTATTCAGGCCGGGCCTATGCCGGAAAACAGTTTGGCTTCTTTCGCCAGATCACCTGAGGGACGCACATTGGCTTTTTTGGCGGCAGCAAAATCCAGCATGCGGTCTATACAGACCTTGGCTTTTTGCCCGACTGTCGGGTCAACCTGGATTTCATTGTTGCCGTTTTCCAGCACCTGCACCAGATTGCGCAAGCCATTCATGGCCATCCATGGGCAATGCGCACAACTCTTGCAGGTCGCGCTGTTGCCAGCGGTAGGGGCAACGATAAAGCGTTTGGTTGGTGCAGCCATTTGCATTTTGTGCAGAATGCCATTGTCGGTGGCGACGATAAATTCATCCGCATCCATGGTCTGCGCTGCATGAATCATTTGCGAGGTGGAACCCACCATGTCTGCCAGGGCAACCACGGCAGCCGGGGATTCAGGATGGACCAGGATTTTTGCTTTCGGATGTTCAGTCTTAAGCACATCCAGCTCTATACCCTTGAATTCATCATGCACCAGGCAAGACCCTTGCCACAGCAACATGTCGGCACCGGTCTGTTTCTGGATATAGCCACCCAGATGTTTGTCTGGTGCCCAAAGTATTTTTTTACCCTGCGCATGCAGGTGCGCGACAATGTCCAGGCCTATGCTGGATGTCACCATCCAGTCAGCGCGCGCCTTGACTGCGGCACTGGTGTTGGCATAGACAACTACGGTACGGTCAGGATGGGCATCGCAAAAGGCGGCGAATTCATCAGCCGGGCAACCCAGGTCCAGCGAGCAGGTTGCATCCAGGTCTGGCATTAAAATGGTTTTTTCAGGGCTGAGTATTTTTGCGGTCTCGCCCATGAACTTGACACCGGCCACGACCAGGGTTTTGGCGGGGTGGTCACGGCCAAAACGCGCCATTTCCAACGAGTCAGAAACGCAACCACCAGTTTCTTCTGCCAGATCCTGTAATTCAGCATCGACATAATAATGCGCAACCAGGACCGCCTGTTTTTCTTTCAACAACTGACGTACCCTGGCTTTCAGCTCCAGCCTTTCGATGGCGGAAGGCGCATCGGGCACGCGTGCCCATGCATTGGCGGTACAGCTACTGCCCACATCCATTTGCGGACGTTCAAATTCGACAACTTTGGTTTCCATATGGTCCATATAGCCTACATATATGGAGTGCAGCCAGACATTGTGCTGCACTCTGATGACAAGAAATATTGACAGCTCAAAGGCGATTCGGTATCTGCCTCCAAGCTGCATTCCAGGCCATAGTATACGCTCTTACCAGATATTTACCCGGGTCGCTGTCGGCCTCAGTGGAGAACGCTCTCCCTTGCACTGGAAAGCGTCTGAAAATTCTGGCATGTTTGCCAATGGTGCGATGACGCGGTATTTGTCTGGCGAATGCGGATCGGTTGCCAGTGACATACGCAACATCTCATCACGTACCAAGCTGCGGAAGCTTTGCGCATTGGCAACAAAAAAGCGTTGATCTACAGTCAGACCATCTATCTCTTTGGCCTGTGGCTTGTGCTCCAGCGACTTGTGCAGCGCTTGCAGGGCGATTTTCATGCCACCCAGATCGGCAATGTTTTCACCGGCAGTCAGCTTGCCATTGATATGCAATTTATCAATCGGATTAAATTCGTCAAACTGCTTTTCTATGGCCTTGACGCGTAGCAGGAATCTTTTCTCATCCGGTTTGGTCCACCAGCTTTTCAGATTGCCTTCTGCATCATACTGACGCCCCTCATCATCAAACGCGTGCGTCAGTTCATGGCCAATGGTGGCACCGGTATTGCCATAATTGGCAGCCGGGTCAGCATTCACATGGTACAAAGGCGGCTGCAGTATGCCCGCAGGGAACACCATTTCATTCATGGTGGGATTGTAATAGGCATTCACCGTCTGAGGTGTCATACCCCATTCGTTCCTGTCTATGGGCTTGCCCAGCTTGGTCAGGTTACGTTTGAATTCAAATTCGGACGCGCGTGCGATATTGGCGGCGTAGGAGCCGGTGTCGATCTGCAAACTGCTGTAGTCACGCCAGGTATCGGGATAGCCTATCTTGACGATCAGGGTATCGAGTTTTTTGTATGCCTGCTGCTTGGTCGTATCTGACATCCATTCCAGCTTGCTGATGCTGTCGCGCATGGCCAGCTTGATGTTGCCCACCATTTCCAGCACGCCTGCCTTGGCTTCAGGACCAAAGAATTTAGCAACATACAATTCGCCCATGGCTTCACCCGCCATGTTATCAATCGTACTCAAGACGCGTTTCCAGCGCGGTTGCAATTCTTTGGTGCCAGCCAGGGTTTTGCCATAGAAATCGAATTTCGCGTTGACAAAATCTGCACTCAGATCACGGGCATTAGCGTTGGCAAGTTGCATACGCAAATAGATTTTCCACTGATCCAGACTGACACTCTGCACCATACGCCCTGCTTCGGCGATGAACTTGGGGTGTGCCAGATTGAACTGTCCGGGCTGGGCCAGACCCAGTGCATTGAAATAGGCAGCCCAGTCGGTTTTCTTGTCGCTCTTTTGCAAGGCACTCAAATCTGTCAGATGATAACTGGCCTGCGGATCGCGCAGTTCCACTTTGGTCAGCGAAGCCTTGGCCAGGCGAGTCTCCAGCGCCATGACAACCGCTGCATTACGTTTTGCCTGATCTGGCGCATCGCCCAGCAGGCCAAAGATATGTGTCACGTAAGTCTGGTATTTGATCCTTATATCTTTGGTTTTGGCATCGTTTTTCAGATAATAATCACGGTCAGGCAGACCCAGGCCACCCTGCATGATTTGTGGAATATAACGTGTCGTATTTTTTGCGTCCTGGTCGACTGCAAAATTAAATAATGGCATCACGCCCTGTTTGTGCAGACCGGCAATCACCGTCAGCAATTGCTGGCTATCCTTGATGACATTGATTTTTGCAAGTTGTGGTTCCAGCGGTTTTGCACCCTCTTTTTCTATCAGCGCCTCGTTCATGCCGCTCGCATAAAAAGCGCCGACCAGTTGCGCCGACCGGCTTTTGCCTTCACCTTTGGCAGCAGCCTCGGCAATCTGTTTCAGGGCGGCCAGATTTCTTTCTGTAACTTCATCGTAAGCGCTGTAACGTGCGCGGTCTGCCGGTATGGGATTGGCTTTCAGCCATTCACCATTTGAGTACTGGAAGAAATCCTTGCAGGGATCGGCCTTTTTATCCATAGCCATGGATTCCAACACCAGTTGATTGGAGGTGGCAGTTTGCGCCATCGCCAGATTGACCACGCATGTCAGTCCCACCAGGCTGGCCAGCAGGCTACGCTTGAAAATATTTTTTGTTTTCATCTTTTTATTTCCCTCTTTTTCTTTTTAATTTATAGCTTTTATTGTGGCAATACCTGTACTGCTACCCCTGAATACTGGCCGGGCGAACGATACACTCTCTGCGTCGCCTTCTGGAAATCTTCAGGATTGGCCTTGGGAATATCCATGAATTTTTGCGGATTCAAATCCACCAATGGAAACCAGGTACTTTGCACCTGCACCATGATGCGATGGCCACGGCGGAAGGTATGCTGGATATCCGGCATGTTGTAGCTGATTGCTGCCACCTTGCCTGGCACAAAAGGCTCGGGCTTTTCAAAACTGTTGCGGAACTTGCCGCGTAAGGGTTCGCCCCTCACCAATTGCTGATAACCCGCCATGGTGACTGAAGGGGGTGGCACATCATTGGCCCGTTCACGCACCACCTGCTTGTCCGGATAAGTGGGTGGATAGACATCGATCAATTTCACGATCCAGTCAGCATCCGTGCCGGACGTGGACACAAACAGTTTTGGATTGACTGGCCCGACCAGGGTCACGTCTTCGTCCAGTGGCGCGGTCTGATACACCAGCACATCTGGCCGGGTGGAAGCAAAACGCTGGTCAGACACCACATATTCACGCGGCGCACCGGTTGCAGCATAGGAAATAAAAGGCACAGGCTTTTTGGGGTCACTGATGTATTCATCAAAGGTGTTGAATTCAGTCTGTGGTTCCTTCCAGCTCAGGCTGCCATCATTGCCAAAATACAGGGTGCGTTTTTGTGCCTGCTGTGGCGGCCAGGTAGCATATTCACGCCAGACATTGGTGCCGGTTTCAAACACGGTCACCTCTGGCAGGGCCTTGCCGGACGCACCTTTCAAATGCTGCTCAAAGAAAGGGAAGACGATATTCTTGCGGTAATACTCGCCTGTTTTGGTCTCAAAATTCACATTCCCCAGCGACTTGCCCTCTGCCCCGCCCCAGGCACCATGTGACCATGGCCCCATGACCAGTCCGTTGTAATACCCCTTGTTATTGTTTTTGATACTGTGATACGTCGTCAGTGGCCCTTGCGGATCTTCCGCGTCATACCAGCCACCGACAGTCAGCACGGCAGCCTTGATGTTTTTCAGATGGGCGGCGATATTCCTGCTTTTCCAGAAATCGTCATAGCTGGTATGTTCTATCGTCGGTATCAGTAACTCGCGCTGTTTGTCTGTCAGTTGTGCCGTGATGTTTTTCAGGCTCATGTGCTTGAGGAAAAACTCATAGCCGTCCGATGTACCAAAATCAAATGACTCCCAGCGCTTGGGCAAGGTGGTAGGATTTTTTTCTATCGTAAAGCTGGAATAAAATCCAAAATTGGCCGCCAGCATGAAGGCACCGCCATGATAGGAATCATCCCCCATGAACAGGTCAGTGACCGGTGCCTGTGGCGACGCTGCCTTGATCGCCGGATGCGAGTCGATGATACTGGCCGAGGTATAAAAGCCAGGGTAAGAAATACCCCAGATACCCACCTTGCCGTTATTGCCCCTGACGTTTTTCAACAGCCATTCAACGGTGTCGTACATGTCCTGGCTTTCCACACCCTCACCAGCCTGTTTGCTGGTTTTGACGTGTGGTGTCATTTCCTGCCAGACGCCTTCTGACATATAGCGGCCACGCACGTCCTGCTTCACGAAGATATAACCGCTCTGATCAAATTCTTTCGATGGCCCCAGTGATTGTGGGTAAAAATCCACGCCATAGTTGGATTGACCGGCGTCATACACTCCGCTGCCGTAAGGCGAACGATTCATCAGGAAGGGATAAGTCTTGCTACTGTCCTTGGGAACATAGACAACCGTGAACAGGCGCACGCCATCACGCATGGGGACTTGATATTCGTACTTGGTATATAACTCGCGTATGGCAGGCTTGG
The DNA here is from genome assembly GCF_049340205.1 of Undibacterium sp. Ji49W. Lineage (NCBI taxonomy): Bacteria > Pseudomonadati > Pseudomonadota > Betaproteobacteria > Burkholderiales > Oxalobacteraceae > Undibacterium > Undibacterium sp. Ji49W. Next base: position 187,562 of record NZ_JBMPOW010000003.1, on the reverse strand, counting down.
GCACTTCAGGAGCATCTGCCAAGGCAGATTCGGCATAAGCCGGAAAGCTGGCAACCAGGGCAAGCGCGCACAGTGCTGCACATTTTTTCATCAGAAGTTGCATAATATCCTGTATAAACGGGGTCTGGTTCAGGGTTTATTTAGTCGCTCAATTCAGAGCTTAACTAATGGCCAAATTTGCGGCTTAGTTTCAGACATACATGAAACAGTACAACCCGCAATATGTGCCCTCTGTGTCATTGCGATGTCGCCTTTGTCACGGAAGCCCAAGAATAGTAACTGAGTGTAATTCCGGCAATAAGTTTCCAGTTTTCGTCCTAAGCTATAAAATCACCCTGAAATTTGTCATCACATTGTCAGAATATCATGAACATGCTTAAAAGAATTCTTCTAGTCTGTAGTTTGCTGGCCGTGACCTTCCCGGCCATGGCGCACTCCAGCCACTTCCGCCCTCGCGTCAGTCTGGGCATTTCCATTAATCCGTTCCCGATTTATTACGGCGCGCGTTATTCCTACGGCCCACGCTACTACCCGTATGACTATTCCTACCCGTATTACAGCAGCGTGGTGATTGCTCCCTCTGTGAGTTATGTGGCACCGGTCACCCGCTACACCGAGGTAATTGAAGAACGCACCTATAGCAGCGACAATGAAAGCAATGTCATCAGGCTGCCAGATACCAACCCACAAAACAATGCCGGCAAAGACTGGCTGTATTGCCATCAGCCTGACGGCTTTTACCCTGCGATCAAAAATTGCCCGGGCGGCTGGCAACGCGTGCCGGCAGCAAGCTCCCGGTAGTTACCAAGGCGAAAGAATAAAAAAGGGTGCAATGATGAATTGCACCCTTTTTCGCTTACATTCCAAGCATTTGCACCACTCGTGCCGGAAAAATATTTCTTTCTTGCAACTTCTTATTTTGCCAATACGTTACGTATGGTCGCAGCCAATTCTTCAGCAACAAACTTGGCGACATAGGCATCTGCACCCACAGTCTTGATATGGTCTTCGTTGGTGGCACCAGACAATGAAGAATGAATCACCACCGGCAAGAACTTGAAGCGGTCATCACTCTTGATTTTACGTGTCAGGGTGAAACCATCCATTTCCGGCATTTCCAGATCCGTCAGTACCATAGACACCTTGTCGCGCACGCCCTTGCCTTCTGCCTGCGCTGCCGTCGCCAGGGATTGCAATTTCTCCCATGCCTCCTTGCCTGTCTTGGTCATGATGAAATGGGCACCCATTGCTGTCAGTGCCTGTTCGATCAAACCGCGGGCAACCGCAGAATCATCGGCTGCCAGAATGGCAGAACCCGGTATCATCTGCAGCTTGGCACCGATCGTATCCGGATCGACATCCTTGGTATCAGACGGCGTGATCTGGCGCAAGATCTGCTCCACATCCAGCACCTGGGCCAGGCGGGTATCTTCGGTATCCCCATCCAGACGGGCGATACTGGTCACCATACCACCTGCCGCACTGTTTTCAGCGGACAGAACCTGGTTCCAGTCCAGACGAACGATTTCTTCCACCGATTCCACCGCAAAACCCTGGGTAGTACGGGCATATTCAGTGACCAGCATGATATTCAGGCCAGTTTTTGGCTTGAGGCCCACCACTGCCGGCAAATCAATCACAGGAATGATTTGCCCGCGCAAATTCACGACTCCAAGCATATGCGGCATCGCACCAGCCATGCCCGTAATGGCTGGCATGGCTACAATTTCGCGCACCTTGAAAACATTAATGCCAAACAACTCGGATCGCTCGCTAGCGCCATCTGTACCCAGACGGAACAGCAAAAGCTCAAATTTGTTCGACGCGGTGAGGTTGGTACGTTCGTCAACTTCCTGCTGTACGGAACTCATGTCTGTTTTCCTCAAAAGTGATAGGACCTGGCCTATTATCCTACGGTTTGACTGCCACGCAATTACTTTATAACACGGTAGCAAGGGGTATAAGCCTTGCCTGGCAACTTCATGCGACTTTGCGCAACAAAGGATGCCAGCAAGGTATCCATTGATGCCATTATTTCACTATCGCCACGAATTTCAAAATGTCCATGTTTTTCTATCGCCCGTATGCCCTGGTTTTTGACATTACCAGCCACTACCCCTGAGAATGCACGACGCAAATTGGCTGCCAGCAAATGAGTTTCCTGGTTTTTGTGCAAAGCCAGATTACGCATGTTTTCATGCGTAGGTTCAAACGGTTTCTGGAATTCCGCATCAATCTTCAATAACCAGTTGAAATAATAGGCGTCACCCCTGGCCTTGCGGAATTCGCGTACTTTCTTGATACCGGCATGTACTTCCTGTGCCACACGGGCCGGATCATTCACAATAATCTGGTAGCTCTTTTGTGCTTCCGGGCCCAGCGTTGCGGCGATAAACTGGTCAATCTGGCGGAAATAATCTGCCGCGCTTTCCGGACCGGTAAAAATCAGCGGGAAAGGCAGCTCGGCATTATCCGGATGCAGCAAAATCCCCAGCAAATACAAAATCTCTTCCGCCGTACCGGCACCACCGGGAAACACAATGACAGCATGACCAACGCGCACAAATGCTTCCAGACGTTTTTCGATATCCGGCAAGATCACCAGATGATTCACGATAGGGTTAGGCGCTTCCGCCGCAATAATGCCAGGCTCGGTAATGCCCAGATAACGGCCAGTGGTCACCCTTTGCTTGGCATGCCCTATGGTCGCCCCCTTCATCGGACCCTTCATAGCACCAGGCCCGCAGCCAGTGCAGATATCCATGCCACGCAAACCCAACTGGTAACCTACCTGCTTGGTGTAATCATATTCTGCCCCCGAAATCGAATGGCCGCCCCAGCACACCACCATATTCGGATTCACTTGCGGACGCAACAGATTGGCGTTGCGCAAGACATGAAACACCGCATCGCTGATGCCTTCCGTGGTGCCCAGATCAAACTTCCTGACGTCGCCGATTTCAGCGTTGATAAACAGGATGTCGCGCAACACCGCAAACAGATGCTCCTGTATGCCCTTGATCATCACCCCGTCCACAAAGGCGCTGGCAGGCGCCCCCTTGACATCGAGTTTGATACCGCGTTCGCGCTGTATGATGGTGATATCAAAATTCTTATAGCGTTCCAGCAATTCCTTGCCATCATCCAGACCACTACCGCAATTCAGTACGGCCAGCGCACAACTGCGAAACACCTGGTACAAGCCACCATGACTATGGTCCAGCAATTGCAGCACTTCTGCCTTGGATAACACTTCCATCCGGCCTTCCGGGGAAATCTGGGTGTCGATTACTTCAAATTCCATGACTACTTTTTCACTCCTGAAAATAGCGCACAGGCTTGCTGCACATGACTGTACCGCCAAGCATCCGTGTATCCATTATGCATGGATTTACATCCAACTTCCGCAATAGCGATGTTTTTTTGATGCAATAATTTGCGAACAATTGTTGCGGTGAAAGATCGTATAAAAATATTTACACATATAGATTGTAAGCCGCGCCAATGCGATGTACAATTCGCCTCCTTCAGACGCGGGGTGGAGCAGTCTGGCAGCTCGTCGGGCTCATAACCCGAAGGTCGTAGGTTCAAATCCTGCCCCCGCAACCAAATTGACAACACGCCACCGGCTGCAATCAGCAGTTTTTCGGTGGCGTTGTTGTATTAGGCATTGATTTATCATCTCTAGCAGACACATCACGCATCATGCAAATCAGGCATTAGGGCCAGACAAGAGCGCATCGCCAGGTTTAGCTCCGTTAATTTCCAGATTGGCGAGGTCAAGCCTCGGGCTCATGGTACACCGCTTCAATATTGTGGCCATCCGGACCAATGACAAAAGCCGCATAGTACCTGCCCTGATATTGCGGGCGCAAACCCGGCGCGCCATTGTCTCTGCCCCCGGCTTCGAGCGCTGCGTGATAGAAGGCATCAACTTGCTGCCGACTCGCAGCCCGAAAGGCCAGATGAAGATGCGCCGGCTTTTCTTCGGTTTGATAGAGGCAAAGTGAAACTTCGTCGTTTGCAGAAAGCTCAACGCCATAACTTGGCACGCCCTCAGATACAACTGCGACGCCGAACGGTTCCAGCGCATTGAGGAAGAAGGCTTTGCTCGCAGCAAAGTCGCTGACTCCGAATTTGACATGATCAAACATGGCTACCTTTCATTAAGTATGTGCACGCACGAGAAACGCCTTACATTCAAGCAGCGTTGCTTAACTGCGTCAACCGCCACCTACAGCAATACCAATCGCAGACCCACAGCCAGAAAGCTACGGGGCCAAGGGCTATTACAAAACAACAAAAAGACATGACGCTTATAAAGAACAAACTCGTATAGTCAATCCAATGCCGATGATTCAATATTAAATTAGATTAATTGTCATTGTAAATTCCCGAGCGCCATCCCGGTGTTTACTTAAATTTTGGCTATCAAAGTCACAAGCTCCCCAGCCATACTTTATTTCAAACCCGTATGGCTATTTTGCTGCAAATTGTTGATTGGCATGCTATTCTCGCGCCTCAGTTTTATGTGTGGTCGCAGTCCGTTATGCGGATATGGATACATAGATGGAAATCTGGATCAAAGCAGATGACTGTATTTTTTTCTGGCGAAGATATATCCAGAATTGTCGACGCATTATTGTCGACGCATTACTACGCCCTCTAACAGTAACGACCAACAGTCGCGACCGGAAGTTTGGCAATTTTTGACAAATGCCTTTTCATTTTTTAGACAACAACAGCCCAACACTTGCCAGCATCACTCATTTAGCATGATGAAAGACAACAAAGATAACGCCACCCTGGAATTGCCGGGCTTTGGCGAGCCAATGCCGGTAGCGTCCGAGCCGAGAAAAATACTCAAGCTGGTACCGCGTCAGCAAGGTAAAAAGCAAGAGCAGCTGGAATTGCTGGAAGTATTGGGGCCGACTGACTGTAGTGGCTTGCCGGCTTGGGTGTTCGATGAAAATACAGATCTGACCGGTTTGCCGGTCTGGCGCTAGTCCGGTATCAAACCACCAACACGGCTGCGACAATTTTATTTTTACACACGTACCAGCGCCTTGATGACCGGCCATTGCCGGCGCGAGATCGGTAGACGTTCGGCAGCACCGGACACTATCACCTGCCAGGATTCGGATGCCTTTTCCTGACCTGCTTCTGCATCAACCACTTGCACTGCCCTTTCCACACCACTGATGGCCGCACGCGTCACCAGAGCATTGCGATGCACCCTGACCAGCAGGTCGCCGAGTTCGGTTTCGATGGATGTCAGCGATTCTTCCACCAGATATTCACGCTGACTGGTATGCAGGGTGACGTATTTCTGTTGCGCTTTAAGGAATAGCACGTCAGTGACCGGCACCAGCAAAATACGCCCTCTTTCCAGTACTGAAAAATGCTTGCGTCTGGTAAGTGCACTCTCACCCGTCAGCGGTAAAGCCGCAGGATGTCCATCGCGGATCTGTTCGGCGGCACGCCGGATGGCGTCCTGCAAACGGCTGGCACGTACGGGCTTCATCAAGTAATCCAGGGCATGCACTTCAAATGCCTTGACGGCAAATTCGTCATACGCAGTTACAAAGATGATGGAAGGTGGACGAAAACCAGCCTGATGCTGACCCAGGTGCTGTGCCAGTTCTATGCCGCTCATGCCGGGCATCTGCACATCGAGCAACAGGATATCGGGTTGCAGACTGGCGAGTTGATCCAGTGCTGACATCGCGTTTTCTGCTTCACCCAGTACAGATGTCGGACAATCCACCTGTATGTCAGACAGCAAGGTCATCAGCCTTTGCCTGGCGGGTGCTTCGTCGTCAACGATCAATATCTTGGGAATCTTCATCTCTTGGCTGGAAAATGCAGTCTGATTTCAAATTGGGCGTCCCTCACACCGTGTTGAAGTTGCGCTTCGATATCATAGAGCAAACTTAATCGCTGCCTGATGTTTTCCAGCGCCATTTGGTTACCAGATGTTAAATTGACGTTGGCATGATACGGGTTGGTAACAGTTATTTCGATCTTGTCCAGCACCCGGCCCAGCTCCACTCTGATCAGCGCAGGAGTAACCGAAGGCTCAACCCCATAATGCACGGCGTTTTCCAGCAGGGGCTGCAAGAGCAATGAGGGTATTTCGATTTCCTGCATTTCCTGCTCGCTCAGTCGATCACTGACCCACTCTATTTGCAGTCGGTCACCCAGACGTATTTTTTCGATTGCCAGATACTGCTCACACAAACGCAATTCATCTCGCAGGCTGGTCATAATGCGGTTGTCGCGCATCAGCACACGAAACAGGTCGGCCAGATCTTCCAGCATCAACTCTGCACGACGCGGCTCGGTACGGATCAGCGCCAGCGCCGTATTGAGGCTATTGAACAGGAAATGGGGACGTATGCGCGCCTGCAAAGCCTGTAGCCTGGCTTCGCCCAGTGCGGGTGAAAATGCACGGGCACGCAATTCAAAATACTGCTGAAACACCAGGCCCAACAAGAAGCAGCTAAACATCGCAAAATTGATATCAAAGCGCGGGAAGCTGTATTCAAACCATTCCATGTTTTTCAGGTACAGCAAGAACAGGCCGGCAATCGCCGCTGGCAGCAAGCCGCATAACAAGCGCTGCAACCACGGCTGAAAGGGGAAACGCATGGCCAGCCTGCGCAGATTGCATAGCAATAACAGGGATACCAGGCTGATGGTTTCCAGCAGGATGGCACTTTCCAGAAAATTTTGCAGCATCACGCGCCAGTCATCGCCACGTGCCGACAGCACCAGCAAACCCAGCACATTGACAGCCACCAGCACACGGGATATCACGCCGACATTGCAACAATCGGGGATCAGGGGCTCATTTTGTGGCAAGGGATTTTTTATCGTCATTCTTGTTTCATTGAGATGGAACACAAGCGCAAGAGGCACTGACTATGCCTGCATGCCGGGTCAAATTGCATAAAAAAACTGCAAAACCTGTCATTTTGCACCAGCCAGACTCCAAGTCCCGGGCTATTGCAGGCCAAAATCTGGGATAATCTGCACCAATCTTTAAGCAAACGCAGCCAAATTGGCAAACTATTACTATGACATCACAATTCAATAAAAAAAGCGAGGCATGGTCTGCCCGCTTCTCGGAACCTGTCTCAGATCTGGTGAAACGCTATACCGCGTCGGTGTTTTTTGACAACCGCATGGCTGCTTTTGATATACAGGGGTCGCTGGCCCATGCAGAAATGCTACAGGCTCAACATATCATCAGCACCCAGGATTATGCCGATATACAGCGTGGTCTGACACAGATACAGTCAGAAATCGACAGTGGCAAGTTTGAATGGCTGCTTGATCTGGAAGATGTGCACCTGAACATAGAAAAACGTCTGACCGAACTGGTGGGTGATGCGGGCAAACGCCTGCACACCGGCCGTTCACGCAATGACCAGGTCGCGACCGACATCCGTCTGTACATGCGCAGTGCCATCGATAATATCGTGGTATTGCTGGCTGATTTCCGCAGCGCCTTGCTGGACCTGGCAGAAAAAAATGCCGATACCATACTGCCGGGCTTCACCCATATGCAGGTGGCGCAGCCAATCACCTTTGGCCATCACATACTTGCCTATGTTGAAATGTTTGGCCGTGACAGTGAACGCATGCTTGATTGCAGAAAACGTGTCAACCGCCTGCCGCTGGGCGCAGCCGCCCTGGCTGGCACCACCTTCCCCATCGACCGTGAACGCGTCGCCAAAACGCTGGGCTTTGATGAAGTCTGCTATAACTCGCTGGATGCCGTATCCGACCGTGACTTCGCCATCGAATTTTGCGCTGCTGCTGCACTGATCATGACGCATATTTCCCGCATGTCGGAAGAGTTGGTGATCTGGATGAGCCCACGCGTCGGCTTCATCGATATCGCTGACCGTTTCTGCACCGGCTCATCCATCATGCCGCAAAAGAAAAACCCTGATGTACCCGAACTGGCGCGTGGCAAGACTGGCCGCGTCAATGGTCACCTGATTGCCTTACTGACCCTGATGAAAGGCCAGCCACTGGCCTATAACAAGGACAACCAGGAAGACAAGGAACCACTGTTTGACACCGTCGACACCGTCATCGACACCCTGCGCATATTCGCTGACATGGCCGGCGGCATCAGCGTCAAGCCGGAAGCCATGCGTGCCGCCGCACTGCAAGGCTATGCCACCGCCACCGACCTGGCCGATTACCTGGTCAAGAAGGGCCTGCCTTTCCGCGATGCCCATGAAGCCGTGGCACTGGCCGTACGCACCTGCGTAGACAAGGCATGCGACCTCAGCGATATGTCACTGGAAGAATTGCGTGATTTTTCCAGCCTGATCAATGAAGACGTGTTTGAAGTACTGACACTGGAAGGCTCGGTTGCGGCCCGTAACCATATCGGCGGTACGGCGCCAAACCAGGTAAAGGCAGCAATTGCCCGCGTGCGCAAGCAACTGGCATAAATTATCATCGCTGCACAAACAACAGTCCCAACACATACCAGCCTGCCTGTTCACACAGGCGCTGGCGTGTGCTGCCATTCTCCGGCACGGTATTTCCAGACTGGAAAAAAGGCCTTTTCAGTAGTACTACTTAAGTAATGGATATTGCATCGCAGCATGGCGTTTTATTGCTGCTGAGGTTGCCAGCCCATACAATCCTCCGTGACAATAAACAGCTAATAAGTTTAGCGATCTCGCCTCCTCTGCCTGTGGACATGCAAATTTGTTCCTGACAGCAACGGATATGCCTGGACAGGAGCAACTCCAGACCATATGTCCGACGTCGAGAATCGCAAGAGTCATCATAATTTTTCAGGAGATCAACCATGTCATACCGTCTTAAATTGTTAGCCGCTGCCACGCTCTTGGCCTATTCCACACTGAACCAGGCTGCTGATATCAAAATCGGCGTTGCCGAGGCCCTGACTGGCCCAGCCGCCAAATATGGTGTTGCCATCAAAAATGGTTTTACGCTGGCAGCAGACCAGATCAATGCCAAGGGTGGCGTGAACGGCAACAAAATACAATTGGTCGCTGAAGATGAGCAGGGTAAAAAGGAAGACGCCATCAATGTCTTCAAAAAACTGCTGTTCCAGGAAAAAGTATTGATGATTTTTGGCCCTACCCTGTCGAATTCAGCCTTTGCCGCTGACCCGATTGCCAATGCCACCAAGACTGTTGTATTTGGCACCAGCAACACTGCTGACGGCATCACGAACATGGGACCATTCACCTTCCGCAATTCCGTCATGGAAGCCGACGTATTGCCTGTTACCACGCGCGCAGCGGTCAAGCAATTCAACATCAAAAAAGTAGCTATCCTGTACGGCAATGATGATGCGTTTACCAAGAGCGGTTACGACGTTTTCAAAAGCGCACTGGCTGAACAAAAAATCCCGGTCACGGATACAGAAACCTATGCCAAGGGTGATGTGGATTTCAAGGCACAGTTGACCAAGATCAAGGCATCCAATCCTGACGCCATCGTTTGCTCTTGCCTGGCTGAAGAAGCAGCGAATATCATCCTGCAAACCCGCTCCCTGGGCATGAAGCAGCCATTCGTCGGCGGCAATGGTTTCAACTCACCAAAACTGTTTGAAATCGCCAAGGATGCTGCCGACAATACACTGATGGGCAGCCCATGGTCTGCTGAAAATCCATCCGCTGCCAACAAGAGCTTCATGGCTGACTACAAGGCAAAATTTGGTTCAGACCCTGACCAGTTTGCGGCACAGGCATTTGATGCCATGCACATTGTTGCAGAAGCCTTGAAAAAAGTCAGCCTGAGCGGTAGCCTGGAAAAAGATCGCCTGGCATTGCGTGATGCCTTGCCAGCCGTGAAGATTGAAGGCGCAACCGGCAAATTTGCATTCCGCCGCGCTGCACCGAAAGACGGCAAGGAAGCTGGCTATGACGCCCAGCAAGATGCCATCGTCAATATCGCCAAAGGCGGCAAATTTGTATTGCTGAAATAAATGAATACCTGCCCCTGCGCCCCTGGCAAGCCGGGGGCTGGGGCAGATTTTTTACGACTTCTCTTGCCGGGATGATTGTCATCCCATAGACATATGCACATGCGCTGGTGGCCTGCCTGCATCTGCACATGAAAACGAAGCCATCCTACTTCATCTGGATACCCATGCTGGCACAACAACTCATTAACGCTCTGACCCTGGGCAGCGTGTACGCGCTTTTCGCCCTGGGATTCACGCTGGTGTTCGGCGTCCTTGGCGTCATCAATTTATCGCACGGCGCAATTTTCATGCTGGGCAGCTATATTGCCCTGCTGTTGGTCAGTTCTTTCCAGATGTCCTTGTGGGTAGCCATGCTGCTGGCCATGCTGGCCTGCGGATTACTGGGTGTCGTCGTCGATTTTCTGGTCTTGCGACCATTACGAAAACGCAATGCCCCCCATCTTGCCCCGATGATTGCCACCATAGGTGTGGCCATCATGATCACCAATATATCCCAGGGAATTTTTGGCGCAGAAAACAAACGTTTTCCGTTTGGGACCATACCTGAAGAAAGTTTTAGCCTGGGCAACCTGCACCTGACCGCAGTACAGCTCGCCATTGTCATCATCGCCTTCATTCTGATGCTGGTGCTACTGCAAGTCATGCGCCGCACCCAAATTGGCCGCGCCCTGCGCGCCATTGCCGAATCGCCCAAGGCCGCTTATCTGCTGGGCATTAATGTCGAAGGCCTGTTTTTCCTGACTTCTTTTGCCGCAGCAGCACTGGGCGGCGCTGCTGGTGTGCTGGTCGGCCTGTCGTTCAATGCGATCTCTCCATTCATGGGGCAACCGATGCTGCATAAAGGAATTGCTGTCATCATCCTGGGCGGCATGGGCGATATACGTGGTGCCATGATAGGCGGCCTGTTCCTGGGCTTTGCTGAAGTGATGAGCGTTGCTTATCTATCGAGCGATTTCCGCGATGCTGTGGCTTTTGGTCTGTTATTTATCATCTTGCTGGTACGCCCTTCCGGTATGTTCGGCAGAGTACTGGAAAGAAAGGCGTAACGCTATGCTTGAATGGTGGGATAGTTTTTGGGCTATTTATAGCACAGTCATTTTTGGCATAGGCATCAATGCCATGCTGGCGCTTTCGATTTACCTGACCTTGTCTTGCGGCTTGCTGTCACTAGCCAATGCGGCATTCATGGGTATCGGTGCCTACACCGCATCCATGATCAGCATGCAGACGGGCTTGCCATTCCCGCTGGCCCTGCTGGCTGGTGCCATCATGCCGGCCATCGTCGCCCTGGTCATCGGCATACCAACATTGCGCCTGTCTGGTGTCTACCTGGCTATGGCGACGCTGGGCTTTGGTGAAGTGGTACGTGTCATCGTGTTGAATATGGAAATCACCGGCGGCCCCATGGGTCTGAACGGCATTCCACAAAAAACCGAATGGTGGCATATCCTCATCTTGCTGGCGGTGATTCTGTTTGTACTGGCCAGAATGCGGCGCTCAAAAATAGGCCGCGCCTTTGAGGCGATCAAGGAAGATGAAATTGCAGCCCGTCTCATGGGTGTCAATGTCGGCGGCTACAAACTGCTGGCGTTTGTGATGGGTGCATCCATCGCAGGTATTGCTGGCGGCTTGAATGCGCACTACACCTTCACGATAGGACCAGGCAATTATGCATTTGAAAACGCCGTGGACATCCTGACCATGGCAGTGTTCGGCGGCACCAGCAACCTGATCGGTCCGCTGATCGGCAGCAGCAGCCTGACTCTGCTACCGGAATTCATGCACTCGTTAAAGGATTTCCGCCTGGCAGCCAACGGTTTGATACTGATCCTGGTCATCCTGTATTTACCCAAAGGCATCTGGGACCCGGCAAGAATCAGAAACTTTCGCAAAAAGTTAACATCGTCACGTTCCGGAAAGGTTAGCTAAATGCTGGAATTACGTTCTGTCAGTAAAAATTTTGGTGGCCTGCGCGTATTGCAGGATGTCAGCTTCACCATGCCTCAAGGCAGTATCTATGGCTTGATTGGCCCCAATGGCGCTGGAAAAACCACCATCGTCAACCTGATTACCGGCCTGTTACGCCCCAGCAGCGGAGAATTACGTTTCAACGAACATGATCTGACCACAGTGGCCAGCCACAAGATCACGCAACTGGGTGTTGCCCGCACATTCCAGAACATCCGTATTTTCAAGGAAATGAGCCTGCTGGAAAACGTCGTGGTCGGCATGCATGAACATCTGAACTATGGTGTCGCCAGCATGTTATTCAATCTGGGGGCCTACAAAGACGCAGAAAAAAAAGCCAAAGACCGTGCGCACGAATTATTGTCATGGGTCAGGCTCGACCATAAAGCACATATGCTGGCAGACAACCTGTCGTATGGCGAACAGCGCAAACTGGAATTTGCCCGCGCCCTGGCCACCCAGCCCAAACTGCTGTTACTGGATGAACCGGTAGCTGGCATGAACCCGGCTGAAAAGACGGAACTGATGGCCGAAATCCTCAATATACGTCAGCGTGGTTTTTCGATTTTCATGATAGAACACGACATGCGCTTTGTGATGGAATTATGCGACCGCATAGCTGTACTCAATTTTGGCAAAATCATTGCCGAAGGCACACCGGAAGAAGTGCGCAACAATCCCGATGTGATTGAAGCTTATCTCGGCAAGGAGGATGCAGAATGAGCCAGAGGATGAGCCAAATCCTGCGCGTCCAGGACCTGCATGTCAGCTACGGTCATATCGCTGCCGTCAAAGGCATCAGCCTTGCCATTAACACGGGCGAAATCACCGCCCTTGTCGGTGCCAATGGTGCTGGCAAAAGCACGACCCTGCTGGCGATTTCCGGCTTGCTGAAATCAGCCTCAGGCAAAATTTTTCTGGAAGATGAAGACATCAGCCAGCAGTCACCCCATCACATCGTGCAAAAAGGTGTGGTGCAGGTGGCTGAGGGTCGCGCCATTCTAACCACGCTGACTGTCAGGGAAAACCTTGAGCTGGGTGCCTACACCCGCAAGGACAAGACACAGATAGGCCAGGATATGGAATGGGTCTTTACCCTCTTCCCTGTCCTTAAAAACCGGGCAACTGGCCTGGCGGGCAACTTATCGGGTGGCGAACAACAAATGCTGGCTATAGGCCGCGCCCTGATGGCAAAACCCAAAGTTTTGCTGCTGGATGAACCTTCAATGGGGCTCGCCCCACTGGTGGTGCAAGAGATTTTCCGCATCCTGAAAGAAATCAATCAGACCGGTCTCAGCATCCTGCTGGTGGAACAAAACGTCAGGCAGGCACTGAAAATCGCCAAACATGGCTACGTACTGGAAAATGGCAGCATCGTCCTCAGCGACACAGGTGCCAACCTGCTCAGCAACCCCAAGGTTATTGAAGCGTATCTGGGTGCATAAGTAAGACAGATAAGCAGGACAAATAAACAGCGCCACATCAACAAAAAAGACCATCTAAACATCAGATGGTCTTTTTTTGTATGGTGAACTATGGTGATCAGCTACCGGCGATCGTCATGTTTTCGATCAGGATGGAACCGGTCTGCTTGGTACCTCTGATCAGGGTATCGCTGCCGATGGCAACAATCTGCCTGAACATGTCGCGCATATTGCCTGCGATGGTAATTTCTTCAACCGCATATTGAATCACACCGTTTTCTACCCAGTAACCAGAAGCACCACGTGAATAATCGCCCGTCACATAATTCACGCCCTGTCCCATCAGTTCGGTCACCAGCAAGCCACGCCCCATTTTTTTCAGCATGCCGGCAAAATTATCCGACCGCCTGGTCAGTGACGACGTCATAGCCAGATTATGCGAGCCGCCAGCATTGCCAGTAGTCTGCATGCCCAGCTTGCGGGCTGAATAGGTGGACAGGAAATAGCCCTGCAACACGCCATTGCTGACAACATCGCGTTTCTGCGTCTTCACGCCTTCATCATCAAATGGTGAAGAACCGACTGCGCCGATAACGCTGGGATCTTCCAGCACCTGTATGTGGTCAGGGAAAATCTGTGTACCAAGAGAATCCAGCAAGAAACTGGATTTGCGATACAAAGCGCCACCCGAAGTAGCCTGCACCAGTGCGCCCAGCAAACCCGCCGCCAGTGGTGCTTCAAACAGGACCGGGCATTTGCGGGTATCAAGCTTGCGTGCGTTCAGCCTGGCCAGTGCACGTTCAGCCGCATAACGGCCTATGGATTCCGGGTCAGCCAGTTTTTTGGCATTGCGCTGCGATGAATACCAGTCATCCCTTTGCATTTTTGCGCCCTTGCCGGCAATCGGCGCAACAGAAATGGTATGGCGCGAAATGGGGTAACCACCGATGAAACCACGCGAATTGGCAGCCACAAAATGCGATTGCTGGGCATGTACGCTGGCACCCTCGCTATTCGTGATACGTTTATCAACAGCAAATGCTGCTGCTTCTGTGCGCTTTGCCAGTTCTATGGCTTCTTCGGCACTGATCAGCCACGGGTAGCACAGCTTCAGGTCTCGCGGTGCCATTTCCAGCAATTCTGCTTCTGGCAAGCCGGCACAATCATCTTCTGCTGTAAAACGGGCAATATTGTAGGCAGCATCAACCGAGTCACGCAAAGCCTGCTCAGAAAAATCCGAAGTACTGGCATTGCCGCGCCTTTGACCGATATACACCGTGATACCGATACCCTTGTCACGGTTTTGCTCTATGGTTTCTACCTTGCCCTTGCGCACACTGATGGACAGGCCACCACCTTCACTGATCTCAACTGCCGCATCAGATGCCCCTTTTTCGCGGGCGAAACGCAACATATCCTGCGCGATTTGCTTTAACTGGTCTTGGGTATGGGTAAAAACTGGTTTGCTCATGGATGGGATTCTATGTATGTCAGTGCAAAATGACCAAATGGCCAATGGAAATATCCTAATTATTTACCTTGATTCACACCTGACTGCGTGCGTTTCAAGCTTGATTTTAGGTAATTCCAAGCTAAAAAGGGTATCATAGCAGCCGTTTCATTAAGTTAATAGTAAAGGCGCAGAATTATGCCAAATCCAAATCGCGGCTCATGTGGCTATCAGTCCAGTGAGTTCGAACCAGAATACGACCGTCCATCAAAATCCCAGTTGAAGCGCGAAATGACCGCCCTGCAAAAGTTGGGGCAGGAATTGGTCGAGCAGGCGCGTGAACGCGTCAAACGCGTCCCGATGCCGGAAGATGTGCGCGAAGCCATCCTGATTTGCCAGCAAATCAAGGACCATGAAGGCCGCCGTCGTCAGATGCAATATGTAGGCAAAAAAATGCGTACCCTGGATGAGACAGAAATTGCCCTGATCCAGAAAACCATCGATAGCTGGAAAGGCGCTTCCAAGTCTGAAACCGCCGCTATGCATGCGCTGGAGCGTCGTCGCGACAAATTGCTGGCAGACGACAACGCCCTGACCGAGTTGATGGCAGAACACCCTCACCTGGATGTACAGCAATTGCGCACCATGATACGCAATGCCCGTAAAGAACAGGCTGAAAACAAGCCACCCAAGGCCTATCGTGAAATCTTCCAGATTTTGAAAGATTTGCAAAAATCCAAAGCTGCTGCCAACGCTGATGAAGCGGATGATGCAGATCTGGATGAAGAAGACGATGAGTTTGATGGCAAATAAGCCTGAACAAATGACCGCAGCAAATAGTGAAAAACAATACTGAAAACCTCAGGATAGGTCTGGTATCCATATCAGATCGCGCCTCTGCCGGCATTTACCAGGATCAGGGCCTGCCTGCCTTGCAGGATTGGTTTGGCCAGGCTCTCACCAGCCCCTGGGAAATGGTCACCCGCCTGATCCCGGATGAACGTGCTGCCATAGAACAGGCTTTAATTGCCCTGGTGGATGAGGAACAATGTCATCTCGTCATTACCACTGGCGGTACCGGCCCATCCAGGCGTGATGTCACGCCGGAAGCCACACTGGCTGTCGCCACGAAGGAAATGCCGGGCTTTGGCGAGCAGATGCGTCAGATCAGCCTGCAATTTGTGCCGACTGCCATTCTGTCGCGCCAGGTAGCGGTCATACGTGAAACAGCTGAACATGCTGCATTGATACTGAATTTGCCGGGCCAGCCAAAATCTATCAAGGAAACACTGGAAGGCTTGAAAGATGCCGATGGCAAACAGCAGGTCGCCGGTATTTTTGCAGCCGTTCCGTATTGCATCGATTTGATCGGCGGCCCATACATCGAAACCGATGATGCAGTCTGCAAGGTATTTCGCCCCAAGAACGCCCTACGCGCAAAAAATCCGGCCTGATGCCTGCCGGTAGCTGATCACCCGTCGCCATGGCAACAATACTGACCCACCCCATCATTCCGCTGACTTGCGGCCTGTTGCTTGGCCGCCAGCGCATTTCATGGCAATTATTAGTCCTGGGCATGTTATGCGCCATCTTGCCGGATCTGGATGTCATCAGCTTCAAGCTGGGCATTGCCTATGAATCAGCTTTTGGACACCGTGGTTTCAGCCATTCACTGCTGATAGCCGCCGTGGTGGCGACTATTGCCTGCGTTTTTCATACACAATTGGCAAGCAGCCGCCTGCGGGTCTGGCTGTTTATCGCTTTTTCTACCGCGTCGCATGGCATGCTGGATGCCTTGACCACAGGTGGACTGGGTGTGGAATTTTTCTGGCCGCTTACTGAAGAACGTTATTTCTTTCCCTGGCAATTCATCAAGGTATCACCGATAGGGGTGAACCGCTTCCTGACTGCGCGTGGCTGGCAAGTCATGCAATCGGAGCTGCTGACCGTGTGGCTACCCTGCATACTCTTGCTGCTCGCAGTAAAATTGATCACTTATTTTAATTCCTTCAGAAAACCATCATGACACAAGACATCCTGGACACGGTAGAAATAGAAAGCAGCCCCAACCCGACGGTCGCCGTCATCTGGATGCATGGCCTGGGTGCCGATGCCAATGATTTTGTGCCCATCGTCAGGGAACTGGATTTGAGCGGCAACCCCGGCATACGCTTTGTATTTCCGAACGCACCAACCATGCCGGTGACTATCAATGGTGGTTACGTGATGCGTTCCTGGTATGACATACTGGGTACCGACATCGCCAGACGTGAAGATGAAAAAGGGCTGCGCGTATCACAAAAGCGCATAGAACAATTGATCGCCCGCGAAAATGCACGTGGCATTCCATCTGAACGCATTTTGCTGGCCGGCTTCTCGCAAGGTTGTGCAATGACCCTGCAAACCGGCCTGCGCTACCATGAAAAACTGGGCGGCCTGCTGTGCCTGTCCGGTTATGTTCCCTTGCGTGACCTGATTGCCACCGAACGCCATGCAGCTAACCAGGATACACCCATCTTCCAGGCCCATGGCCGCTCCGACCCTGTCATCCAGATACAACGTGCCGAAGAATCACGCGACCTGTTGAAACAACTGGGATACCAGGTTGAATGGCATGAATACATGATGCCGCATTCAGTATGCCCGGAAGAAGTGGACGATATCAGCCTGTGGCTGAAGAAGGTCTTGCAGGGCTGATGCCAGCAATATCAAACAATTATCCGGGCATGGCTGAAGGTCTAAGCGAACAGGGCTTTGCCCTGTTGCCCGGCTTTCTCAATAAGGCCGAACTGACACAACTGGAACTGGCCTGCCAGCCTATAACCAATGACTATGGCGTGCGGCAAGTCTTGCAAACCCACCCGGCTATTGCACTAGCCCTACCCTGGCAAAAAATACAGCTGGTGTTGCAGGCGGCAGGCATGCGCCATGCAAAGCCGGTACGCAGCATCTTCTTCAACAAAAATGCTGAACACAACTGGCTGGTAGCCTGGCACCAGGATATGACGATCTGCGTGGACCAGAGAATGGATGCGCCCGGCTACACAAAGTGGACGCTTAAAAACGGCGTACACCATGTCGAGCCACCGGCAAATGTATTGGAAAGCATGCTGACCCTGCGCATCGCCCTTGACGCAGCCAATCATGACAACGCTGCCTTGAAAGTCATGGCAGGAAGCCATCGTTACGGCAAACTAAAGGGTGAGCAGGTAGATGACTATGTCGAGAAGGCCGCGCAATCAGACGTGTATGTCTGCAACATGCAGGCGGGTGATGTCTTGCTGATGAAGCCGCTGCTATTCCATGCATCGGACAAGGCCAACCATACCACCCGTGCCAGCCAGCGTCGTGTTTTACATCTGGAATTCAGTGCCACCACGCTGCCTGCACCCATGCAATGGGCGGAAGCAGCACTTGCAGCGACAAGCTGAATTTAAGAAAAGTCCTTCAGCGTTTCCAGATCAATCTGCACGGAAGCATCACCGGCTGACATCCAGATTTGCCCATCCTGTATCGTGCATTGCAACTGCATATTGCGCTGCGCGAGTTTTTCCAGCGCCTGGCTTTGCTCTGAAGGTACGTTCATGACACGCAAATTCTTGGCGCGGTCAAGACGGCTGTTCATTGCCTTCCACCAGATATCACTGGCGCTGGCAAAACTGTAGACGATGACCTGTTCTGAACGGCCACAGGCTTTCAGTAAACGCCTGTCGTCCGGCTGGCCAACCTCTACCCATAACTGTATGGCGTCGGTGTAATCCTTCAGCCAGATATCGGGTTCTTCGGTGTCGGATATACCCTTGCCGAATTCCAGGCGTTCTGCCGCGTGAATGGCAAAGGCCAGCACACGTATCATCATGCGTTCATCGGTTTCGGATGGATGACGGGCGATCGTCAGATTATGGTCGGCATAATAGCCACGGTCCATGTCCGAGATATTCAGGTCTGCCTTGTAAATGATGGATTTGAGCGCCATTACTTGAACACCACCGTTTTATGGCCATTCAATAAAATGCGATGTTCCACAAAGCATTTGACGGCACGCGCCAGCACCACGCATTCAACGTCACGGCCGATGGCGGTCAGGGTTTCCGGTTCCATGGAATGATCGACACGCTCTACATCCTGTTCAATGATGGGGCCTTCATCCAGGTCGCCAGTCACAAAATGTGCCGTAGCGCCTATCAGTTTGACGCCACGTTCATGCGCCTGATAGTAAGGCTTGGCACCCTTGAAGCTGGGCAGGAAGGAGTGATGGATATTGATCGCCTTGCCCTTCAACGCATCGCATAACTGCGGCGATAGTATCTGCATGTAACGCGCCAGCACCACCAGTTCAATATCGTTGGCAGCAACAATATCCAGTATTTTTTGTTCCTGCGCTCGCTTGGCTTCTGCCGGTGCACCAGCTGCCAGCGGCAGGTGATGGAAAGGAATGTTATAGCTGGCTGCCAACTGATAAAAATCAGTATGGTTGGATACGATGGCCTTGATCTCTACCGGCAACAAGCCGCTTTTGTAGCGAAACAGCAAATCATTCAGGCAATGCCCAATCTTGGACACCATCAGCATCACGCGCGGCTTGTGATGCGCATCATGCAATTGCCAGCTCATCTGCATGCTGCCACCCAGCACGGCAAAGTCTTCGCGCAAGGCGCTATCGCTGACGGCGGCATCTTCGACGGCAAAATGCACACGCATGAAGAAGGTGGCCGACTGCGCATCACCAAACTGGGCCGAGTCAATAATATTGCAGCCATGATGGGCCAGGAAACCCGATACGCTGTGCACAATGCCGCGTTGATCGGGACAGGATAAGGTCAGGATATATTCTGGTCGTATGCTCATGATTTCAGTGGTGCGGCCCAGAGCTAATAGCGTCCAGGCCAAGGTGACAAATTAAATTCGTTGATATAGTAGTAAAGCTTAAAAATTAACCGTGTATTGTCGCATGTTCAGCCACATAATTCATAGAACCCAATTCCAATTAAATAATCACAATAAAAAGCACGTTCGTTCTAATTAATGTATAGTCACTCTTCTGACGGCCTCATTTTGATTCAAACGCATATAGACGCATATGAACGCATTCAGGGCTCGCTCAAACGCAAACCGCACTAACCTCAAGGAGACACCATGAGCACACTCAGCAACCAGCAATACCGCCTCGCCGCCCGCCCCGTCGGCAACCCCAAGCATAGTGACTGGAACTTCACCACAGAAACCGTACGCGATATCACCGATGGTGAAATTGTCGTACAAACCATTTATATCTCGCTGGACCCGGCCATGCGCGGCTGGATGAATGAAGGCAAATCCTATATCCGCCCGGTCGCCATCAATGAAGTCATGCGCGCTGGCGGCATAGGCAAGGTGGTGGCATCCAAGTCCCCTAAATTTGCGGTGGGTGATTATGTGTCTGGCGGTACTGGTGTGCAGCAATACTGGGTAGGTGCTGCCGATGACAAAACAGCCGGCTTTTATAAGGTCAGCCCTGAACTGGCCCCTTTGCCAAAATTCATGAATGCGCTGGGCATGCCTGGCATGACGGCCTATTTCGGCCTGCTGGATGTCGGTCAGCCCAAGGCTGGTGAAACAGTCGTGGTATCAGGTGCAGCCGGTGCGGTGGGCCAGACGGTAGGTCAGGTCGCCAAACAAAAGGGTTGCCGCGTCGTCGGCATCGCCGGTGGCAAGGACAAATGCGATTTCGTCGTCAATGAACTGGGCTTTGATGCCTGCATCGATTA
The DNA here is from genome assembly GCF_049340205.1 of Undibacterium sp. Ji49W. Classification (NCBI taxonomy): domain Bacteria; kingdom Pseudomonadati; phylum Pseudomonadota; class Betaproteobacteria; order Burkholderiales; family Oxalobacteraceae; genus Undibacterium; species Undibacterium sp. Ji49W. The sequence goes on along the minus strand of NZ_JBMPOW010000003.1, from coordinate 166,985 downwards.
CAAATCCGGCTCAGTCAAAGATGGTTTGAAAGAACATTGCCCGAATGGTGTTGATGTCTACTTTGACAATGTCGGCGGCGATATCCTTGATACCGTACTGACCCGTATCAATTTAAAAGCACGCATCATTATCTGTGGCGCCATTTCCCAGTACAACAACACGACGCCAGTCAAGGGCCCTGCCAATTACCTGTCGCTGCTGGTCAACCGCGCTCGCATGGAAGGTATCGTCGTCTTTGATTACGCCGCCCGTTACGGCGATGCCGTTACCGAAATGAGCAAATGGATGGCAGAAGGCAAGTTCCACACGCGCGAAGACATCGTCAAGGGACTGGAAACCTTCCCCGATACATTGATGATGCTGTTTGAAGGCAAGAACTTTGGCAAACTGATCTTGCAGGTCAGCGAAGAGTAAGCACCCTGCTCTATCCGGCGGACATTAGCAGCACATTCGCCACAAATAAAAAAGCAGTCATCATGACTGCTTTTTTTATTTCTTGCCGCTTTTGTGCCTCTATTTCTGCTTCTATACCACCATCACTTCAGCCAGGGTTTTAACCAGGACAAGCCTTCCGACGTACCTGCACGTGGCCGGTATTCACAACCTATCCAGCCTTCATAGCCCAGTTCATCAAGCAAGCCGAACAAATAAGGGTAATTGACTTCACTCTGCTGATCCGGCTCGTGCCGGTCTGGCACGCCGGCGATCTGTACATGGCCAATACCGGCATGCTGGCGCGACAGGTCGCGACGCAGCTTGGTGGCGACATCGCCTTCGACTATCTGGCAATGGTAAATATCAAACTGCACACGCAGGTTCTCTACGCCGATTTCCTGGCAGATTTCTTGTGCTTCATCTTGCCGGCTTAAAAAATAGCCGGGTATGTCGCGGGTATTGATGGGTTCAATTACGATGGTGATGTCGTCCCTGGCTGCCAGCAAGGCTGCATACGCCAGGTTGCGCAGATACACGGCGCGATGTTTTTCCCTGTCCTGTTCTGGCTGTATCAACCCGGCCATCACATGCAGCGTACGATTGCCCAGGGCACGGGCATACTCCAGCGCCTGATCCAGACCAAGCTTGAATTCTTCCTCCCGCCCTGGTATCGACGCCATGCCACGCTCACCAGTTGCCCAGTTACCAGGCGGGGTATTGAACAGTACCTGCGTCAGGCCGTTATCCTGCAATAGCTTTTGCAGGTCATGCGCTGGATAATCATAGGGAAACAGGTATTCAACTGCGGTAAAGCCATCTTTCGCTGCGGCGGCAAAGCGCTCAGTAAAAGGCAACTCGGTATACATCATGCTGAGATTGGCAGCAAAACGTGGCATTTTTTGACTCCTTATCTTTTTGCGTAACGTTGTGCCATGACGGCGCATACCATCAACTGCAATTGGTGAAACAGCATCAATGGCAATAAGACCATACCTACGGCATGGCTGGCAAATAAAACTTTGGCCATGGGCACACCACTGGCAAGACTTTTCTTGGATCCGCAAAATACGATAGTGATCTCGTCCTCTTTGCTGAAGCCAAAACGGCGACTGACAAACATGGTCAAGCCCATGATGATGGCCAGTATGACCCCGCTGATCGCCAGCAGGCTCAACAACATCAGGGGTGGCAATTGTTGCCACAAACCCTGCACCACCGCTTCACTGAAGGCGACATACACCACCAGCAATATCGAACTCTGATCCACCATTTTCAGCACACCTGCGTATTTTGTCAGCCAGGCCTGCAACAGTGGCCGCACCAATTGCCCCGCAACAAATGGCAGCAATAACTGATACACAATTTTCAGCATGGCATCGATGGACGAATGGCTTTCGCCATGCGCCACCACAACCAGACTGACCAGCATGGGCGTAATGAAAATGCCCAGCATATTGCTGGCCGACGCACTGCACACGGCTGCCGGTACATTGCCACGCGCCACAGACGTAAATGCAATCGACGACTGCACGGTAGATGGCAGGACACACAAAAACAGTATGCCCACATACAGCTCAGGCGTCAGCAAGGGTAGCAACAATGGCTTCAAGCTCAGCCCTACCAGCGGGAAAACCGCAAAGGTAAAGACCATGACCAACAGATGCAGGCGCCAGTGGGTAATACCGGCCAGCACCGCCTCGCGTGATAATTTGGCACCGTGCATAAAAAACAGCAAGGCAATCATACCGGTCGCCAGATGATCAAAACCGGTAGCGACAACACCTTTGGCAGGAAAAAGACTGGCCAGGGCCACAACGCAGAACAACAACAAGGTCATGTTGTCGGGTAAAAAACGAGGTCGCTTCATGATGGATGCGAAAATTCGAGTTAGAGGTTTAAGTTGGATGCCTCGATTGTACTTGAATAATGCATACCGCCATTGCAGCATGGTGCCAGATAGTGAACAGCGCCAACAAGACACTGCCGATTGCATTTACCCGGCTTGACGATACAATAAGCACCCACGCTGATGTCTGCCTTGCAATATAGAAAACAAGACAGAAAACACAGTCCCAGAACCTGATAAAAAATTATGACCAATTCCCTGCATTTCCGACCAGCTACTGCTGATGATGTCAGCACCATCATGCGCATACGTCTGGAAGTAAAAGAAAATACCCTGTCCAATCCCAATATCATCACCCGCCAGATGTGCCTGGATTATCTGGATACGCTGGGTCGTGGCTGGGTGGCAGAACTGGATGGTGAAATCCAGGGCTTTTCTTATGCCGCCCACGGAGACAGCAGCATCTGGGCCTTATTCATCTCACCCGAACATGAGGGCAAGGGCATGGGTAAAGTCTTGCTGAAACTGGCCGTCGATTACCTGTTTGAATTGGGTAATGACGAAGTCAAACTGGGTACCAGCCCCAACACCCGCGCAGATCGCTTTTATGCGGCCCAGGGGTGGAAGCGGGGTGAAATGAAGAGTGCGACCGAAGTCGCGTATACATTAAGCAAGCGTCCTTAAGCCCCGGCAAACAGCATCAACCAGAAGTAGCTGGAACCACAGCCGGGACCACAGCCGGCACCACCGCTGGCAGATAGATATCGCAAAACTCCGCTGGCATGCGACGTGCACGGCCACTGCTTAATTCTATGCAGACCAGGTCCCAGCGCCCTCTTAATACAGTAGCGCCGTCGCTATCGCGTATCAATTGAAAGCGCCGGTCCATGGTCAGTTTGCCATCGCTGGCAAACAGCCAGGTGGCCAGCGTCAGGGATTCGCCCAGCAGGGTTGGCAATACATAATCATATTCCCCACGCCGTATCGCCATGGCCCGGTCCAGTCTGTGGTAATCGGCCAGGTCCAGGCCCAGGGCTTCTGAATGCCCCCATGCGACTTCTTCGCACCAGCGTACATACACTGCATTGTTGGTGTGATTCAAACCGTCGATATCACTGGCTTGCGGTGTAACAGGCCGCGTGAATGGCTGCGGATAATCCCAAATCATTACATCACTCATATATATAGATAGAGATAGAGATACAGAGAAAATAAAAACCCCGATATCTAAACCAGGGAGATCACAAGCCCAGTTCTTGCCAGATCTGGTCCACCTTCGCCTTCACTTCCGGCGTCATCTGTATGGTCGTACCCCATTCGCGACTGGTTTCACCCGGCCATTTATTGGTTGCGTCTATGCCCATCTTGCTGCCCAGGCCACTGACTGGCGAGGCAAAATCGAGATAATCGATAGGCGTATTATCTACCAGCGTGGTATCACGCAAGGGGTCAACACGGGTGGTAATCGCCCAGATGACTTCTTTCCAGTCGCGGATATTGACATCTTCATCGACTACCACGATGAACTTGGTATACATGAACTGACGTAAAAAGCTCCAGACACCAAACATCACACGCTTGGCATGGCCGGCATAAGCTTTTTTCATCTGTACCACGGCCATGCGGTAGCTGCAGCCTTCCGGTGGCAAATAGAAATCCGTGATTTCGCTGAACTGCTTTTGCAGCAAAGGAATGAAGACTTCATTCAGGGCCACACCCAGCACAGCTGGTTCATCTGGCGGCTTGCCTGTATACGTAGAGTGATAAATCGGATCACGCCGCATGGTAATGCGGTCTATAGTAAACACGGGAAACCAGTCCTGCTCATTGTAATAACCGGTATGGTCGCCATACGGGCCCTCCAGTGCATGTTCATAGCCAGTGGGATGATTGGCATCCGGATAGATATGTCCTTCCAGCACAATTTCTGCGGATGCTGGCACACGCAACTCGCTACCTATGGCTTTGACCAGCTCGGTACGGCTGCCACGCAAGAGACCGGCGAACTGGTATTCAGACAAACTGTCTGGCACCGGCGTCACTGCACCTAATATAGTAGCCGGATCGGCACCCAGGGCAACTGCGATGGGATAAGGCTGCCCCTTATTAACGATGCCATGCTCACGAAAATCCAGTGCACCGCCCCGATGGGCAAGCCAGCGCATGATGACTTTATTACGCCCCAATACCTGCTGTCTGTATATACCCAGATTTTGACGTTTCTTATTAGGACCTTTAGTAATGACCAGCCCCCATGTAATCAGGGGCGCGATATCGCCAGGCCAGCAATGCTGTATAGGCAAGCGCGCAAGATCAACATCATTGCCTTCCCAGACTATCTCCTGGCATTTGGCACCGCGCAATTCTTTCGGCGACATGTCCCAGACTGCTTTGACCAGTGAACCCAGACCCAGTATTTCCTTGAAACCTTTGGGTGGTTCCGGCTCTTTCAGGGCAGACAGCACATGCCCTATCTGGCGCAATTCACTCAGGTTTTCTGCCCCCATGCCAAGGGCAACGCGGCGCGTGGTACCAAACAGATTACCCAGCACTGGTATGGTATGGCCAGTTGGTTTGCTGAATAAAAGAGCAGGACCTTCTGCCCGCAAAGTGCGGTCGCAAATTTCCGTCATCTCCAGATAAGGTGAAACTGGCAAGTCGACCCGCTTAAGTTCGTTTTTTTCTTGCAATTGAGAAATAAAATCTCTCAAATCAGAATATTTCATCATTTTTCGCTTTTTTGTATCTCTACACTAGGAACACTAGCATTTTCGGCCAAGTGCTTGATTTTATTGAACTTTGCTGCGATGCAGCACATTTCATCAGACATAAAAGTAATTAAAATTCATTTTGATAGTGTTGACTTGATATAAAACCGCCCCTACAATTCGCCCAACTTGATGAAGAGGTTAATGACTTCCGCCACTTTCGATACAAAGAAGGTTTCGCCAAACGGTAACATCATTCAAGGGGATCGGGCCCCACATAACATTGTAAGGATTGTTTTCAAAAGGCGTCTGCCTTATCCCGAAAATAGTTGTTTGTCACTGGACACACCATGAACAGGTCCGACTGACCTGATTTGACAAACGGCTCCGGCGTCTTGTGATCACACTCTGTGACAAGGACGATGTTTCTGATTCGCGGAAGTAGCTTTTTACGTTTGGCTTTTAAGTAAGTTGAATGACTCATCGCGGAGATTCAGGAGGTAACATGTTTCAACGTTTTATTTTAGCAGTACAAAGAAGCAGTATCGCTTCCACAGACAAGCGTCAGGCGCTTTCTCTGGTAGCACGTGACACAACAAATGGTTTTATCACTATCGTTCGTCAATTGTTTATGATGTCTGGCGTTATTGCCATGACAGTATTGGCGATGATGTTTATCAAACCGGAACTGACTGACAAATTCAAAGATCTGTCCCCTTACGCAGAAGCGGAAGAGGCAACAGTAGCGCCAGTACCGGCACCTAATATTGCCGCCCTGATGCATGAACCAGGCAAGGCAGCAGGCAACCCCTACCAACAAGCTGGAATGTCTGAAGAAGACTCCAAAATGCTGGGTAACCAACGTCAACAACAATGGGTCACCAATTGGCTGGCAAAACGCTATCGCATCGCCAACGATGCCACCAATATGCTGGTATCTGCTGCGTATCTGACAGCCAAGGAAATCAAGCTTGATCCTTTGCTGATTCTGTCTGTTATGGCGATAGAATCCGGCCTGAATCCGTTTGCGGAAAGCCCGGTCGGTGCTCAGGGTCTGATGCAGGTCATGTCCAAGGTTCACCATGACAAGTTCCAGGAAATGGGGGGCGTCAAAGCGGCCCTGAATCCGGTTGCCAATATCAAGGTCGGCGCTCTGATCCTGAAAGACTATGTCACCCGTGCCGGTTCTGTCGAAGCGGGTCTGAAGATGTATGTCGGCGCTGCCGATGCAGAAAATGACTCTGGCTATGGTTCTCGCGTCCTGACTGAGTACAAACGTCTGAAAGATGTTTCTGCCGGCAAGAACGTGCCTACCGTGTTCAACGCACCCGCTCCTGTAGCCCGTCCGATTGAAGCTATCGCCAAACCGGAAGCAACAGAAGTCAAGGCACCTGTGGAAGCGAAAAAAGACCAGGTCGCCACGCTGTAATCCAGACAGGATTTATTGCAGCACACCTCTTCAAGTATAAAGATGCCGTCAGCGTGAAAATGCTGGCGGCATTTTTATTTGCCCCACCCTCCTGTCCTATTTTTTGGCCAGGAACTTCTTCAGACGCGCTACAGCTTCGTGCAGGTTTTCCAGAGAATTAGCATACGAAATCCTTACATGGGTATGCGCAGTCGCCGGACCAAAATCCAGGCCGGGCACAATCACCACCCCTGCCTCATTCAGCGCCTGACGTGCAAATGCATCTGCATCATCTGAAAACGCCGAGCAATCGGCATATACATAGAACGCGCCGTCAGGGGTAACCGGCACATCAAAGCCCAGTTCACGCAGGGCAGGCACGATATAGTCGCGCCTGCGCTTGAATTCTGCCTTGCGCTCTTCATAGATGGCGATGGTTGCTGGCTCAAAACAGGCCAGCGCTGCATATTGCGCCACCGATGAAGGGCAGATGAACAGGTTTTGGGCGAGTTTTTCTAGCTGCGGCACGATTCTTTCAGGTACCACCAGCCAGCCCAGACGCCAGCCTGTCATATTGAAGTATTTGCTGAAGCTGTTGATGACCACGACATCATCATCGAGTGACAGGGCAGAAAACGGCGCGTCGTCATAGGACAGGCGCTGGTAGATTTCATCGACAATGGTAAAGCCGCCCAATTCCTTGACGCTTGCCACGATTTTCTTCAGTTCTGCATGTTCTATCGAGGTGCCGGTAGGATTCGATGGTGATGCCAGCAAGACGCCACTGCTTTGCGCATCCCAATGCTGGCGTACGATGGCTTCCGTCAACTGAAAGCGATGGGCGGCACCACTGGCGATTAATTTGGCCTTGCCTTCAAAGGCCGCCACGAAATGGCGATTGCAGGGATAGCAGGGATCAGGCATCAGCACTTCCCTGCCCGGCTCGACCAGGGCAGCACATGCCAGCAACAAGGCGGCAGAGGCTCCGGCAGTCACAATAATACGGCTGGCCGGCACCTGTATGCCATAGGTACGCAAGTAGTCGTCGGCAATCGCCTGGCGCAGTGCCGGCAAACCCAGTGCAGATGTATATTGCAAACGGCCATCAGCCATGGCCCTGGTGGCAGCATCGATGACAGGCTGCGGCGCAGTAAAGTCTGGCTCCCCTATCCCCATATGAATGAGGTGACGCCCCTGGGCTTCCAGCGTCGCAGCCATCTTCATGAGCTCCATCACATGGAAAGGGGCAATATTGTCGAGTCTGGAGGCAATATGATTGTGCATGCAGTGTCCTGAAAAAACTTGTTGGTGCTGTATTTATAAAAAAACCGTCTTATTCTTGAAGAAATAAGACGGCATTCACTCTATACGATAGTGCTTTCGCGCTTATTTGCCAGCAGCAACCTCGGCAGCACGCAATTTGGAGGCCAGCTTGTCCAGCACGCCATTCACGTATTTATGACCATCCAGGCCGCCAAATGATTTGGTCAGCTCTACCGCTTCATTGATGACGACGCGATAAGGGATTTCAATGTGGTTCTTGAGCTCGTAAGCACCAATCAGCAAGGCAGCATGTTCTATCGGTGACAGTTCGGCAATGCTGCGGTCAATCAAGGGAGCGATTTCTTCACGCAGGGCGATGGATTGCTTGATCGCGCCGTGCAGCAGGGAATCAAAATGCTCTCTGTCAGCCTTATCAAAACCGTGGGCTTCACGGATGTGGGCTTCGATCGAACCCGAATCTTCATTGTTCAACAACCATTGATACAGGCCTTGCAAGGCAAATTCGCGCGCACGGTGACGTGGCGAGCGGGTTTTGCTTGGATTGGCATGTTGGGATTTATTATTCATATCTTCTCTTACATTTTTTAAAGCTGGGGTGATCGTCGCAAAAACGATCAGGCATCATAGTGCACGTCTTCTGTGGCTTCTGCCAGTTCTTCCAGTGCCAGGGTGAGATTGGCCATTTCTACGGCAACGCGGGCGGCATCGCGGCCTTTTTCCTGCATGCGTACTTCTGCCTGCTCATCATTTTCGGTGGTCAGGATGGCATTTGCAATCGGGATACCGGCATCCAGACCAACGCGAGTAATACCTGCGCCAGATTCATTCGATACCAGTTCAAAGTGGTAAGTTTCACCACGGATGACAGCACCCAGGGCGATCAGGGCATCAAACTGGTTGGTTTCTGCCAGTTTTTGCAGTGCCAGCGGCACTTCCAGTGCGCCTGGTACGGTCACATGCAGGATGTCTTCGTTCAATACACCCAGCAATGACAGTTCAGCCAGGCAGGCATCCAGCAAACCCTTGCCGACGTTTTCATTAAAGCGCGCCTGTACGATACCGACACGTACACCTGCACCATCCAGATTTGCTTCGTAATGTCCTACTGTCATGATGTTCTTTCCTGCGCTGTAGCGCTTGATAATTAATTTGGGGATGAGGACAGCATATCAGGCCGGCAGTTTCATCACCGGCCTTTCGCTCTCATCACGGTTTGTCAGAGCAAGGCTTGTCCAAATAACCAACAACTTCCAGATTAAATCCTGTCATGGATGGCATTTTGCGTGGATTGGCCAGCAATTTCATCTTGCCTACACCCACATCCTTCAAAATCTGTGCACCGATACCGTAATTGCGCAAATCCATGCGGGCGGCACGGCTTACCGGCTTGGCCTCAGGCGTATCGAGCGCCTTGAACTGGTCAAACATCTGGTCGGCAGTTTCTTCACAGTTAAGCAGGACGATCACGCCGGAATCCGATTTCTGGATAGCCGCCATGGCTGCTGCCACATTCCAGGAATGCGTGGTGGCCTGGCTTTCCAGCAAATCAAGTATCGATACAGGCTGATGCACACGCACCAGGGCCGCTTTTTCTGGCGTGATATCGCCATGCACCAGCGCCAGATGGGCAGAGCCGCTAGGCTTGTCACGGTAAACAATCGCCTTGAAGCTGCCATGCACGGTATGCATTTCACGCTCGGCAACACGGTCAACGATGCTTTCTGTCTGGCTGCGATAATGGATAAGATCAGCAATGGTGCCGATTTTCATGCCATGTTCACGGGCAAATTCGATCAAATCAGGCAGGCGTGCCATGGTGCCGTCATCCTTCATGATTTCGCAAATCACGGATGCGGGCGTCAGGCCAGCCAGTTCTGCCAGGTCACAACCAGCCTCGGTATGGCCGGCGCGCATGAGGACACCACCCCTTTGCGCCTTCAGCGGGAAAATATGGCCAGGCTGGACGATATCTGCTGCAGTAGACTTCTTATCAACAGCGACCTGCACGGTACGGGCACGGTCTGCTGCCGAAATACCGGTGGTAACGCCCTCTGCCGCTTCGATGGATACGGTGAAATTGGTACCAAAAGAAGTACCATTGCGACTGGTCATCATGGCCAGGTTTAATTGTTCGCAACGCTCTTCAGTCAGTGTCAGGCAGATCAGGCCGCGGCCAAACTTGGCCATGAAGTTGATGGCTTCGGCGGTGACGAATTCAGCGGCCATAATCAGGTCGCCTTCGTTTTCACGATCTTCTTCATCAACCAGTATCACCATGCGGCCAGCGCGCAATTCGGCAACGATTTCCTGGGTAGTAGACATGCTCATAGGGGGAATATCCTGAACCGGGCCACCAACGCAATGACAGAAACAATTGGCGTTGTACCACGGAATTTTCAGTGCAAATGAATGAAGTCGCTATTTTAAAGGATTTACGTCTGCTCTTCCCGTGCTTATATTGATTTATACCGGATTTCTTGCCGATATATGCTGTTCGGCACAGGTTTATTCGATTTGCACCTGGCCCTGAGCGATTTCTATTACCCGGCCACCGACCCGTATGGCTTGATCTTTTGTCACTTCAAGGTATAAGCGGCAAGGCCGCCCCATCTGCACGCCCTGGCTAATTACCATGCTGACCGGTACATTACGTCCCTGCGCTAGCCACCAGCCACCCAGGTTGGCACAGGCGGAACCGGTGCCAGGGTCTTCGCCAAAACCACCATCTGAGCGCGCAAAGACATAACGCGCCGTGACCTGCCTGGGCTCCGGATTGGACTCTACAGGCTCGTCAAAAGCAAACACATAGGCCATTCTGCGACCGACCCGGTTGGCTGGCCAACTTGCCAATTGCGCACTATCCGGCTGGACTTTAGCCACAGCAGCGGCAGATTTCAAAGGCACCAGCAATTGTTCACTGCCGGTATCCAACCATACCGGGGCAGACAGCAAATCTTCTTCCTGCAAGCCCAGCATGCCTGCCACCTGTGCAGGTGACAGTTCACAAGAGCGGGTCTGCACCTCAACAGGCTGTACTTCGCTACGATATGGTGCCACCAGGGTCCAGATACCCTGCTGATCCAGCGCCATGGGAATGAGACCAGCCTTGCATTCCAGGGCAAACTGCGTGTCGCCAGCCTGCAATTGCTTCACCACATGGGCCGTGCCCAGGCTGGGATGACCGGCAAAGGCCATTTCCATGTCCGGCGTAAAAATACGCATCCTGGCAATGGCACCAGCCTGTTCTGGTGGCAATATGAAGCTGGTTTCCGACAAGTTGAATTGCCTTGCCAGCGCCTGCATTTCAGCATCTTTCAAGCCATCTGCCTGCTCAAAGACACACAGAGGATTGCCGCCAAACTGGCTTTCAGCAAACACATTCACCAGACGAAACGCGTAATTTCTCATGTCAGGGCCGCCTTGGCATGGGCCACATTGACCTCTGCCGGCAACAGCACATTGTTTTTCACAGCGGTCAGTTCGGCCAGGATGGAAATGGCAATTTCAGCCGGTGTCTTGCTGCCTATATATAAACCTATGGGTCCATGCAGTTTCGCCAGGTCGGCATCGGTCAGATCAAATTCCTTCAACCTTTCCCTGCGTTTGGCATTGTTGACGCGGGAACCTATGGCACCGACATAGAAAGCCTCTGACTTCAGGGCTTCCATCAGGGCCAGATCGTCCAGTTTGGGATCATGCGTCAGTGCCACGACTGCGCTGCGGCTATCGAGCTGCATGTCGAGTATAAGATCATCCGGCATGGCGTGAACCACTTTGACACCATCAACATGCCAGCCATTAGTATATTCTTCACGCGGATCACAGACTATTACCTGGTAATCCATCCCCAGCGCAATACTGGACAGGAAACGCGACAACTGCCCTGCCCCAATGATCAGCAACCGCCAGCGCGGGCCATGCACGGTCAACAACATGTCTTCGGTCGCCACTAACTGTTGTGAAGGTGATGCTGTCGCCAGCCTGACTTCGCCGGTACGCAGATCAAGTTGCCGGGACAGCAATTCATGCTGTTCCAGTCTTTGCAACAATTCGCTGATACGGCTGCGGGCAGAAAGCGGCTCTATACACAACTGTATGGTGCCGCCACAGGGCAGACCAAAACGGTGGGCTTCGTCAGCGGTGATGCCGTAGGTGACCAGTTCCGGTAGTTCGCGCACGATGCCTTCGCGCTGCACCCGTTCTATCAGATCATCTTCTATGCAGCCACCGGATACCGAACCGACAACTTGCCCATTACTGCCTATCGCCAGTGTCGCCCCTTCCGGCCTTGGGCTGGAACCCCAGGTTTTGACGACCGTAACCAGTTCGCAGGCCATGCCAGCACGTATCCAGGCGTCACAGGTTTTCAATACTTCCAGGTCAATACTATCCATTGCTTTACATTCAAAATTAAGGAGCTGCTTGCCGTGCCCATGCACATACGCAGCAACATACCAGAATATTGTCTTACATGCAGCGCTGGAATATGCATAGCATTTGCATGACATCCGCATGACATTTAGAAGATTCTTTGCATTACAATGCCTGCAAACCCGACGCCCCGGAGGCCACTTGTCAACAATTAAACAAAGAATAGCCGCCATACCGGAAGGTGCTGGCGCCCTGTTTTTCATACAGATTTTCGCCACCCTCGGTTTCGCCGTACTGTATTCCACCCTGGTCTTGTATGCCACCAAGAAACTGAACTTCAGTACCAGGGATGCAACGGCCATCATGGGTGTGTTTGGCGCATTCAATTATGGCCTGCATCTGTTTGGCGGGTATCTGGCTGGTCGCTTCATCAGTAACCGCAATCTGTTTGTCGGCGGCATGATCCTGCAAGTCGTCGGTTGTGCCACCATTTCCGTAGGCACGTCCAGTACGATGTACTGGGGACTGGCTTTCTTCCTGACGGGCAGCGGCCTCAACGTCACCTGCCTGAACCTGATGCTGACCCAGCGTTTCAAGCCGGAAGACAATCGTCGCGAAAGTGCCTTCCTGTGGAATTATGCCGGGATGAATCTGGGCTTTTTCATCGGCTTTACCGCAGCCGGCTATTACCAGTTGCTGGAAGATTATTCCAGCCTGTTCATTTTTGCCACTATAGGCAATTTCATGGCGATCGTGCTGGCAGCCATCAACTGGCGTGTCCTGTCTGATCTGAATACAACGCTGCTGGACGCGACACCACGCCAGTTCCGCTGGCGTTTTCTGGTGGGTCTGCTGGTCATGGCCGGCCTCGTCCCGCTGGTCGAATTCATGTTGCACAGGGCGGAAGGCACGGGTGATCTGGTGATGATAATCAGCGTCATCATTGGCCTGATACTGACTGCCCTGACTGCCATCCACAAGAATGAGCGCGAAAGCAGGAATATGTGTGCCTATCTGCTGCTGACCCTGGGTTCACTGGTATTCTGGACCTTGTACCAGATGGCGCCTATGGGCTTGCAACTGTTCGCCGTCAACAATGTGGACCGCATGGTCTGGGGCTATGAAATCGCGCCGCAATGGATACAGAACATCAACAGCTTCGTCATCATGGTTGGCGGCCCGCTGATGGCCACGCTGTTTGACAAGCTGCGTGCACGCGGCTGGAATATTGATATTCCACGTCAATTCTCTGCCGCCCTGATCTTGATAGGTATCGCCTTTCTGGTGCTGCCGCTGGGTATAAAAACGGCATCAATGAATGGCCTGGTCGCCTTCAAATGGATCTTCATCAGCTATCTGCTGCAAAGCGTGGCTGAGTTACTGATCTCACCTATCGGCTATGCCATGATAGGCAAGCTGGCACCGCGCCAGTACCAGGGCGTGATGATGGGCACATGGATGCTGGTGACCGGAACGGCTTCCATCCTGTCCAGCAAATTTTCGGGCCTGATACCTGAAGCGACGGAAGGCCTGCCTTCTCTGACCAACCCTACCTATAATTACATTTTCTCAGTCCTGGGCTGGGGTAGCGTTGGTGTTGGCATAGTTTTGGTCGTGCTGATCCCGGTATTGCGCAAGCTGATTACCGATGGCCCAGGCCAGGCTGCAAAAGCCTGAGGAATTATTCAGCTATGGGCGTGAAGCGCTGTACTTTCACGCCATTGATTTCCAGCGTTTCAAAGAATACTGCCTTGGGCCGGGTCCAGACACTGCCATCATGTGAACGATAGACAATCACTGTGCTCAAGTCAGATTCCTGGGTTGCCTCGCAGACCAGTTCGTAGATACCGCCCTTGTAATGGCGATAGCGCTGTAGTGCGGCAGTCTTGTTGGTAGCGATACTTTTGCCGGCCTTTGCTGACACGGAGGGAATCACTTCAGCCAGTGGCCCGGCACTCTGCTTTTTCAGGAAGGCAGGTACTTTGGCTGCCGTCAGCTTGTTCACATCTTGCAGCAGGCGCGGGTCTATGCCATTGAAGCCATAGCGCTCGCCCAATTCAGCGGCGATCCGCAGCATGAGTTTGGAAGCCACTTCCGCATCGGCTTCCGCCCTGTGGGCCGAACCTTTAAAGCGTATGCCCAGCGATGATGCCAGCGGCCCTAGCGAATAACTGTTCAGCCCCGGAAACACACGCCGTGACAGTTTCACAGAACAGATGACACCGTCGTAAGCAGGCCACAGCCCCAGGCGATCACTTTCTGCCAGCAAGAATTTCTCGTCAAAACTGGCGTTATGGGCTGCCAGTGCGTCGCTGCCGATAAATTCCACCAATTCCGGCATGACTTCCGAAACGGGCGGGGCATGGTCCACCATGGATTGGGTAATGCCTGTCAATTCGGTAATAAAGTAGGGTATGCGCACACGGCAATTGATCAGGGATACATAGCGATCCACAATTTCACCACCGACGATACGCAAGGCAGCCACTTCGGTCACACGACCACCCTGCTCTGGCGTCATGCCCGAGGTTTCAAAGTCAATCATCACTACTGGTTTTTCAAACATCATTTTTTTCACTGGCGGGAACTAATCAATATCAATACAATCTATTTACAGGTCGCGTCAATAAAAACATGCGAAAGCGACCTCAGAGCCTGGAACTTATGCAGCAGGCTCTGGCTCTGGAAATTTCCAGTCCCCTGACATTATTCCTGATGACCATATTGTAAACGCTGGCCGATCCGGCACAGTCTTTCCATATTCTTTGTCATCCAACAGCATTTGGCATTTCTTCATGTGTGATGCATTCATCATGCACTCAGCAATGAACAGACAGCACATTGTGTTTGTTAATTATGATAAATAAAATTTTTGATTTGTTTTCCCTCTCCCAGCGGGATCTATTACGTGATCTGATCTATCGCCGTTTATGGACATCGATACTGATCAGTTCTTTCGGTGCCCAGGTCACCATGCTGGCATTGCCGCTAACGGCGGCCATATTGCTGCACGCCAGTCCTTCGCAGATGGGCATACTGACCTTTATGGAAATAATGCCCTTCGTCTTGCTGTCACTGCCATCCGGTGTGCTGCTGGACCGTGTGCGCAAACTGCCGGTATATATCGTTGGTGAAATCACGATATCGCTGGCGGTTGCCAGCGTGCCACTGGCATGGTGGCTGGGTTATCTGGGCATGACCTGGCTGTATGTGGTCGGTTTTTTGATAGGCATGGTCAACACCACCGCCGGTTCAGCCTCGCAAATCGTACTGACGCAAATCGTGCCGCGTGATCGCCTGGTTGAAGCGCATGCCAAAAATGCCCTGGCCACTTCCGGGGCAGAAGTCGCCGGCCCGGCAACCGCTGGCGCCCTGATCAAATTAATGGGCGCACCACTGGCATTGCTGGCAGATGCCCTGTTACTGCTGACATCTGCGGTGATTTTACGTGGCATCCATATCAATGAAGTACGTACGCCAAGGGAAGACGCGCATTTCTGGCGTGACCTGAAGGCTGGCCTGTCCTTTGTCACCAACAAACCCTTGCTGATCGCTCTGGCAATGACGGTCGGCGGCTGGCAACTTTGTTATAACGCCGCCCTGGTAGTGCAGATCTTGTTTGCCACACGTGAACTGGGCCTGTCGGAACAGGCGGTTGGCCTGAGTTATATGGGCATGGGCATAGGTACCATTATTGCCAGCGTGTGTGGCTATCGCATCAGTCGCCGCATTGGCCCTGGTCCCTGCATGGTGCTGGGAGTTGCCGTCTGCGGTGTGGGCTGGGGCTTGCTGGCACTGGCACCGGCCAATCATTGGGGCATCGCTGCCTTTGGCTTCATGCTGATGTGTTTTTCCATTGGTGGCGTATTGATTTTTATCAACTTCCTGGCATTGCGCCAGGCGGTAACGCCAGAGGCCATGCTGGGACGCATGACCAGCACCATGCGCTGGATGATCCTGATACCGGCCGGACCCGGCGCGCTGATCGGTGGCTGGATGGGCGAACATCTGGGCCTGCGTTATTCGCTGGGTTTTGCGGGTGCCTGTGCCCTGCTGCTGGCATATATTGCAGGCAAAAACCCGGTCATCCGTGGCATTACCGCTCTGCCGACGCTAAGTAAACAGGAAGAGATGCAGCAAGTGTGATCACGGCATTGCAAATTGACGAGAAAAAGCGAGATAATGCGCGATTATTTATGTTTTTTCATCGGCCTTTTCCAGGAGACGGGGAAGCCCGATAATTCGCCAGGCTGAAAAAATATCCGCCTTTTTCTACCTCAATTTGACAACAATACAGGTACACCAATGCCAAAAGAAATGTCAGCCTCCAGTACCAAGCCGGGGTTTAAACCATATATCCCCGATTCGGCCCAACTACCCGAAATGACCGCACGCGCCCTGATCATGGGCGTGGTGCTGGGGATGATCTTCGGTGCGTCTTCACTTTACCTGGTTCTGAAAGTCGGCCTGACGGTCAGCGCCTCGATCCCGGTTGCAGTGATCGCCATTACCCTGTTCCGCCTCAGTAATAAGCTGGGTGCAAAAGACGCCACCATTCTGGAAAACAGCATTACCCAGACTGCCGGTTCGGCGGGTGAATCGCTGGCTTTTGGCCTGGGTGTGACCATGCCAGCCATCCTGATTCTGGGTTTTGACCTGGAAATCTCGCGCGTGATGCTGGTCGGCTGCCTTGGTGGTCTGCTTGGCATTTTGCTCATGATCCCCATGCGCAGAACCATGATCGTGGAAAAACACGATGAGCTGAAATACCCGGAAGGCACAGCCTGTGCCGAGGTATTGAAAGCCGCTGCGACGGATTCATCCCGCGAAGCAGCCGGCGAAAAAAATAACCCGAACGCGCTGGATGATGCCAGCAAGCGTGCTGCCATCATCTTTGGCGGCTTTGGTATCGGCCTGCTGTACAAAATAGCCAACGTCGCACTGAAAGGCTGGAAAGATACGCCCGAAGTCGTGTTTGGTGCGCCGCTCAAAGGTGGTTCGCTGGGTGCTGAAGTATCACCAGAATTGCTGGGTGTCGGTTACATCATCGGCCCGCGCATTGCTGCCGTCATGGCCGCAGGTGGCGTCATGTCTTACCTGTTGCTGATCCCCATGATCAAGTTCTTTGGTGACGCATTGAGCGTGCCACTGGCACCGGGCGTCAAGCTGATCAGCCAAATGAGCGCGCATGATGTGCGTGGTGCCTATATTCTGTACATCGGTGCCGGTGCGGTTGCTGCCGGTGGCCTGATCAGCCTGGTGCGTGCCATGCCTACCATCTGGCGCAGCCTGTCGGCCGGTTTGTCTGGCCTGGGCAAGGGTGCGGCTGCCGTCACCGCACCAGTGCGTACTGATCAGGACATTCCCATGAAATGGGTGGTCATTGGTGCCTTGGCCATCATCGCCGTCATCACTTTCGCCACACCGCTGCACATGAATTTCCTGGGTGCCTTGCTGATTCTGGTATTCGGTTTCCTGTTTGCGACTGTATCTTCCCGCCTGACGGGTGAAATCGGTTCATCTTCCAATCCCATCTCTGGCATGACAGTGGCGACCCTGCTGTTCACCTGCCTGATCTTCCTGATCATGGGCTGGACTGGTGGTCAATACTATGTCACTGCGCTGTCTGTCGGCGCTATCGTCTGTATCGCTTCCAGCAATGCCGGTACCACTTCGCAGGATTTGAAAACAGGTTACATCGTCGGTTCCACACCACGCCTGCAACAATATGCGATTCTGGCAGGTGCATTTTCTTCTGCCCTGATCCTTGGTCCTATTCTGTTGAAACTGAATGATTCCGGCACCGTGTATGTACCGGCAGCCCAGGTGGCACCGGCACTGGTGACGGATGTTTCAAAACTGACCGACACTGCCCAGTTGCAAGGCCCGCAGGCCGAACAAGATAAAGGCACGTACAAGGTCTGGCACAAGAATGACAACGTTGGTGGCCCTGCCGGCAAATACTTTGTCGACAATGCCGGCAAAGCCGTGTATTTGGTTGACCCAGGCATCAATGGTGCTTACAACAAGCGCCCTGACGGTACTGAAGTCAAGAAATATGATGCACCAAAAGCCGTGCTGATGTCTTACATCATCAAGGGCATACTGGATCGTCAGCTGCCGTGGACCCTGGTTCTGTTTGGCGTGATGATTGCCGTCGTACTGGAAATGGCAGGCATACCATCGCTGGCCTTTGCAGTTGGCGTGTATTTGCCACTGTCCTCCTCTGCCCCACTGTTTATCGGCGGCATGATACGTTGGGCGGTGGACCGTCGCAATAACAAGCTGGAACACAATCAGCATCTGAGCGAAGAAGAGAAACAGGCTGCCGGTGACCGCAGTTCTGGCGTGCTGCTGTCTTCCGGCTACATCGCTGGCGGCGCACTGGCAGGTATCGTGATTGCCTTTACCGCTGGTATCCTGACAGACTTCGACAAGAAAATAGGTGATTGGGCCACGGCCAATAATCCTTTCTTTGAAGGTGCAAATGCCGATGCGCTATCACTGATCCCTTATGTACTGATCGCTTTCGCGCTGTACTGGGTCGCCCGTGAAAAGAAAGCAGCCTGAAACTGATCAGCAGCAAGCAGGCTGTCAGCAGTAACTGATTTACTTTGAAGAAAAAACGAGAGTCTGGTTGCCACGTGCAGCCAGACTCTTTTTTCTTGACTATCCTGTAGCGAACGGGCCATAGGAAGTACAATATCCGTCAATAATTTATACTGGAACCACCATGTCAGCACCTCACACCGCCGTCGATTGCAAGAACCAGCCCGTAGTCGTCGGTGACATCGTTCGTATCGTCAACCTGGACAAGCGCTTCATCAAGAGCTTCCCGGAAGATGAACGCATTCTGATTGAATCCATGATAGGTCAGTTCTTCAAGGTCATCGATCTGGATGAAGAAGGCCAGCCTTGCGTCATCCGCGAATGGCATGATGAACGCGGCATCATGCAGACCCATGTGATCGCACTGGATTCGGAAGATATGGAAAAAATTTGAGCATTTGTGCAATGTGATTAATTTTTTATTTTTATAAAATATGTAATGAATAATCACTTAATGACTTCTTGATTCCAATTCACAGCTACAGCACAAATCCGACACAAAAGAGTTTAATAAAGCTCTTCCGTTGTAGATCCCCCCTTAAATTCCAGCTGACATATATCCAATTGGATATTCCTGCTTAGTCAGTTCGTCATAGGACATATTTTTGCTAAAAATATAATATTTCTTATATTTAATATTTCAGCTTTTTTAATCGCTCAAAATAAATGCAAATTAGTCTTTTCAAAAAAACACTTTCCATATATATTTAATAAAATTAATTTAATTGAATGTGTTCAAAGCATTGCAATCGATTGATAGTATTTTTAGCCCTCTGCTTACACCTTCCAATTAACTGCAACTGGTTTCTATTAAAGCCGCGCGCAAACAATGCATAGTTAATAATTAATGGGAGGGAAATATGTCGGAAGCGAATTCGAGGGTAAGAAATCAATGGGGTATACATGCTGCTGCTGCAACAGGCGCATTTTTACTTGGCTTTGGTGATTTACTCAGGGGTGGAAGCGATTCTACATATGTTACGGTTTTGCGTATCGCAGACGTTTTACGCATCTACTTTTCATCATATCTAGGCCAGGGATGGGTAGCATTAGTATTTTTATGCATTATTGGCGGACTACTAAGTTACTTTTATCAACCATCCAGCAAGAAAGAGTCTTTTTCTTTAGGAATGTCTGTATTTGCACTACTAACTGCTGCCAGCCCCTATCATCCTCCCAAATCAGTAGAGCAATCTGCTGCACAACTAATTAACTTCATTAGCACAGCCTACGCGCAAGAAACAGTTGAACTGAAAAAACTTGATTTTTACCTTGAATTTGTTGGCGGGAACAGAAAACAAGACGTAATAGTCTCTTTATATAATAAGGACGAAAGTCAATTATTAGAACGTCAGCATGTAACCAACGGCGACATCATGAAGCTGTCATACCCACGCGGATATTACATTCTTTATGCGGAATGCAAAGGTTGTAAAAGAGTTGGGGTAGGCTTAGATTTTACAGAAAGCATACAAGCTACACAGATTGAACTGGCGGAATCCGGAGTTCCTTTAAGCTTACAAAGACTTTTTAAACCGTCAATAGCGGGTTCAACGGATCTTTTTAAACGGGATGCGCAGGAATTGGCAAAAAAGTATCGCTCAAAAGAAAAATAAATACTTTTCGCAATGAATGCTCTTAAAAACAAAGGTGCCAATCAGGCACCTCTCTGTTTCCAAAGACTTAACCAGCCCAAGAATCAACTACCGGATATAGTCAAACAGCGACAGGCCGGATGTTTTGACGAATGACTGCTGTGCCGCCTGCAAGGTGGTTTGTTGCTGGTTCAGTTCGGTAATGGCCTTGGCATAATCCAGATCAAGCAAGGCTGACAGATCCTGCTTGAAGGCAACACCCTTCGCATCGCCCTCACTGTCGAGGTCATCAATTTCTTTCAGACTGGTACCGAGTTGGGCACGCACGGTCAATACATTATTGAGTGACTTGTCGATATTATTATTGCCCTGCGTCAGTGCCGCATTCAGGTCTTTTTTGGCAGCGACTGTATTGGCTGGCGTATTCAATGCATTGATGATGTCAGTGACTGTCTCAAACAGATTCTGGTTACCAGGCTGTATCGAAAACTTGTCGTTCGGTCCAGGCGCTGCTACAGGTGGGCCGCCTGCATTGCTGATCGTCACGTCTATACCATCGACCGTCACCGTAGAACCACTGACATAGGGAGTCAGGGGAAGCACGACAGCACCGGTAGTTTTGTTGGTGACAGTAAACGATGTACCCAGATTATCGAAGGCGACTTCGTAGTTATTACCAGTCAAATTTCCTGACGTCGGTACATTGATCGTGGCGGCGGCAACAGCAGCACCGACATTGGACGGATTGGACTGCACATTGAATTGCCCTGGAGATGTGCGGATATTTTCAAAGATTGCCGTACCAGGGCCACTAAGCGGTAATTGCCTTGAGGTGTCCACCTGCAAATAGCGCTGCCCCTGATCACCGTTATAAGTCGCACCGCCAAGCTTCTTGGTGTATGGCGCAACTGTTGTGGCAAAGCCGGAAAACAGGTAATTGCCAGTACCGTCCGTGGAATTAGCCAGGCCCATCAGTTGATCCAGATTGCCCTGCAATTCCTGCGCGACATAACCACGTTCTGCATCAGAGAATGTGCCATTACCAGCTTCGACGATGAGCGATTTGATATTGTGCAGGGTGTCAGTCACATTCGACAACACACTCTCGGACACGCTGAGATTGTTTTTGGCACTTTGGCGGTTGGTCGCAAATTGGGTATTCAGCGAATCAGACTGAGAGATCACCAGTGCACGGGCCGATGCAATCGGGTCGTCTTCTGGTGTCAGCACGCGCCTGCCAGCAGCGATTTGTTGCTGGGTTCTGTTCAAGCCAACCTGAAGATCGCTGATCCTAGCGCCGCCAGATTCATAAATGGTACTTGTGCTGATACGCATGATAGCCTCTATCTACCCAGTTGCAACAGGGAGTCAAACAATGTACTTGCGATTTGCATCAATTTGCCTGCCGCCTGGTAAGCCTGTTGATAGCGCAATAAATTCGTCGCTTCTTCGTCCAGATTGACGCCCGATTCAGACTGCTGCGCGGTTACCGCCTGGGTCAACAGCTTGCCTTCCGAATCGCTGGTGATTTTTAATTGGGCTGCCTTGTTGCCCACTGCACTGACAAACTGGGCGTAAGCACCCTGGAAAGTCGTCGTATTGCCGCCCAGAGTATTTTGTGTCTGCAAGCCGCTCAGTAAAACCGCATTGCGGTTATCGCCTGAACCATTGGTATTTGGAGCAACATCAAACACATCGCCATTTGCCGGATCACCCGACAATGAAAAACTGATGCCGTTATAACTGATCGTCGCACCGGTCGTGTAAGGAACTGCCGTACCCGCTGGATACGTCGTCGACGTACCATTATTGGTGACAGTCACATTCGCGGTGGCAGGGAAACCTGTCAGCGTTTTAGCCGCAGAATTGAAGGTCAGCCGTGTCGCAGCCACCGGCAAGGCTGGCCCCAAGGTGAAGGTATCACCATTCGCAGGCGGTGCTGCACCATTACTGACAGCAAAACTGACACCGCTGAAACTGATAGTCGCACCGCTGGTATATGGCACAGTGGCTGGCGGTGGGTAATTGGTCGTAACCGCGCCTACCTTGACAGAAACTGTTGCGCCGGCAGGAAAGCCGGAAATCGTATTAGCCGGCGAAGCAAAGGTCAGAGTAACAGGCGTGGCCAGGCTACTGCCGACATAGGAATCATCGGTGGTCGCCGCGCTGATGGTCGCCGTTGCAGAATTGCTGCCAGATGCCACCAAAGAATTGGCGACACCAACACTGACCTTGCCAGTACCCGTATTGGTCGTCGGAAAAGATGTTGTCACTGGTGCCGCAGCGGCCAGTTTTGCCGGGTCCTTGATGGCAACAGCAATGCTGGAACCACCGGCTGCAGTCGGCCTGATCAGGAATTCATCGCCGGCATTCGGTGCTGCCGCAGCTGGCGGCGGTGCCAGTTGAAAGTTCACCCCATCCATCTTCAATGGTAAGGTAGCTGAAGTCTGGGTTGCGCCATCAGACAGGCGCGTAATTTTGTAATTACCGCCGATAAACTGCAAGCGATAATCACTGGTCGTCAATGCACTGGCATCGGTAATCGATGCATTGATGGAGGCGGTAGAGGTATTGAGGGAACTCGGTGTCGATATCGGTGCGGCTATCGAAAAGAAATCGCCACCGGTTTGCCCGTTCAAATCCACGCCCAGCTTCTGCTGGTTATTGAATTCTGTCGCCAGACCTATCGCGATGCGACCTATGGAATTGCGGGCGACATCCAGCGTGCTGGCGCGAAAATCAAACAAACCACCGAGCTTGCCACCGGCAAAACTGTCTTCCGGCAACAAGATTGAAGCACCGTTGGCCACATATGACACTTCAGAACGGCTAGGGTCCGTCAAGGATTGGCTGACAGACAACTGGTTGACGATGCTGCCCAATACCAGTGGCTGCCCATTACCGATAAATACATTGTACTTGGCACCCTGCGGCACCACGCTGACCTTGGTCAGCTTGCTTAAATCAGTAATCAGTTGATCACGCTGATCCAGCAAATCATTCGGGCCACTGCCGTTGCCGGTTACGCCCTGGGCTTTTTCGATGACATCATTCAGATTCGCCAGTTCCGTCGCATAACTGTTGATGGAACCGACCACGGACGAAATCTGGCCATTCACATCTGACGAAATCTGATCCAGCCGGCCCTGCAAGCTGTTAAGGCGACCAGCCAGCGATTCACCGGATGACAAAGCGGCCTGACGTGCTGCCGCACCAGCAGTACCATTCGGGCTGGACGCCAGATTCTGGAATGCCTTGAAGAAATCCTGCAAGGCAGGTGTCACACCGGCTGTAGGGTCAGCAACCAGATTATTGATCGAGCTGATTTGTGAATAATAGACATCGGCCTGATTCTTGGCCGACTGCGATGCATTGACCTGGCCAGCCAGGAAGGAATTGTATTGGCGCTGTATCTGGGTGACAGAAACACCCTGCCCGATAAATGAACCACCCAGATTCTGGGGCGCATTGGCGGCTTGCAAAACAACCTGGCGGTTATAACCTGGAGTTGATGCATTGGCAATGTTATGCCCGGTCGTCGCTATACCCAGCTGCGCCGCAGCCAGGGCCGATTGCCCAATGCCAAAAATATTTGAACCCATAATTGAACCTGCTTTTTTGCTAAGTTAGCCACCTGTGGCGTCTGATATTTATCTGCGATCAGCCTGTGAAAGCGCCAAACCTTATGTCAACAAATACCAGTACACCTCGTGCCATCAATCATGTTTTCGGTCCGTTTCGCCAAAACTTTAATCTGATGCACTTTCACAGGGGAAACTTAAGTTGAAAGAGACTGCCTGATGATTTTTGTCAGCTTGTTGGCATACTCAGGATCAGTGGCGTACCCTGCTTTTTGCAAGCCGTAAGCAAAACTTGTTGCGTCTTTCGCGTTAGCCATAACATTTTCATAACGCGGATTTTTGGTGATCAATTTAGCATAATCCTTGAATGCATCAGCGTAAGTATCATAAGCCTTAAATTTTTCCACCCTGCGCTGGGCAACGCCATTCACATACTCTGTTGTTACAGCGTCAACAGTCTTGCCTTTCCAGCCCTTGGTGGCTTTCATGCCAAATATATTATGACTGGCCGATCCGTCAGCAGTCTTGATCTCGCGACGGCCCCAGCCACTCTCCAGGGCAGCCTGACCCAGCATGAATTTGGCGGGAATGCCGGTTTCCTGGCTGGCCTGCTCTGCATGGGCGGCCAGTTTTTCCTGGAATTCGCGTACATGGCTAGGGCCGGTAAACGCGGTCTTGGGTGCGTTGGCTGGCTGCTGCTCAAATTTCAGATTATCCAGATAAGAGTTCAGCCCCTTGATACTGCTGGCACTGCTGGCACCGCTGACACTACCCGAAGTGCTGGACGTATCCGGCTCCAGCGCCTGGTTCATGGCATTGTTTGATAACTGCCTGACCAGCACTTCTGCCAGACCCACTCCTTTTTTGGCCATGGTCTGTGACAATTGCTGATCCAGCATAGATGTGTACATGCGGCTTTGCTCATTGTCCATGGGGCCATCCTGACCACCGGCCTGGCGCATGGATTTCAGCATCATGTTCATGAACAGGGCTTCAAATTGCTTGGCCGCACCTTTGATGGCTTCAGGTGAATTATTTCTCGCCGATTGCTTGAGTTCGTCCAGCGACTTGCTGTCGAACGCAGTTTTATCAGAGAAATCGGTACGGCCTATCATAGCGATTCCTTAGATGATTTCCAGATCGGCGCGCAATGCGCCCGAGGCTTTGATGGCTTGCAGGATAGACAGCAAATCTTGCGGCGTCGCGCCAATGGCATTCAGGGCTTTCACGACTTCTGACAGCGAAACACCCGCCTTCAACATCAGCAACTGCCCGGGGTCCTTGGTGATGGTAACGGTAGAATTAGCGGTCGCAGCCGTCTGGCCAGCGGCCAGAGCATTCGGCTGACTCACTGCATTATCGGTATTGATGACAACCGACAGATTGCCATGCGCGACTGCACAGGTTTCCAGCGTCACCGCCTGGTTCATGACGATGGAACCAGTCCTGGCATTCAGGATAACCTTGGCTGCCATTTGTGCTGGCGTGACATCAATATTTTCCAGATTGCCCAAAAAGGACACCCGCTGATCCGTACTGGTTGGTGCCTTGACCTGGATGACACGCCCATCCATGGCGGCAGCAGTATCCGGACCAAAGCGACGATTGATGGCATCGACCACCCGGCTGGCAGTAGAAAAATCGGATGTATTCAGTTCCAGCTGTATGGTCGCACCCTGCGCCACCGAATTCGGCACGGCACGTTCTACCGTAGCCCCACCAGAAATTTTACCCACGCCCAAATGATTGACCTGGGCCTTGCTGCCATTGGCAGCAGCACCCACGCCACCGACCAGCACATTGCCCTGTGCCATGGCATAAATCTGGTTATCTGCACCTTTCAGCGGTGTCATCAACAAGGTACCGCCACGCAGGCTTTTTGCATTACCCATGGAAGACACCGTGATATCCAGCGTCTGTCCTGGTTGTGCAAATGCTGGCAAGGATGTGGTCACCATCACTGCTGCCACATTCTTCAATTGCAGACTGGTGCCGACCGGAATAGTGACACCCAGTTGCTGCAACATGCTGATGATGCTTTGTACCGTAAAAGGTGTTTGCGTAGTCTGGTCACCGCTGCCATCCAGGCCCACGACCAGGCCATATCCCAGCAACTGATTCTGACGCACGCCCTGTATGCCGGCCAAGTCCTTGATGCGTTCGGCATGGGCTTGCGGTACCCACGCGCACCCCATGACTCCCAGCACGATGCAGAGCGCCCTGACCCATCTGGAAGTTGAGAGATAATTCATAAACCTGTCCCTGTCTTTCACTATAAAGGAAGGAAGCTGAGGAAGAACCGGGTGAGCATGGAATTCAACTCTGCCCTGTCCACATTCGATGTTGACCGGTATTCAAAACGTGCATCTGCCACCTGGGTGGAAGTAACCACATTACCAGCCGCTATCGTGGTCGGACTGACGACGCCAGAAAAGCGAACAAATTCCGCCCCCTTGTCGAACGCCAGTTGTTTCTCGCCGCTGACCAGCAAATTACCATTGGGCAGCACATCAATCACGGTCACAGCAATGGTGCCGGTAAAGTTATTGCTGGCGGCTTCAGCGCCTTTTTCGTCAAATTTGGTGGACGATGACGTCGCCAGACCAGCTTGTGCTGTCGTCGTCGCTTTTACCCCGAATATGGTCGGCGCAGCAAAAGATGCAGCACCAGATTTGCTGCCAGATGCAGCCGCCGATTTGCCGGCCGAGGTTTTTTCGCTGATGGCAATCGTCAACACATCACCCACCATGCGTGCCTTGGCATCTTCATACAAGGGACGATACGTGGCTTGCTGGAAAATCGCCCCATTGGCTTCCCGCATGGGCCTGGCTGTCTGTGCTGGCAATGTGGTTGGCTGATGTACGATCGGTGGCGGCGTGACTGCACAGGCGGTCAGCAACAGCGGCAGCAAAGTTAAAAATGTGAGATTTTTCATGATGCACTCATTCATCTGTCGTAATCAATGACTTACCAATGGCTTACAGTTGTGACAGGCGTTGCAACATCTGGTCTGATGTAGTGATCGCCTTGCTATTGATTTCATAGGCACGCTGGGTCTGTATCATATTGACCAGTTCTTCTGCAACATTCACGTTGGACGTTTCGACAAAAGACTGCATCAGCAAACCCGCACCATTGGTACCCGGTGTATTGGTGCCGGGGTTACCGGATGCGGCGGTTTCCACATACAGGTTTTCACCCAGGGCCATCAGCCCGGCTGGATTAATAAAGGTAGCCAGTTGCAAAGAACCTACCTGCACCGGCGCTATCGAGCCCGGCTGGGTTACTGACACCGTACCATCCCGCCCTACGGTAATGGATTGCGCATTGGCTGGAATGGTAATGGCGGGCTGTATTACATAGCCACTGGACGTCACCAGTTGCCCCTGGTTATCGGTCTGGAAGGAACCATCTCTGGTATAGGCCGTGGTGCCGTCAGGCATCAGCACCTGAAAAAATCCCTGCCCCTGAATCGCGACATCCTTGCTGTTGCCGGTCTGTTGCAAGTTACCTTGGGTAAAAATCTTTTCTGTCGCCACTGGACGTACACCGGTACCCAGTTGCAGGCCTGAAGGCAATTGTGTCTGCTGGGAACTCTGGGCGCCAGGCTGGCGTATGTTCTGGTATAACAAATCTTCAAACACTGCACGTGAGCGCTTGAAGCCGTTGGTGCTGACGTTGGCCAGATTGTTACTCACCACGTCCATCTGCGTTTGTTGCGCATCCAGGCCAGTTTTGGCTATCCATAATGAACGTATCATTGCTCTCCCCTTTTTTCGCCTTAACGGCAAATTCTCACACTTGCCATTTTGCGGCAAAAGGCATCAACTCAAAGTCAAGATCTGACTGGCTTTACTGGCGTTATTCTCGGCATTCTGCAATAACTTCATTTGCAGTTCGAAACTGCGGGCCAGGTTGATCATGCTGACCATGGATTCCACCACGTTGACATTGCTGTTTTCCAGCATGCCGCCGGCAACAGTCACTACCGGATCGGCATCAACCGCCGTGCCATCCTTGGTTTTGAACAAACCATCTTCGCCACGCACCAGATTCTCTTCCGGCGGGTTGACCAGTTTCAGCCTGCCTATAACCTGTACCGCACCAGGCTTGGTCCCCATGGGTATGGTCGAAACCGTGCCGTCCTTGGCAATTTCGATAGAGACTTCTGGCGGTATGGTGATGGGGCCACCATCACCCACCAGATTCAGGCCATCCTGCGTTTGCAGGATGCCGTTTTCGCTGACTTTCAAACTGCCATGACGGGTATAGACTTCAGAACCATCCGGTTTTTCCACCGCCAGCCAGCCCTTGCCCTGCACCGCTACATCCAGCTCACGCCCGGTAACCTGCATACTGCCGGTAGAGAAATCCGTACCGGCAGTCGAATCGACCACAAAGGCCCGCGTTGGCAAGCCATCACCCAGCACGGGTACAGCACGGAAAGAATCAAGCTGCGCCCGAAAGCCGGTGGTGGACACATTCGCCAGATTATGTGACGTGGTCGCCTGCTGTTCGAGGATGTGCTTGGCGCCTGTCATCGCGGTATAAACTAACCTGTCCACAACATCCTCCCTGTGTGCTCAATACGGACCATAAAAAATCGCTTAAGTCTATTCACGCTCTTCAGGTTATTAACGCAGGTTGACCAGCGTCTGCAATACCTGATCCTGGGTCTTGATGGTTTGCGCATTGGCCTGATACACGCGCTGCGCGGTAATCATGTTGACCAGCTCACCGGTCAGATCGGTATTCGAATCTTCCGTCGCGGATGAAGTCAGGGTACCCAGGCTGCCGGAATTTGGCGGGCCTATCAGCGCATTACCAGATGTCGCTGTTTCTATCCACTGGTTATCACCAGTCGATTGCAAGCCATTCGGATTGGTGAAATTGGCCAGCACGACCTGGGCCAGCACAGCCGTTTTACCATTGGTATAGCTACCAACAATGGTGCCATCTTTGGCCGTATTGAATTTCGACAGTTTGCCGGACGCATAACCATCCTGGGTATTTTTACTGACACTGAAATCAGAACCAAACTGTGTCGTACCGGTGAAATCGTATTTGATATCCACAGTGGTATTAATCGGTGTTACGGCGCCGGTACCAACAGGCACGGTCAATTTAAATGCCTTGGGATCAGTTGCTGCAAACGGTGGCGTTGCCACGGTCAGCTTACCCAGATTATCGAAACCGATACGGCCTATGGAGTTGGTGGTAGCACCAGTACCGGCAATCAACACACCGTCGACGGTCGCAAACACATCCCATTCTATGGTGGCCGGTGCCGTAGGTGGCGTGGCCGCATTCAGGTTATCCACCTTCACGAAGAACGACTGTACTACGTGCGAGTTACCCAGACTATCGAAAACCGCAATCGAAGTGGAGCTATTGTAGGTCGTAGGATCAGTAGGGCTGAAGGCAGTTGGCGTGATCACCGGTGGAATTGCCACTGGCGTCTGTGTACCCGGAACCAGCTTGCGCGAATCAAGGTTCATGACCGAATTGATGATCGCCGTTTGTGCCGGTGGAATATCTGCCGTATTGATATTGATCGGTGCTGCCGCGCCAGTGGACAAAACGCCGGCCGAATTGGCCACATAGCCTGTCAGCTGGGCACCCTGCGCATTGACGATATTGCCCTGCTTATCCAGCTGGAACTGACCATTGCGGGAATACGTAATCGCGCCGTTGGTCGACATACGGAAAAAACCGCCACCGTTAATCGCGATATCCAGCGGATTATTCGTCGTCGAGATATTCCCCTGGGTGAACTGCTGCACCACACCCGATACCTTGGTACCAATACCCACAGTGCCGCCGGAAGAACCATTGAGCGAGTTGGCATAGACGTCAGCAAACTGTGTCTGCCCCTGTTTAAAACCAACAGTACTGGCATTGGAAATATTGTTACCTATGACGTCCAGTGATTTGGAAGCCGCATTCAGTCCGCTTAAGCCTTGTTGAAAACCCATGATTTTTCTCCGTTACTTTGAATAGTTCATTGACACTGTTTGATTCGGGATCACTCCAGACATCAATAGATTTGCTTCACATCACTCATGCTGACATCACCCACATTCGCCACACTCAGTTTCACCCCCGAGGAACCAGAAGTAATACTGGACACCACACCAAAAGCCAGATTGGTGCCCGCAAGTTTCGTGTCACCCGATTTCGCAGCAACGTCAAAGGTATAGACACCATTGGCAGCAGTAGTACCGGCATCGGTTTTACCATCCCAGGTCAGTGTACTCACCCCCTGCGGCAAGGCGTCCACGCTCATTTTTCTGACGACGGCACCGGCACTGTCACGTATTTCCACGTCAACCTTGGTCGCCGCCTGTGGCAGGTCAACCGCATAGATGCCCTTGCCGTCCGTGACTGCCATCGTATTGCCCGGGGCGATCACGCCATGGCCTATCATATTGGCGGCCTGCAGGTTCTGGCTGGCCAGAAAACTGGCATTCATCGCTGTGACTGTTGTGTTCAACTTCTCGATACCACTCACTGTTGACAATTGCGCCATCTGGCTGGTCACCTGGGCATTGTCCATGGGGTTCAGCGGATCCTGGTTTTTCAGTTGAGTAACCAGCAACGTCATGAAACGGTTTTGCGCATCCTCGGTTGAGTTGGCCGATGTCTTGCTGCCATTCATGGTCGCAAGCAAAGTTGGATCAACGGCATCAGTCTGTATGGTGGTCATCTTTTATTCCTTTACTCTAAACTTATTGACCCAGGGTCAATGTTTTCAACAACATGGTTTTGGCCGCATTCATGACTTCCACATTGTTCTGGTAAGAACGCGATGCGGATATCATATTGACCATTTCTTCCACCACATTCACATTCGGTGTGGCGACATAGCCCTTTTCATCAGCCAGTGGATGCTTGGGGTCATACATCAGTTTAGGCGGATTACTGTCTTCTACAACCTCATTCACCTTGACGGCGGTGGAGGCCGTACCTGCCATGGGTACGGCGCTGAAAACCACCTGCTTGGCTTTATACGGCTGGCCATCAGAACTGGTGACACTATCGGCATTCGCCAGGTTGCTTGACACCACGTTCAGACGCTGCGATTGCGCACTCATGGCTGAACCGGCAACATTAAATACATTAAAGAGTGACATGATGATAATCCTTGTATTCGTGCTTTAGCTTCTGTTTAGCCCTGTATTGCCGCCAGCATATTTTTAATCTGCATATTGATGATGGTCAGGCTGGCCTCATAGCGCAATGCATTGTCGGTGAACTGATTGCGTTCCACATCCATATCCACCGTATTACCATCCACACTGCCCTGTATCGTAGGGCGGTACTGGGCGGCCACACCTGCTACCGTACTTGCCGTATCCAGATGCTGGCTGGCCGTTTTATTCAGGGCCGTAGGCGACTGCGTCAGGTTCTGGTGCAGGGCATTACTCAGCGCTGCTGAAAAATCAACATCTTTGGCCTTATAATTTGGCGTATCCGCATTGGCAATATTTGATGCCAGCAATTGCTGACGCTGCCCCCTGACGGATAGAGCCACTTCATGAAAGCGCAAGAAATCATCCAATCCACCAGCCATCATCTTCTCCTTTTCACCGATCAGGCATGCCCACGGTTTGCTATACCTTGCATATTATTCGTCGTCACACAAGTTTGATCAGGCAAGCAGAACGAGAAAACCCTGCTTATTCCCGCTTTCAAAAATCGGCAGGAATCCTAAAATGGAATCCGGAACAGATAAACGCAGGAATCAGGATGAAACCTCCACTAAACACAGGCAAACGGCTGCCAGCATGGCTTTTGATGGCAATGGCTAGCATGGTGGGCATGGCTGGCATAGCTGGGATAACAGGAGCGGCGCAGGCAGCCAACCCTGCCACGCAACAAGACCCGGTCCAGCTTAAGCAGGTGGCACTTGATTTTTTGACATTACAAACCAGCGGCTTGAACGGTGAAGTACAAATTACGGTCGCCGACGTCGACAAGCGCCTTAATCTGCAAGCCTGCGACGCTCTCAATCCTTATTTGCCGCCAGGCAGCAAACCCTGGGGCAAGGTCACACTGGCCATCAAATGCGGCGCGCCAGCCACCTGGCTCATTTATTTACAGGCCAATGTGCAGGTGACGGCTGATTATTATGTGACTGCCAACGCTATTTCTCACGGACAAGTCATTACCATGGCCGACCTGAGCAAAATGCGTGGAGATATTTCGAAATTGCCAGCCGGTGTTGTCACCAGCCCTGAACAGGCCGTTGGCAAAAGCATGCAGATGTCTCTGACATCTGGCAGCATATTGCGGGCCGATGTATTGAAAAGCCCGGCAGTAGTACAACAGGGGCAATCGGTAAGGGTAATCAGCACCGGCCCGGGCTTCCAGGTCGCTACCGACGCGGTAGCACTGAACAATGCGTCTGACGGACAAGTTGCCAAAGCCAAAACAAGTTCAGGGCAAACTATTAGCGGCATTGCCAAAAATGGTGGCATCATAGAAATCGTTTACTAGCATAAATACTAGCCAAAAAAGAAACACTTAAAATAAATGCAATTAAGTTAGTGCAATATTTTTTTGAGGTAAGGTTAAAGTTTAAAATTACACAGCCGATAAACTGGATGTAGATGTTTGTAATTCCCATACTGAGGGTATCGCTGTGAAAATTGATGACGCACTTAACAAGACCTCTGGGCTGCCCGTAAGCCCCCAGCAGGCACGCACGGAAAAACCGGCAGATAACACACCGGCTCCCGTTGCGAATTCGTCGAAGGTGCAAATTTCGACCCTGTCCACGCAATTGCAGGCACTGCAAAGCACACAGGCGAGCAATGCCGTATTCGAGACGAAGAAGGTGGAAGAGATCAAGCTGGCCATTTCTGAGGGACGCTTTCAAGTGAACTCGGAAAAAGTCGCTGATGGTCTTCTGGAAACAGTCAAAGACTTACTTAACGCAAGAAAACGCTAGCCATGAACCCAACAAGTTCCGGACATACTGCAATTGAACAATGCCTGAAGGAAGAAGTCGTCACCATGTCTTCCCTGGCTGAATTGCTGAAAAAAGAGCAGTCCGCACTTGTTGATAGCGATGTCACATTACTCAACGATTACACCCAAAGCAAAGGGCAACTGGTCGGCAAGATGTCCGAACTGGAAAAAAAGCGCAATGCTTTTTTGACACAACTTGGCTACAGAGCAGATCTGGATGGCATGAAGGCCTATTTGCAGCAGGCTGGCAGTGCCGACAATGCACCGAATGCGACCCTGTACTGGGATCAGCTTCTGCAATTGTCGATGCAGGCAAAAGAAGACAACAAGACCAATGGCCTGCTGATTAACCGCCGCCTGGCACAAAGCCAGGCCATGTTGAGCGTATTGCAGCAAGGCAACCAGGCCGCATCCCCCATGTATGGCCCAAATGGCCAGTCCACAATCAAAGGCACCTCAGGCAAGGGTTATATCGCGACTTAGATCCGTTTAGATCCATTTAAATCAGTTTAGATCAGTTGATATAGCCAGTGCCCATAAAAAAACAGACCCGCAAACGGGTCTGTTTTTGTTTCAACCAACAAAAAATGCGGCCAATTTTATGGTTGAGGTGCGGGCGCGACAGCCGGCAAAGATGACGTTGCCGGTAGCGACACAGGTGCCGGGGCCGTTGGCGAGATAGGTACATCTACCGCAGCCTCTGGCAATACTGCCAGTATGGTCACAGACACCCGGCGATTCCTGGCCCGGCCTTCTGGCGTATCGTTGTCGCTGACCGGCAATTTAGCGCCCTGCCCTACGGCTGTCACCCTGATTTCATCGACACCGTTTTCAGTCAGCAGCCTGGCAACCGTGCTGGCGCGCACTGCTGACAATTCCCAGTTGGAAGGGAAAATCGGGTTCTTGATGGGTACATTATCTGTATGCCCCTCTACCTGTATGGCATGGGTATCAAGCTTTAAGACACCAGCAATGGCTCTCAGCGCCTGTATCGAATCCACATTCAGGCGTGCCTCACCCGGCGCAAACAGCAGGCTGGCATTGATTTCTATGGTGATACCGCGACTGGTCTGACTGACCCTGACCTTGCCCTCACGTACCAGCGGCTCCAGCACAGTCATGATATCCTTGGCCATGGTGGTCATTTGCGCTTTTTCCTTGCGCAGGGCCTCGTTCACACGTGTACCTTTCACCAGCGGCAGCGGGTCGAGCTTGACGACCGGTTCATTCGGCATATCCACCGTCTTGGGATTGACCATGACCTTGCCAAAAGCCCCCGTCAGTGAATTCGACAAGACCCTGTACTTCCCCTCGTTCAGAGAAGAAATCGCATACATCACCACAAAGAAGGCAAACAACAGCGTAATAAAATCGGCGTAAGAAACCAACCAGCGCTCGTGGTTTTCAGGTTCTTCGTGGTATTTTCTTCTGGCCATAGGGTTCTTTAAGGCGTTACAGCAGGCAAGCCATCAATTTCTATGATTGGTCAATCGCTCTTCCACCACACGCGGGCTATCGCCCAGGGCAATACTGTAAAAAATG
Organism: Undibacterium sp. Ji49W; assembly: GCF_049340205.1. Lineage (NCBI taxonomy): Bacteria > Pseudomonadati > Pseudomonadota > Betaproteobacteria > Burkholderiales > Oxalobacteraceae > Undibacterium > Undibacterium sp. Ji49W. The sequence goes on along the minus strand of NZ_JBMPOW010000003.1, from coordinate 132,632 downwards.
TCGGACAACATTTCCCGTCGCGTGACTTCCCGATTGATGATTTCCTTCAACTTGTGGCTGACCGGCAAAAACAACAGATTGGCCATGCCCACACCATAAATCGTTGCCACAAAGGCAACGGCAATACCACCGCCCAGCTTGGACGGGTCAGTCAGGTTTTCCATCACATGGATCAGACCCAGCACCGCCCCCAGAATACCGATGGTGGGCGAATAACCGCCTGCGGCTTCCCAGATTTTGGCAGACTGGCGTTGTTCCATCTCATACAGCGAAATATCAACGTCCAGAATGTCCTTAAGCCGGATCGGGTCGATACCATCAATGACCAGACGCAGGCCCTTGCTGATGAAGGGATCAGTCGACGCGTTCATATAGCGTTCCAGGCTGAGAAAGCCTTCCCTTCGGGCGACCACACTCCAGATCAGTGCATCTTCCACATTTTTTTTGCTATTGTCAGGCGGTTCCGACACCACCCAACGCAGCATGCGCACGCCCTGGGTAAAGGCCTTGATACGGCTTTGCATCAGTACTGCACCTATGGTGCCCACCACGACGATAACAAACGCAGCCGGCTGCACCAGGGAAGAAAGACGGCCACCTTCCAGCAACTGCCCGGAAACGATGCCGACAACGATCAGTAAAAGTCCGACTATGCTAGCCCAGTCCACGCCTTCTCCCTTAAGTACGCCCTGAGCCTGGCTACCGCCTGACTATGCAATTGCGACACCCGTGATTCAGATACCCCCATCACGGCCCCGATTTCCTTCAAATTCAACTCTTGCTCATAATACAAGCCCATCAGCAATTTTTCTCGCTCGGGCAAGCTGTCAATCGCCCCGATCACGGCATCCCGAAAATCATCATTCAACAAATCCTGCAAGGGGTCGCCCGACAGGTCAGAACAATAATGATCGAGGAAATGCTCTTTGGTATCGGCATCATGAAAATCTTCGTAATACACCAGTTGATGGCCACCGCTGTCAGTCAGCATGTCCTGGTATTCCTCCAGCGACAGCTTGAGCGACTTGGCGACCTCGGTTTCCAGAGGTGGCCTGCCCAGCTTTTGCTGCAAGGTGTTCATGGCATTTTCTATCTTGCGCATGTTCTGGCGTACGCCGCGCGGCAACCAGTCGCTGCTGCGCAATTCATCCAGCATGGCACCGCGTATGCGCTGCACGGCATAGGTTTCAAACTGGGCGCCATGTGTGTCTTCATAGCGGTTGACGGCATCCAGCAGGCCTATCATGCCCGCCTGCACAAGATCATCCACCTCCACACTGGGAGGCAGACGCGCCTTCAACTGGTAAGCAAGGCGCTTGACCAGTGGGGCGTGCTCCCGAAGGAGGAAGTTTTTATCGGACTTTCCGCTAGCGGTGTACATGTATTTATATTCCGAGACCGACACCCAGCTCAGGGACTCCCTCTAAACATAATGTCGAACGCGCAGTCATTGCCAATTGTTCCGCCAGCTTTGAAAAAGCCAGCGAAGCACGCGCTTTTGGAAAAGCGTCAATCACGGAACGTCCCAAATGCGCTGCCTTTCTAACATGCTCATCTTCCGGCACATGGCCGACATAGTGCAAAGGCACAGCCAGGTAACGGCTGGCGGCCTGTGCCATATTTGTGTAAATCAATCTCGCCTCTTTTTCTGATGCGCCGGATACCAGAATACCGTAACCGCGCCTTCCTACCCTGTTGCTGACCCGCTTGATCAGTCCGTATGCGGCCTTGATCATATGCGGATCGGCAGAAACCTGTATCACCAATTCGCTGTCATCCAGTGACGCCAGCGCAAATGCGTCATTCGCATTGATATCGCCATCCACCATCACCAGGTCAGCCTGATTGGCCACGACATCAAACACTTCAGTCAGTTGCCGCGCACTTTCTGGCGGCAAAGCAGACGTTAGCGATGCCTGCCTGGTCAGCATCGTCACCGACAAACCGGCAGCCACCATTTTGATTGCTTCCTTCATTGTACGCTGTTGTCTCGCTACATCCAACAAGGTACGATCATTGCTTGCATTCAGCCAGGCCCCAATGCTGTTGTCCGAAGCCCGCGCATCGATCATCAATACCTCACTACCCTGCCTGGCAAGCGTTACGCCGAGATTCACCAACATGCCACTTTTTTCATCTTCTTTCAAGGCCGACAGAAAAGTGAAGACTCTGGGCTTGGGGTTGGCCAGCATGCGGCGCAGGCCTTCTGCCTGATCAAAACTAGCCAAGGGACACCTCCCTGGACACAGTTGCAGCACGCGCCGCATTCCCGGCACCCATGGTACCAGCCATCAACAAAGGCAATTCTTCATCCAGCAAACGGAAGGCGGCTGTCTCGCGTTTCAGTTTGAAGGCACGGTCTATCAGGTACAGTTTATTGGCAATATGCAGATCTTCCGGCACCCGCTGGCCGCTGGCGACGTAATACACCATCAGCTTCTGGCGTATCGCAATGTCCAGTGCCCCACCTATGGTGGCAGCTTCATCGAGCTTGGTGAAAATGCAACCTGCCAGGCCATTACCCTGATAGGCCCGCACCACTTCGCTCAGGGTTTCACCGGTCGAGGTGGCATTCAGGCACAGCAGACGTTTTACCGGAGTGTCTGTTCCTGACAACATGGCAACCTGTTCGGTCACCATTTTATCGCGCTGACTGACACCCACAGTATCAATCAATACCGTATGCTTGTTCTTGAGTTCGGACAAGGCAATGCGCAAATCCGCTTCATCCTTGACGGCATGCACCATGACGCCGAGTATTTTGCCGTAAATACGCAATTGCTCAAAACCGCCGATACGGTAGCCGTCTGTAGTGATCAGCGCCAGCTTGGAAGGGCCATGACGCATCACACAACGCGCGGCCAGTTTGGCCGTAGTCGTGGTCTTGCCAACACCGGTAGGACCTACCAGGGCATAGACGCCGCCTTTTTCCAGCATTTCGTTTTCATTGTCGATGGTAGACAGATTACGCACCAAGGTATTCTTGATCCAGTCCAGGCCATTTTCGAGCTTGCCGGCTTCCGGCAATTTTTCTACCAGATAGCGTGACAAGCCGGCGCTAAAGCCAGTCGCCAGCATTTCACGCAGAATTTCGGCCTTCTGCGGATGCCGCTTCTGGGTCTGGGTCCAGGATATTTCGGCCAGTTGCGACTCCAGCATGCTGCGCATGGAGCGGATTTCTGACATCACATTATTCAATTCACCGGCGCTGACGGCGGCTTCAATATCAGCATCCATGGCGATCGCCGGTTTCAGCGGTCGACGGATAACCGCTGGTGCTTCGATCCGTGCTTCAGTCCTTGCTTCGGCCTGTGCTTCAGACTGATAACGCGGCGCAAAGCGTGGAGTATCGGGTATAGACTGCACAGATGCCGGCGCTGGTGCTTCATCAGTAGATGAAGGGGCAATCGCACTGATGGCTTCATCCGCCATCGCCAAAATCTCGACCTTACCACCGACATTACGGTTGGACAAAATCACCGCATCAGCGCCCAGGGCATCCCGCAACATGCGCAAAGCCTCGCGAGAAGTATTCGCGGTAAATTTTCTGACGTTCATGATTGACCTCCAACCAGGCTGGTGACTTTAATTGTTTTTGTTTCAGGTAATTCTGCGTGTGACAGAACTTTCAGTTGCGGCACCGTGCGACGCAGGAAACGTGACAGCAAGGCGCGCAGCGGTGCAGGCACCAGCAAGACCGGTGTCAGGCCCAATTGCTCCTGATGCTGGGCAGCGGCTTCGGTCTGGGTTGCCAGTGTGTCGGCCAGGCCAGGCTCAATACCGGCACCATCAGCACCACTGGTCTGCAAGGCTTGCATCAGCAAACGTTCCAGACGGTTATCCAACGTCATGACAGTCAGTTCATTCCCGGTCGGGAAAATCTGCTGCACGATGGCACGGCCAAGGGCAATCCGCACCTGGGCAGTCAGCTCACCGGCATCCTGGGTATGCATGGCCTGTTCTGACAGGCATTCAATGATGGTGCGCATGTCGCGGATATGCACACCTTCAATCAACAGGTTTTGCAAGACTTTTTGCAGCACAGATAAAGGCAGGATTTTTGGTACCAGCTCTTCCACCATCTTCGGCATATCCTTGGCCAGGTGGTCCATCAGCAACTGCACTTCCTGACGGCCCAGCAACTCGGCAGCGTGGGAAGTGATCAGATGATTCAGATGCGTGGCGATCACCGTACCCGAATCCACGACGGTATAGCCCATCGCCTGCGCCTGATCGCGCATGCCGCCATCTATCCATACGGCAGGCAGGCCGAAGGCCGGGTCATTCGTGACGGCGCCGGGCAAATTGCCGGTGACCATGCCTGGATTGATCGCCAGGTACTGACCGCTGAGTGCTTCGCCAACACCAACCTCCACCCCTTTAAGCGTGATGCGATAGGCTGATGGTTTAAGTTCAAGATTGTCACGGATGTGTACAGGTGGCGACAGAAAGCCGACTTCCTGCGCAAATTTTTTGCGTATGCCCTTGATACGACGCAGCAATTCGCCGCCCTGGTTTTTGTCCACCAGCGGAATCAGGCGATAACCCACTTCCAGACCCAGGGTGTCGACCGGCAAAATATCCTGCCAGGTCGCTTCTTCCATCTCTTGCGGCGCGGCTGCGGGCGCATCCTGTTTTTCATCCATGGCAGGAGGCATTTCATTGCGCTTGTTCAGCAGATAACCGCCACCACACAGAATTGCAGCCAGCAAAATAAAGGCGATATGCGGCATGCCGGGTATCAAACCCATGCCGCCAATAATGCCGCCGGTAATGATCATGACCTGTGGCTTGGCAAACAACTGCCCGATCAACTGACCACTGATATCCTGGTCACTGGCAACACGCGACACCACAACACCGGCAGCAGTAGAAATGATCAGGGAAGGAATTTGTGCCACCAGGCCATCACCAATGGCCAGCAGCGTATAGTTTTTCAGCGCAGAAGCAAAATCCAGATCATGCTGCACCATACCGACAATCAGGCCACCGACGATATTGATCACAGTAACCATGATGCCGGCGACCGCATCACCACGTACATATTTACTGGCACCATCCATGGCACCATAAAATTCAGCTTCTTGCGCCACTTCGGTACGACGGCGGCGCGCCTCTTGTTCGGCGATCAGACCGGCATTCAGATCAGCATCAATCGCCATTTGTTTACCCGGCATCGCATCCAGGGCAAAACGGGCACCCACCTCAGCAATACGGCCAGCACCCTTGGTCACCACGGTAAAGTTGATGATGGTCAGGATGATAAACACCACGATACCCACGGTGTAGTTGCCACCGATCAGAAAGTGGCCGAAAGCTTCAATCACCTTACCGGCTGCATCCGGACCGGTATGACCTTCCGTCAGCACCACGCGGGTAGAAGCGACGTTGAGCGACAGGCGCAACATGGTACTGACCAGCAGCACCGTAGGAAACACCATGAAATCCAGCGGCTTGACGGTGTACAGACTGGTCAGCAAGACAATGATCGCAATCGCAATATTGAAGCTGAAAAACACGTCCAGTACAAAGGCCGGCAAGGGCAGGATCATCATTGCCAGCATCAGGATAATCAGGAAAGGCGCCGCCAGCGCCCGGGTATTCATACCGTTCATCCAGGCAGGTAATTTGAGGCTATTCATGCTGGGGCTCCTGCTTGATTATTCGGGTCCAGCTCAGGTGGTACATATAAGTCATTCGGTTCCATCGGTTTGTTTCCTGCACCTGTGCGGTAACTGCGTAACTGATAAACATAAGCCAGCACTTCGGCCACGGCGGCATACAAGGCTTCAGGGATTTCATCGCCCAGTTCGGTGTGTTTGAACAGCGCCCGTGCCAGCGGTGGCGCTTCCAGCAAAGGTACTTTGTGTTCTTGTGCCAACTCACGAATCTTGGCAGCTACTGCATCCGCACCTTTGGCGACCACCTTGGGCGCGCCACGACCACCCTCGGTATATTTCAATGCCACGGCAAAGTGGGTCGGGTTGGTGACCACCACGTCAGCGGTCGGGATTTCAGACATCATGCGACGGCGTGCCATTTCACGCTGCTGGGCGCGGATTTTTGCCTTGATTTGTGGATTACCGTTGGCTTCTTTCGATTCCTGTATCACTTCCTGATGGGTCATCTTCAGTTTTTCAGCGTATTGCCACATCTGGTAAGGCGCATCAATCGCCGCAATCACCACCAGCGAACCAACGATGGCCAAAAAACACACGCCCATCATGTGGCCAACGTGGGCAGGCCCTGTTTTCAGCGATTCCAGCGGCAGGGCAAAAATGGCATTCTTCTGGTTCATGATGACGATCCATGCCACCACCCCGACCAATACGGTTTTAATGATCGCCTTCACCAATTCCACACCCGCACGGGTTGAGATCATATTGCCAAGACCAGAAATCGGATTCATGCGTCCAAAGTTCGGTTGCAGGGCTTTGGCGCTAAACAGCCAGCCACCGATCAACAGCGGCGAACCCAGCGCCACGATCAGCAACAGCACCGCTATCGGCGCAAAAGCCACCAGCACATCCCACAGACTGGCACCGATCTTCGCAAACAGCACCGCAGGGTCATAGATAATTTCACGTTCCAGCGACAGGCCGGTAATCAATGCATGATTCAACTGCCTGACCAGACCATCACCCATGGCCCATAGCGATCCGCCCGCAGCCAGCAAAATGGTGCAGGTAGACAGTTCACGCGAACGCGGAACATCGCCCTCTTCCCGCGCCTGTTCAAGGCGCTTGGGCGAGGCCGGTTCGGTTCTTTCGAGATCGCTATCTTCGGCCATTGCCGACTCCTGTTATTTCCACAAAGCAACCAGCACGCTGATTACACAAAGATACAGGTGTGATTATTGGCTATGTCAGAAGCACAAGATGCGTGGAATAAGGGAAGAAATACCCCTTAGCTCTGGGGAAAGAATGGCCCTTTTTGCTTAAAGGGCCAAGAAAGGCTGAAATCTGAACGGCCAGCCTGATGGCAAGGCGTTCAGATTTAGTTGATTGAGATGCTTTGAGTTGGTTGAAATGCTTTGAAGTGCCTTGATCAGGCAGGCACAGCTGCAGGTGTCGCCACCATGCGGTGGATGAAATACATCATGACAGCAGTCAGCAGCACGGTGCACACCAGAATATCGCCCAGCAAATCAAAATGCAGTATCGCACCACCAGCAGCAGGCTGGCTGACGATCATACCGGCAACCACAGAACCTACACCGCCGGCGATTTGCTGCAGCGATGAATTGATTGCCATGAATGCGCCTCGGCTGTCAGCGGCCGGCACAGCCGACATCATTGCCTGGGCCGGGATCATGCGTGAAAAAATACCGACAAACAGCAAGACATTGACCAAAATGACCATAGGCAAAGGCGTGACACCAAGACGGGTGTAGATCACAGCCATGATGATCGTCATCGCAGCACCGAACAGAAATACGCGATATTTGCCAAACTTGTCACTGAGCTTGCCAACCAGAGGGCCAGTAATGATCGCACCAAATCCTGTGACCAGATAAATCATCGGCAATTCCTTCATCGAAATACCCAGATTATTGACGGAAAAGGCGCTGCTGAACGGCATCAGCATATAACCGCCTATGCTCAAAAATCCTGTTGCAGCAAATGCCAGCAAATACCTGGGTGTTGCTACCGTGTCTCTCAAATGATGGAAAGGGTTACGGTCAGACTGCAATTTCAAATGCCCATCGATCGGCTTGAGGTTAACAATAATGATGACGCCGACAATCGCAGCAATGCCCACGATCATCATGAAAGGTGCATGCCAGCCCCAGTGCGCAGACAGATACAGGCCAATAGGCAAGCCCAGGATCTGGCTACCGGCAAAAGCCGTTTGCAATACACCCATGACCCGGCCACGCATACTGAAAGGGAACAAGTCTGTCGTAATCGCCATCACGATGGCACCAATAACGCCGCCAAACAGACCCGTCACGATACGTGCAAATAACAGGAAGTAAAAATTAGGCGCAATCCCGCACAGGAAGGTACCCAGGATAAAGCCGCAATAAAAAAACATAAGCAGCTTTTTACGGTCAAAACGATCAGCAAAACCCGCTGCCGCAAAACCGGCGATACCGGCGCTAAATGCGTAGGCAGATACCACCACCCCAAACTGTGACGGCGTGATATTCAATGCTGGCATCAAGATCGCACCCAGCGGTGACATGATCATGAAATCCAGAATGATCGTGAACTGTAAAAACGCCAATATGGCGAGAACAAATTTTTGATAGCCAGTAAACTGCGTTGGCGGCGCGGTAGAAATAGTTTGAGTCATGTGTTCTTTCTTTTGCATTGAAATTCAGACTCATGGTCTGAGTTCATATTTTTTATTTAGCTTACTTATTTAGCTTACTTATGTCGCTTATTTATGTCGCTTATTTATGGATATTTAAGCAGCTTCCCTGAAGCCCTCTTTTTGCAATAGCACATCCTGATTTCCAGAAAAAAATTCCCTGAAAAACGGCACTGCCTCATAAGAATGAAAGACCCTGGTAAATTTCAGCGTTTCTGCTGCGGTTTCTGCATTGCGTTCGCGCATCTCGGTTTCATAAGCGGCGATAGCGGCATGCATATCCAGCTCCGGGTTCAGCAACTGACTGGCCAGCACCAGCGCATCCTGCATTGCCATATTCACGCCTTCACCTGCATACGGCGGCATGACATGGGCAGCATCACCCAGCATGGTCAGGTTGGACAAAGATGGCCAGCTTTGATGAACAGGTGCACAGAATTGCGGACGTGGTATGAAAGGCAGAGTCGCATGTCTGAACAATTCTGACCAGATATTACTCCAGCCCTTGAATTCCCGCCCGAACCAGGCGAGCACCTGATCGCGGTCAGAAAAATCAATCCTGCATTCCGTAGACCAATGCTGATCCGCCTTGTGACCAGTATAAAAAGCCACGCTGCCATCCCCCTTCAACACGATGAACAGAGTCTTTTCATCGTCAAGCACACATACTTTCCCACCGTCCAGCAACTCATACAATTCCGGAATAGCAGTTGCTACGTCAGCGACAGTACCTTCCAGCACCGTCACACCAGAATACTCTGGTGCAAGCGAAGTAATATAAGGACGTATTTTTGAATTGGCACCGTCGGCAGCAACGACTAAATCAGCAGTAAATTTGTCGCCGTTTTCAAATGTTATTTCAACCGACTCGTCTGTCCTTTGCAAAGAGGAGAAACGGGCATCCCACACCACCGTATCATCAGCCAGCGAAGCCAGCAGCAAATTCCTTAAGGGGCCACGATCAATTTCTGGCCTGTCGTTACTCTCTGGACCAAGCTCATCGATGATGACTGCTGCCTGTGCGTCCACAAACAGCATTTTCTCGGCACCCGGACGATATGCCAGCTCAAACGCATCCATCAAACCGGCTGCACGCAAGGCGGACAAACCTGAGCCTTCGTTCAGGTTCAGGGTTGCGCCCTGCACTCTGGCAAACTGATTGACGTCCCTTTCAAACACCTTCACTTTCGCGCCTTGCATTTGCAACAGACGCGCCAATGTCAGCCCGCCTGGCCCTGCACCTATGATGGCAATCTGCTTGTCGTGTATTGGACTTTGCTTATGGATTTTTGTCATTGCGGTCATTCCGGTTTTTATCCATTTCATTGCATGCTCTTGCACGGGCGTGCCGATATTGCTGCTGAAAGGATAGACGTTTTGAAATTGCGAATATTGCAGCAGAGCCGAAGATATTCCCGAAGAAATTCTATAAATGTCAGAAATCGGCAAGCTGAACACTGCCTTGAGTCGCACTATAATTTAACCAAATTAAAAAGTAAAGTCACTTAATTTATTAATTGAAGCAATAATTGAAGTGACAAATATGTTAAAATGCGCCAAATGATAAAAACAGAATTAGGGGTCTTTGATGGGACTGAGGGAATTAAAGAAGGCAAAAACCAGGAAGATGATTTCTGATCTGGCAACCAGGCTTTTCATGGAAAAAGGCTACGACGAAGTCACAACAGCAGAAATTGCCAGACTGGCAGAAGTATCAGTACCGACCCTGTTCAAATACTTCCCTACCAAAGAAACCCTGGTATTTGATGAAGAAGCAGAGCGGGAAGCAAGATTGATCTCTGCCGTCACCGACAGGAAAGAAGGCGTATCCATACTGGACGCCTTGCTTGAGCATTTCTCAAGCTATATGGCTTTTGATGCGAAAAAGAAAAAAGAAATCGATGCCTTCAGAAAGCTGATTTATTCCGCGCCAGATTTACATGCCTATGCAAAACAAATCTGGATGCGCTATGAAAAATCACTGGCTGTCGCGCTACAGCAGGAAACAAAAAATAAATTGGAAAAAGCAGAAGCCGAAGCCCTGGCCCACTTTATTCTGGATGCTTTCCACCGGTCGAAAGATGCCGAAAACCCCAAAGCCTCCTTGCATGCCTTGTTCAATATGATGAAGAATGGCTGGAAGGAGTAAGCCTCTGGCGCATCCTTCCATCATTTGCAAGATGATTCAGACTAATGCCTGAGCCACCAGGCTGTTTTCTATAAATGCCCTGGCGGTCGCTGCTGCATAGCCCTGCGGCATGACATCCCCCGCTGCGCTGGCGAGCTGAAACGCTCCCTCCATAAAAGCCAGCAAGCCTGCTGCCAGCCCCTCTACCCCATCAGTAACCCTCTTCTGATCTTGCAGACATGCCGTCAATAAAGTCTGTATCAAGGCCAATTCGGCAGCAATAGCTTCCTGAAACACGGCGCGCACTTCAGACTGCCTGACAGCTTCAGCACCAATCACTACCCAGGCAGACACCGCCTCTGGCATGGCACCCTCCCCTTTTGCCAGCCTGGCCTGAATATAGGCAGACAGCTTTTCTTGCGGCGTAGTAGCGCTGGCGGACAACACCTCATAGCGTTCACGCGACAGACTGGCCAGAAACTTCACCAGCGCAATCAAAATTTCACCCTTGCTTTTGAAATGATAGTGAATCAGGCCAGATGCCAGTTCCGCTTTTTTGGCGATAGCCAATATCGTCGCCTTCTCATAGCCCTGCTCTGCCATGACCGACAACAGGGCAAACACGATTTCCTGGCGACGCTGTTCCGTATTTGATTTTCTCGACATCCTCGTCTCTTTCCTGATGCAAACCCTGGCCATTAGACTTCGGGCGGACTCTCTGCCTTATGACAAATTAGCAAATCAATGCAAAGGCCACAAATTAATTTTGGTTGAATAACCAAATTTTACTTGGTTTTTCATCAAAGCTGACGTATTCTTTATTTTAAGTTGGTTGTACAACCTATTTAAAATGAAATTATCATGACTACCATGCACAATAGACAACAGCCGAACAACAGCAATGCTGCGAGCAATGCCAATGGCAAGGTTATAGACAAGGCTATAAACAAGTCTATAAACAAGGCCCAAAGCAGCATCGCAACCTACACGATGCTGCCAATGTTTGAATTTCCCCTGCCCCGTGAAGCTGGCTTTTGCATGCTTATTCATGATTTTTTATCCGCTGAGGAATGTCAGCACTACATATCCCTTGCAGAAAACACCGGCTTTCAAGGTGCAGAAACCGATTACCCGCCGTCTTACCGCAACAACGACAGGCTGGTGATGGACAATCCCTTGCTGGCTGCACGCCTTTTTCAGCGACTGAACCAGCAACTGAACACGCGCCTGCAAGACAACGAGCAGGCCGCTGACATCCGCACCATCGAAGACTGGCAACTGCACGGCATCAATGAACGCCTGCGCTTTTGCCGTTATCGCCCCGATCAGCAATTCAACATCCACCAGGATGGCGTGCACTTTCGCGATGCAGGCTATCAGTCGAAACTGACATTCATGATTTATCTCAGCGACGAAGCCGATTTTTGTGGTGGCGATACAGTGTTCTTTGATGCCGGCCCAGAATCCACCGCTGCCAAAACGGGCATATTGGGACGCGTCACACCCAGAGCCGGCAGCCTGATCCTGTTTGACCACAGCTTGTGGCACGCAGGTGAAGTCGTCACCAGGGGCGTGAAACACATCATGCGCAGTGACCTTATGTATCGCCAGCAACAAGCAGCCAGGCACGCAGAGGACAAAACCGCATTCACACCTGCCCATCAAGGCTATGTCTGGGCCATGGCAAAGCTGCCACAAGGCCGCATTGCCAGTGCAGGCCGGGATACCAGCATACGCATCTGGCAAGACGACGGCAGTCCGGCGAATGTATTGCGGGGACACAGCCAATCCGTACTCGGGCTGGCGGTCAGCAATCAGCACCAGTTAGCATCGGTATCACGCGACCGCAGCCTGCGTTTGTGGAATCTGGAAACCGGCCTATGCGAAAAAACCGTGCATGCCCATGATGCCGCAGTGCTTGGCATTTGCACCCTGCCAGGGTCTGGCCTTGCCACTTGCTCGGCAGATCACAGCATCAAACTCTGGTCCGATGAAGCCACCCATGTGGCCAGCCTGCATGGACACACAGGCTGGGTGTGGGCAATCTGCCCTGCGTCTGACAGCTTATTGGCGAGTGCATCAGAAGACGGTACGGTACGCCTGTGGAACATCCAGCCAGAGAAATGTATCGCCGTACTGTCTGGTGACATAGCATTGCGCTGCCTTGCAGTTTCTCTGGACGGCAACAGTTTGGTGACTGGTGATATGAATGGCATGCTGACTGTATGGTCTGGATTATTGACGAAACCGACCATCACCCTTAAGTTGCGTGCGCATGACGCCGCCGCGCGCAGCATATGTTTTCTGTCTGCCGATGTACTGATCAGCAGCGGCGAAGACAAATGCATCAAGTTATGGAATACCCATAACGGCGAGCCGATCTGCACCAGCCGCCACGATAATTTTGTCACCGATATTCTGGTGCACGACAAAGGTAACTACCTGAGCTGTTCTTATGACGGCAGCATACGCATGCATGCTGCGCCAAGCGACGAGCCTATGTAATGTATGCACGGAAAGAGCTAGAAATTATCCCGATACAAACATCAATTCACCACATGAACAGCAAGCCATTAAAGCAAAACGCCCATCAATGACGGGCGTTTTGCTTGATGCATGCGACCAAGCAGATCGCTTTTGGCACATCAGATTCAGCGACTGAACTCTTTGGAACGTTCAGAAAACGATTTGCCGACTGAGCCATTGCTGGAATCAAAACGGCCATTCATGGCTTTACTCAGACTATCGAGGCGATCTGTAGGCGTGGGATGGGTTTCAAACAGCAGCGTAAAACCGCCATCACGCGGGTTTTGTGATTGCAGCGTCTGCAAAACACCAGGCAGACCGTAAGGATCAAAACCGGCACGGGCAGCGATTACGACGCCGATACGGTCGGCTTCGTATTCGTCACCTTTGTCGAGCCCTTTGGAATAAACGTCTTTAAAAAGACCTGCAAAATATGACCTGAATTCCGCAGGCCCTTTTTTAACATTTTCTGCGATTAAATCTGCGGTCCCACCTGCAAGAGCATTGGTTTGAATTGCATTCAAATAATGCTTGCGTATCACATGCGCTATCTCGTGTGATAAAACACCTGCCAATTCAGATTCACTGCGCATGCGTGCAAGCAAACCCTTGGTGACAAAAATATTCCCTCCGGGCGTTGCAAACGCATTGAATCCATCATCATCCAGCACGCCAAACGCCCATGGCAAATCAGGACGCTCAGTTTGCATGGCTAGCCAGCGACCCAGCGTATTAATATAACGATGCAATGCCGGATCATTTAACAGGGGCTTGGCACCCAACAACGAAGCAGCAAAGGTATTACCAATTTCAATTTCTTTAGACTCATCGATCCCCATGCTGTCGATAACAGGTTTAGCCTTGTCGAGCAGGTTACCGGCGGGACCCATTTTGCTTTTAGCGGCATCGATTGCCTTATTCAAGAAATCAAACTGCGCCGCCGCTGAACCAGACAGCGTCAAAGCAAGGCATGCAACGGCAAATTTATGTAATCTACGCATCTTAATTGCCCTCCCGCTTTCCAGCCGCACCCTGGCCAGAATAATCGACATTGCTTGCCACCAGTTTTGAACGCTGGGCAAATGCCTGGGCAGTGTTTTTATCGACTGCAAATTTTTGCATTTTCTGTAGCTCGGCATAATTCGGCGATGCGCGTTTCAGATCTTCTTTATCCAGACCCTTGACACCTGTACCCACAGTGCTGGTATTCGAAGTACGCCCCGACGTTGCCAGTGAACCCAGCAAGCTGCCACCATTCGAAGGTGCAGCAGTGCTGGCACCCGCGGTGGCTTCCATGCGCAGGTCCAGCAGTTTTACCCAGCCAGATTGGCCGTTGGCGGTTTTCACCTGCGCCCAGCCACCAGAACGTTGCAGTACATCAAGCCTGGTCTGGTTAGGCAGCGTGGTCACGGTGGCAGAATCAAACTGCGCCTTGTCGCGCAAATCTGTGCTGCGCTGGGTGTAGGCACTTTCAGCTCCGGCACTACCTGCCAGCAGCATGCTGGTGATTAAAATCGGGATTCTCATGCACTTTTCCTTATAGGCTCATACAATTCTACTTCCGCGACCCGGCCTTTGACCGCAAAAGCCCCGCGCAACTCAAAATCAAAATCAAAAGCAGACTTTGACTGTGCACAAGCCTGTACCGTTTCCCTGGTCACCAGCACCCGCGCAACCCCCTTGGTCAAACCTTCTACCCGGCTGGCAAGATTGACGGTATCGCCAATCGCCGTGTAATCGAGCTTGCGTTTAGCACCAATAAAGCCTACCACAGCAGACCCCGTGTGTACACCGATGCCCACATCGAAGTCGACCAGGTCAGACCCGTCTGCCTGTAATTCCTGCCGGAAAGCCAGCAGATTGGCCTGCATTTCCATGGCAGCGGCAACTGCATGTCTGGCGTGTTCAGCATCATCCAGCGGTGCTCCCCAGAAAGCCATGATGCAATCCCCGATGAACTTATCCAGTGTGCCACCATGCCGCCACACGACTTCAACCTGATGTTCAAAATAACGGTTAAGCAGTTTCACCACTTCATCCGGGGACTTGCTTTCAGACAAGCTGGTAAAGCCGCGTATATCTGAAAAAAGTACCGATATCTGCCGCGTCTGACCGGATAAACTTTCGACGGTTTCGCCGTGGTCCACAATTTTTCGCACGACTTCCGGGTTCAGGAAACGACCAAACAGCGATACCGTCCTGTCACGCGTGCGGCGTTCACGCAAAAATCCGGCAATGGCCGCCGACAGAAACCAGGCCCAGGCAAACACCAGTGGTGTAGCCATGGGTAACATCAGGTGATGGTTGATCATGCTGTCCGCCAGCAGCAAAGCCAGCGCCGTTACCACCAGCAACAGGCTACCTGTCAGGACTGGGTTGATGCGACGCCTGAAGGCAAATACCAGGCCAGCAATCATGCATAGTCCAATGGTAAATGGCCAGACAGCAGTCACATCACGGATAGTGCGCCCGTTTTTTAAATTGTCGATCGCCACGGCCAGAATATCCACACCCGGATACCCGGCATCCAGCGGCGTCAGGTGATGATCAAAGGCTCCCGCTGCCGACGAACCGATAACGATGATTTTATTCTGGAAGCGCTGCTTCAATTCAACCAGCGCGGCAGGCGACAGGTCCGGCATTTCTTCAGTCAGCTTCTTGAACAGATCGGCATAGGCATAACGCTGATGGCCTTTTTCTGGCCACAACAACTGAAAGTCTTTTCCTGCTGGCAGGTGGCCATTCAGATCGGCCACTACCCTGGCAGGCATCGACGGTATTTTCCAGCCATTGACATCGATGTGCAGGTGATAGCGGCGCACCACACCGTCGGCATCAACCAGACTGTTCACCAGCCCCAGACGCCAGGCCTTGCGCTCAATAGCATAAGGTAATTGCAGGGTGGCCCGGGTTCCCTTGCTGCCAGGCTGCGTAATGGCAAAGACATCTGCGACATCCTGCAAGGCGACATCGGCCACATTTGGAGAAGGATTGAGCTGCAAGACTTCAATATAGGTATGTGGCAATTGCTGGATTTGCTGCGATAGAAAAGCATCACTCATGGGCTTTTCCTGGTCACGCTCATGAAAATTTAGGTCAAACACAACCGCACGCGGTTCCAGCGTCGCCAGGGATTCCAGCAAAAAACCGTGTATCTCGCGCTTCCAGGCCCACAGACCGGCAATTTTTTGCATGCCCAGCATGCTGGCGTCATCAATATCCACCACCACGATATCCGGATCGGCCTTATAGCCTGGTGCGTGGTGCCGCAGATACACATCCCCCAGCCGCGATTCAGTCGTCGCCAGCCCATGCAGACCAAATAATTCCACCGCCATCGCCAGCACCAATAGCAAGGTCAGCGCCGCATACCAGCGCGTCGTTGCATTATTGATGAAGGGGAAGAGTTTTTTTAGCATGCAGTATGAAAATCAACAGAATGAATTCTTGATCAGGTATCGTTTTTTGTTGCATTATATATTTACCAACTAAGCATAGTCTAATCTGTACTGCATTCTGGTACAAAACTGTGGCAACCGTGACATAAACAAGATAATCCCTGCCATGCTACAACAACTAATCGCGCATGCAAGTACAGCCAGAGACCCTGGAGTAAGGGCAGCCAGCGCAAGCACCGGCCTTGCGCCTGCCCGGAACCTTGCCTGGCTGCCTGCTGATTTACCTGGCTTGCCAGGCGAGCTGGCTGGACAGAGAAACCGTGGCCGCACTGTTCTGCCCCAATCACGCACGTGACGAAGCACGACACCAAAACACAAGTACCTGTGGATGATGACGTGCGCCGGCATCAATACTTAAATCTGCGCAACGCCGCCATCCACGAACAATTCGATGCCGTTGATAAAACCGCTGTCATCCGATGCCAGAAAAGTGACTGCCTTGGCGATTTCACTTGCTTCACCCAGGCGGCCGATGGGTACCAACGTCGATAAATGGGCAAACAGGCCCTCGGTATGTTCGGGTGGCACCAATCCACCCAGACCAGGGGTGCGTATTGGGCCCGGGCTGATCGCGTTGATGCGAATATGACGTGGTTTCAGGTCCAACAACCACGAACGGGCAAAGTTACGCACCGCCGCCTTGCTGGCGCTATAGACACTGAAGTTTTCAGTACCCTTGGTGGACGTGGTAGAAGCAGTCAGGATGACGGAACTGCCATCCTTCAGCAGCGGCAAAGCCTTTTGCACGGTAAACAGCGTGCCCTTGACGTTGCTGTTGAAGATACGGTCAAAATGCTCTTCCGTGATAGCGCCCAGCGGCATCATGTCACCACCACCGGCATTGGCGAACAGAATATCCAGGTGACCGGCCTTGTTGCTGATCTCTGCATAGACGCGATCAAGGTCATCCATGCTTGATACATCGCCGCGTATGCCCACTGCATTCTGCCCTATGCTGGCAACCGCCGCATCAAGCTCGGCCTGACGACGGCCAGTAATAAAGACCCTTGCGCCCTGTGCTGCAAATTCCTGTGCTGTTGCCAGACCTATGCCACTGGTACCGCCGGTAACCAATGCTATTTTGCCTTCCAGTTTCTTGCTCATGATGATGTCCTTGTTGATGTCAATAATGTGAGTTTTTGCAGCACCCGCCGCAAAGTCGCTGATATCTGATGCGATGAACTCACTTTACATCCACGACATTATTGAATAAAGTACGTAAATTCGAATACATTATTCACACATGTAAATAATCGACGCATGAATAATTGAAGTTTCTATCCACTGAACGATGTCCCGGACATTTTTTCAGCAGCACAGCAAGGGAGCACAATTGGATCAGTTACTGGCAATCAAGGCATTTGCACGCGTGGTTGAGGCGGGCACGTTTTCAAGGGCGGCTGATTCACTGGACATGCCCAAGGCAACAATGACCAAACTGGTGCAATCGCTGGAAACCCATCTGGGTGTGAAGCTGCTGCAAAGGACTACGCGCAAAGTGTCTGTCACGCCAGATGGTGCCGCCTATTACGAAAAAACGATGCGGCTGATGAAAGACCTGAATGATATCGACGCCAGCTTTGGGGCCGCACAAACCAGGCCCAGCGGACACCTGAGAATAGATGTGGGTTCGTCACTGGCAAGTCTGGTGATCATCCCTGCCCTGCCTGATTTCATGGCACTGTACCCTGATATACAAATTGACCTGGGCGTCAGTGACCGCCATGTAGACCTGATCAGTGACAACGTCGATTGCGTCATACGCGGTGGCGAACTGACCGACCTGTCCCTGGTCGCCAGAAAAATTGGCAGTACCACCTGGATCACTTGCGCAAGCCCGGCCTACCTCAAAAAATATGGCAAACCCAGGCACCCCGAAGACTTGCGCACAGCCCACAAACTGGTCAACTACCTGTCTGCCCGCACCGGCCGCGTGCTACCCATGCAGTTTGCCAAAGGCGCACAAAGGATAGAAATCAACGAAGCCCATGCCTTCGGCGTCAATGAAAGCAGCGCCCACCTTGCTGCCGGCCTGGCCGGGCTGGGTATCATTCACACCTTTAGCTATATGGCGCAAACACATATCGACAATGGCCGCCTGCTACCCATACTGGAAGACTGGAAACCACTAGCCTATCCCTTCTACGTGGTGTATCCACCCAATCGGCATTTAAGTAACCGCCTCAGAGTGTTCATAGACTGGATTGCGGACAGGTTTGAACACTTGTCGAAATGACGCAGCAATGCAATGATGCAGTGAACATTGTGAAGCGAAGCTCTCACCAGACATACAATTACATCTGTCAGGGTATGGCGCTTTTTTTGCGAACGCACTTTGCTGCGTTGGCAATTTTAAATATCAGCAAGTGGTGCAAAAAGTCTATTTAATGTGATCTGCATTGCTGACTTCAAGCACATCGTCTTATACAATGACCAGACAATCAGTTTACCTGAATACGTCTTTATATCCAGGCGAATGCATACCCTGCTTCTGATATCAATTCTGGGTGTGAAGTACAAACAAAAAGCCCAAAAAATTTCAGCCCTGCTATCACAGCGCTTATCTTTTATTTCTTAAACAGATCACCCACTTCATGACCCAGAAACGTATCAACGGGCTAGACACCTTGCGTGCCATTGCCATACTGCTGGTATTGATGTCGCACTACTGCGGCTTTGTCAGCAAGCACCAGACCTTTGGCTTTGCTGGCGACATAGGCTGGGCAGGTGTGGATTTATTTTTTGTGCTAAGCGGCTACCTGATAGGCAACCAGCTCATGTCTGGCATCGCTAATGGGGAGCCGCTGTCGCTGAAGAATTTTTTTGCCCGGCGCCTGCTACGCACCCTCCCCAATTACTATGTGGTACTGGCAGCTTACTTTATTTTTCCGGCAGCGCTGAGCGGACGCAGTACTTCACCCCTGTGGCAATTTCTCACGTTCACACAAAACATAGGGCTGGAATACGGGCAGACATTTACCCATTCGTGGTCGCTGTGCATAGAAGAACAGTTTTACCTGATCCTACCGATAGTCAGCCTGCTCCTGCTACGGCTCAAAAGCCCGCTGTGGCTGGCCTGGGGTCTGCTCATTGCGGCAATTGGTGGTGGCATGCTGTTTCGCGGCATGGCATTTCTGGACGGTCATCCCGCGTTTGACGCGCAGGTTTATTATTCCAGCTTTGGTCGCTTTGATGAATTGCTGCCTGGCGTTGCCATCGCCATGCTCAAGAATTTTCATACGGGTTTATATGACAGACTGATGCGCCACGGCCAGGCACTACTGGTCACCGGCCTGCTAGCCACCTGCGGTGTTTTGTATTGCATCAACAGCGACGACTACAACAAACTGCTGATCGTCAACTCTTTGGGGTTTTCACTCATCGCCATCAGCTTCGCCATCCTCACCCTGGCTGCACTCAGCCCCAACAGCTACCTGCACCGCCTGCGTCTGCCTGGTGCCGCCCAACTGGCGCTGTGGTCGTATGCCGTCTACCTAGTCCACAAACCCGTATTCATGCTGATAGGTGCAGAACTGGCCAAACGGCATATCAACGCCAATGCGCCACTGACTATTGTTCTGGTGACTGCTGCCGGGATATTTGGAGGTTGGTTGCTGTACAGATTGGTAGAGACGCCGTTTATGCAACTACGGGCGCGTTGGTTTCCAGTCAAAGCCAGGCAAACACAGACTGGCCAACTGGTTCAACGCCCCGTTTAGTTTAGTTTGGTCTGAGTATAAATATCTGCTTATGGCTCACCCAGTTTTTGATGGCGCGCCATTTCTTCAGGACTCAATCTCAAAAACCGCGCCGCATTGTTGTACAAGATATCCCTCTTTTGGTCAGCACTCAGGAAAGGGGCATTTTCAATCACCTTGACCGAACGCTCGATCACGCCAGGCCATACCATCTGGTCAGACCCGAACATGACGCGTTTGCCAAAACCTGCATTGACGATCGCCTGCAAGTATGAATAAAAAGCTGCGGGCGGCTGGGTAAATACGATGACACCAACATCCACATACACTTGTGGATGTGCGTAAAGAACCGCCAGCATGTCATCAAGTTTGGGGTAGCCAGCATGCATGATGTAGACGCGCAGTTTTGGATGTCGCACCAGAACTTCTTCTATCGTCAGGGCACTATGCAGTCGCGCGCGATAGTTGACACTGCCGAGGTAGATAACTCCTGGTGGACCAGTGCCGATATGAATACCAACCGGAATATCCAGCTCTTCCGCCAGCGACCAATACGGTTCCATGCGTGGATCGTCAGGCGCTATGCCGGCATATTGATTGGTGATTTCGCCCAGTACCGCGAGCCGCCCCTCCTTGTTCAGCGCACGCATGTCGTCCGGTGTAGCTTTAGATATGCCAAGTTGAAACTCAAGCCCGGGAATGAACCTGCCGGGCGCAGCATTACGCCATGTCGCCACGCGCTTTGCAGAGCCACTCAACACACCAACGATGTTCAGTTTTTCCATCGCTGCAATGGTCTCGTCCATCAGGGCCTTATCCGTCAAAGGCGACCAGACCGGATCTTTGCACGGCGGTTTTTTGAACATTTCCATAAACACGTCAACGTAAGACGACTTGGCAGGGTCCCATGCAGGAAAATTGGCGATAGGCGTACACATACCCAAGGGCGGCGGCCCCTGATCACCCGCGCCCATCGCATGCATATGCACGTCAATGATAGGCGGGCGTACCTGGGCAAACAGCGAAAGAGGCAAAAGCAACATCACAAGCAAAATGAGGCGAAATTTCATATCATCCCCTGCAATAGTAGAATAAATAACAACTATTAAACTGCGATTAACATCGGCCGGAACTGGCTGCTGCTGGCTAATTGTACTAAAAAGCTGATGTTAATTATTAAATAATATGCACCCCACTCTTTATTCCTCCAAAAATAGAAGAATCATCAAAGAATTGATGGGTTTTTGCTCATTGAAGTTACTTAAAATGCAATATACATAATCGAATGGAAATGCGACAAATGATGCTACAATAACAATATTCACGTAAAAGAACAAAGATAAAACAAACCTGATTTCTAGGCCGATCATTTGCACTGCAAATTACAGCCCGCATCAGCATTAAAGCAAGCCCGACACCGCCTCATCCGAAAGGAGCACGACTTTGGAAAGACGCAGCTTCTGCATCAGCGCCGCAGCGTTTGTCGCTGCCATACAATCCCCAGCATCCTACGGAGCATCCAACATGAACAGACGCGCCATCAATCCTTCAAAGACTGGCTGGGCACACGGCCACGAGGTATCCAACCCTTCACGCATCCTCTTCATTAGCGGCCAGGTACCAGAAGCGAGCGACGGCACCGTCCCAAAAGATTTCAAAGCCCAATGCCGCCTGGCCTGGGCCAATGTAGAAAAACAGCTAGTAGCAGCCGACATGACTCTCAACAACATCGCCAAGATGACGATCTTCCTGTCTGACCGACGCTACATCCAGGAAGCCTACGAAGTGCGGGCAGAGGTACTTGGCAAGAACACTGTGCCACCGGCGATGACCATTCTTATTGCGGGTATTTATGATGAAGCTTGGTTGCTCGAGATTGAGGTGATTGCGGTTGCGTAGGTCAAACTACAAACACTGTCTTTTCAATAAACTACATTCAATAAGAATAACAAGTAAATTGTTGCTTTGATATTTTAATTAAATAAATTGCATGTAATTATGAATTGCATTTTTAATATTTATTAAAAACTTCTTTTGCTGTACCTGAAGACAGGACCTGACCATGACGACAGATATCACCACAGGCAGCCCATCGGGCAATGTTCCAGAAATTAAATCTATCGAGTCTGAGATAAAAAAAATCATCGCCACTAAAGATATAAGTGAATTACTTGATAACAGCTTTGTTGAATACATGTTGAAAAAAAAGGTTCAACAGATTCTTTTGGAGTTTCTGAAAATGTTGAAGTATCCGCTAACTGTTTTAGTAGGATTACTTATCTACTTTGGTATTGACGCAAAAAAGGAATTCTCCAAAGCACTTGAAAGTGTCAAAACTCTTCAAGACAACATTGTTACCTCAGAGAAACAATTAAAAGAACAGGACGAGCTTCAGAAAAAATTAATCGACAACCTGCGACAAGAAATTAAGATGGCAAAAACGGAATCAAAAGATATAGCAAAAGATCTAGAAAAAGAACTGAAAACTGAAGTTAATGACCATAAAAAATTTATAGAAGAAAATCATTTTAAAGCCATAGCTAGCGCGACACAACTTCAAATGGAATCTGAAGAGCTCAAAAGACTATCAAAGTCAAGCGATGATAAATTGAATAAGGTTCAAACCTCAGCAATCGAAACACAGAAAATATTTGAGTCTATTAATGCTGAGACGGTTTCCTTGAAAGGGTCACTGGAAAATCAAAAGCGCTTACTTGGCGCCTCAGTTGTCGAGTTTTTAACACTTAACTCTAACACTCAATCGGTCACATTGAAGCTACCTAAGAAAGACTTTGGTGACTATCTAGTTTATTTTAAGACACCTGGAATTAAAGATGCATTCGAGTTAGTGTATAACGTCGACGGCGAAGATTACTCCCAAAGAATTGCCAAAGAGGATAAGTTAACCTGGCACAATATTAAAGGAACTAATCGTCAGTACCAAATGAGACTTGATAATTTGTTCAGCGCACCCAGAGCCCCAGATTTTGTGACGATTCGCATTCGATCTAACGATGGATTGTCTGCAAACGACTCACCACCTAAGATACAAGAGGTTGCAAATAAATAATAATCCATCACAACATCACCGCATTGGTTTATTTGTAGACAATCAAGCGATGTAATTGCTGCCTGAGCAAACCACACAGATGCAGTCCTACTGACTCCAGACTCGAGTTATTTCCAAATAGCAGATCAACATAGATCTCCATCCCTATTCCTTACCAATTTCGCGTGTGCCCTTGACGTCAAATGGCGGTTGGTAGTTAGTCAACCCAATTTCGCGAAGTGCGTCTGATTCTGGCACGTTGGTAATAGCCCATTTATGACTCGCAGATATGAAGACGCTTTTATATCCGGGCGCCATACCAAAACTCTGAAGTCCTATTGTCAGGCGGTAGTAGCGCGTTTCACCTGGCTCTAATTCAATTGAGAATTGAATTGTATCCTTGGCGTTATCCATTCCGGCCCAATGCTGCTTGAACAGATGGGTGCCGGGCGGAAGATAGAATGCCGTATAGCCTTCTTTGTTGAGCGACGCGACTTTGGTACCATCAACATAAAAGTAGCTCTGGATTCCACCAAAAAAGATCGCATCAGGACGATAAAGGTAAATGAGTACCTCATTTTTGGTTGGCTGGGTGGCCACGCTAAACTTGGGGCCGGTGGCAGAACAAGCGGAAAGCAAAAGCGTTATGAGGAGCGAAAATATCGGACGGGCGAAGTTCTTCATAGCAGATTGATTATTGGGTGATCGAAAAAATTGGCGCGACTATTTTTTCGTTACGAGTACCCCGCAAAACCCTAATTTCATTGGCTTTACGGTGTTATGCAGAATTGCGTATGTAGTGGATGGTGCCGAGGCCAGAATAGGAACCTGTAAAAATAACGGAAGCTATTACTTTACTTCCTCAACCTATTTAATCTTGAATATGTCTTCATTTTTAAGCAAGGTGTCTACGCCAAGTTCGGTTATCGAATAAACGTAGTAATCACTCCCATATTGATCGTCCGTCTCAATAGCCTTATCCAGCAGCCCTAAGCGCTCTAATTTAACTGCGGCGATTTGGAGTAATGCCTCACTTTCGACTTTAAAATTCGTTGCAATCCTATGAAATGGCAGTCCTGAAGGATCACTAGTTTGACTTTGTAGACAATTCGCCAAAAAATGAAAATCCAGTGCAGTTAGTTCATAACTAGTGGGATTTGCAACAAACTTTCTTGTTTCCGATGGGCTTACATAATCAATTAAGCCAATTCGCTTAGCCTCAGATTTGATAAGTGAACATGCTTTATTTGTCGCAGAAACTAAATCGCCATCCGAACGTTCAGAATCATAATCAGCTGGATTTACTCCTAAAAGATCGGTCGGTAAATGCATTGCGGCATCACGCGGCTTTAATATGAATGAGCGCGACTTACCGATAGCGCCTATGAACAATCCCATCTCAAAAATCACATTATCTCGCACCACATGTTCATCTTTTTTTCTTATGATTGCAATGTCGTCAGGAGCAAAAATAAAAAGAGCAAAATCTACAGTTGATGATTTTTCCACCAAATCGTCAACTGTCGAAGAGGAAAGTTTGAATGTGCCATTCTTCCAAATAGTTACTTCAAAATCGTGATCTAAATTAACGTTTACAGCTTCGGCAATTTTTACACTTTCACTCGAAGAGGCAATAAATAAGCGCGGCTTTCTCATCTTTATTCTTCTATTAAATTATTTTCATCTATGAAAATCAATCTCTTTGGCGAGAATTCTTGATTGACGTTACGGCCCTCTCAAAAGATCACGACTTTTTGCCAAATAAGTAGCCAAGTATTAAGGTAATTATTGGAGTCGAAATCTTCAAATACTCTGGAAGAGGTATTGCACTTGGATAAAGTAATATGACACCTCCGAATACGAATATCAATAACATTACTAAACCTGCTATGTTAGTTGGGGCGTTACTAGCATCACCAAAGAGCAAGCCCAAGATACCAGAAGTCTGGCGAATCCTTTCAGATTCAAGCCCATAAAGTTCTGGGGATGCTGGACCATAGGTCGCATCATCACTTTGGGATTTGATCTCTTTCTGCTCAGTCATATCCAATTTGATGTAGTAGGTTTAGTCAGAATTCCTAAAGCATGGATTGAAATATTTCCGCAATGTGAACATGCTACCAACACTGTATGCACATCTTGCTTTTGACTCAATTGCAATAATCCTGAACCTGTTGTAATTACTTCCACTGTTTGCTCACCAACGACTTCAAAACTCGTATTATTGCATCTTGAACATCGATTACTCGCACCTTTAATCTTCAAAGCATTTGTTATTTCAGGGATACTTGGCACTATGATTTACTCCTTAAATTATCTGGTTGACGATACCGGTTCTAAAATCATATGACCAAGATATCATCATGCATATATACTAGCTTCAACTCGATTTGAATTTCAACAACGATTACCAATGCGCGAGTAACACTCACCGGTGCATGAAGCCTTCCGACACAGAGGTTCCTGAATACCGCCGCACAGAATTTTGACTTCAAGTCGCAAATTAAGATTTGTTGTTTTTAAAAGCGTTTGACTATGCTCGTGAAATGATGCCACAGATCGGGAGTGCGCCTCATACGTACTTCTTTCAACAATGGCTCAGCAACATTGTGGCACTTCGTCATACTGTATCGTAAGTCACTAATCAGATTGAACGGCACTACACCGTAAGAAACAGTAAGCGCAACCAGATCATAAGCGGCGCAAACCCTTTCGGCGGCTCTCCTCTCTTCGGTAGTCCAATCTTTAAAAAGCTTGCCACTTTCACCTAAGGTCAATAACGTGCTGCGATCTTGCCGAAAAGACTCTTCAAAGACGAACGTATGTATTGCAAATAGGTTTTGCCCAAGGGTCGCCTTACGCATAGCTAGAAGTTGAAAGTAGTAGACCATAAACGTCGCAATAACAGCCACGCCAATAACTACTTGCAAAAGAATATACCACGCGTTAAACACCTCAGTAGTCATCGACATATGCTGTCCTGTGATTTTGTGATAAGCGAATTGAATTCATAAATTATGCATTATATTGCATAAAAAATGCATAAAACACAATTCAATTATACAATTAGCTTGGCTTTTTAATTTCTCGCAATATCTATTGCAATTTGACAAAGAACGAATATATGCCGCATTGACTTTTGCATTTCGGCGTTAGCTCGAACGATACCTGCCGAGTCAGCTCGCTGATTAATCTGGCAGAATGTATTACCATAGTTGGACGACTACACTTGATCAGGGTCAAGTCATAATTCGTTGATTGAAATTGTAAAAAGCACACTCCCATGGTGGAGTTTGCGGAGAAGCTCCGGGGGAAACGGAAATCGCGTCTTATAGCGGCAAGTTGTGAATATACGAACCCAACAAAAAACCCCGCAAAGCCCTGATTTCATTGGCTTTGCGGGGTTTTATGAGGATATGCGATGTAAGTACGTGGTGCCCGAGGCCGGAATCGAACCGGCACGCCCGCTATTAACGAAGCGGCGGATTTTAAGTCCGATGTGTCTACCAGTTTCACCACTCGGGCCCACTACTACAACTATACATTAGCGAATGGCTAATGTCAGTTCTGAAAAAAAAGCGCTCTAAAGCGCTTTTTTGTATTTGGAGGCGGGGGTCGGGATCGAACCGGCGTCTACGGCTTTGCAGGCCGCTGCATAACCACTTTGCTACCCCGCCAGGGGTGCTACTCAGCATCTGGGTGATTTTCATCACGCGTCATTATCGCTGAAATGCGGTGCAACTTGAATAAAAAAGGGAAGCCATGCTTCCCTTCAGAATCTGGAGCGGGAGAAGAGTCTCGAACTCTCGACCTCAACCTTGGCAAGGTTGCGCTCTACCAACTGAGCTACTCCCGCAGATGTACTGCTGATACTTCAGGTACTACGCCATTTTGGAGCGGGAGAAGAGTCTCGAACTCTCGACCTCAACCTTGGCAAGGTTGCGCTCTACCAACTGAGCTACTCCCGCATTTTTACTACAAACTACTTTTACTTCTACTGCTTTTTCGCTGCCGTCCAAAAAGTTTTTGGAGCGGGAGAAGAGTCTCGAACTCTCGACCTCAACCTTGGCAAGGTTGCGCTCTACCAACTGAGCTACTCCCGCATTGCGAAGACCAGAATTATATATCATCCAGCTATTCTGTCAACTACCCATTCCGGGATCATTCCACGATTATTTCAGAATCACTGCATTTTATCGGTCGTTTCCTTGATTAAAGGCCATGCTTTGCGCAGGTAATAGAACATGGACCACACTGTGAGGATGGCGGCAACAATCAATAACCACGAGCCAAGGAAGCTGGTATCGATCACGCCAAACAGGACGTCATTGAACAACAGCATGGGTATTGCCGTCATTTGTGCAGCTGTCTTGATTTTACCCAGAGAGCTGACAGCCACCGACTTGGAAGCGCCAATCAGGGCCATCCATTCACGCAAGGCAGAGATGGTGATTTCACGGCCAATGATGATGAAGGCAAATACGGTATTGACACGATCCAGCTGCACCAGTGCCAGCAATGCGCCTGCAACCATCAATTTGTCAGCGACGGGATCAAGAAAGGCACCGAATGAGGATGTTTGATTCCAGCGGCGAGCCAGGAAGCCGTCAAACCAGTCAGTCACGGCTGCAACAATAAAAACGATGGTAGCGACTACCCCTTGCTCAAATCGGGTTAACCAAATTTCCGGCAGATAAAAAACACCGACCACCAGCGGTATCAGCGCCATGCGCAGCCAGGTCAGCAGAATAGGAAAATTGAAAGGCATGTTTTTTGGTTCTTATTCAGAATGTGCTACAGGAACAGTGGCTACAATGTTAGTGGACTGTAACAGTGAAAAGCGAAGTGCATGCCATGCGCGCGCCGACCATGGCAACATTGCAAATACTCGCGATAGCCCCGCTATCGCTGCGTGCTGTTGCAAACCCAGCCTTGCCCTGGTTCGCCGGGCACATGTCCTTCACTTCGCTTTTCACTGTTACAGTCCACTAGCGTCTGCCGCAATTATATTTCTCTATCGCAGCCGCTTGTAAATTTCTTCTGCCAATTGGCGAGAAATGCCTTCGACACTGGCCAGATCGGCGACGCTGGCATCGCTGACACCTTTCAAGCCACCAAAACGCACCAGAAGCCGCTGGCGGCGCTTTGGGCCTATGCCCTCTATCTCTTCCAGTTGCGAGGTCTGCCTGGCCTTGTCGCGCTTGGCACGCATGCCTGTGATGGCAAAACGATGGGCTTCGTCACGGATTTGGGCAATCAGCATCAGGGCGGCAGATTCTTTGCCCAGTTCTTTTTCTTCACGGCCATCGACAAAGACCAGGGTTTCCAGGCCAACCTTGCGGCCCTCGCCTTTTGCCACACCGACGATGAGGCTGATATCCAGCCCCAGTTCAACAAACACTTGTCTTGCCATTTCAACCTGGCCCTTGCCACCATCTATCAGCACAATGTCGGGCATGCGGCGTTCATTGGCTTCGTCACCGCTGGCGACTTTTTCGTAGCGACGGAACAGTACCTGACGCATGGCGGCATAATCATCGCCGGGGGTGATGTCCTTGATGTTGAAGCGGCGGTATTCACCATTTTGCATGGCATGGTGGTGAAACACGACGCAGGATGCCTGGGTGGCTTCGCCCTGGGTGTGGCTGATGTCAAAACATTCGACACGCAGTTCTTCGAGGTTTTCAACTTCCAGTTCCAGCACGGTGCTCAGGGCGCGGGTACGCGCCTGTTGCGAACCCTGCTCTGACAACATGCGGGCCAAGGCCAGTCGGGCACCTTTGATGGCCATGTCCAGCCAGGCGCGGCGCTGCTCTTGCGGCTGGAAGGATAAATGGATGCGGTGGCCACATTGCTCGGCCAGGGCCAGCATTAAATCGGGCGCGTCCAGTTCCACATTCATGACCAGTGTGGATGGGATAAATTGATCGGCATAGTGCTGCGCCAAAAAGGCGGAGATGACTTCGATCTCGATTTCATTTTCTGCGACGCTGACGGCATCATCCACATGGGTGGGGAAATAAGCACGGTCACCCAGATGCCGCCCGCCCCTGACCATGGCCAGGTTGACACAGGCACGACCGCCCTCCACCACCACGGCCAGAATGTCGATATCGACATCGCCTGTGGTTTCCATACTTTGCTGATGCAGGACTTTGGACAGTGCCTGCATCTGGTTGCGCACCATGGCTGCCTGCTCGAATTTCAGTTCCATGGAAAAATCGAGCATTTTCTTTTCCAGGGTTTGCATGACTTCGAGCTGGCGGCCACGCAAAAAATCGGCGGCATGATTGACGTCTTGCTGATAGTCTTCTGGCGCAATGATGTTGACGCAGGGTGCACTGCAACGGTTGATCTGGTGCAGCAGACATGGGCGGGTACGATTGGAAAACACGCTGTCTTCACAACTGCGCAGCAAGAACACTTTCTGCAAGATCTGCATCGATTCCTTGACTGCCCAGCCGGAAGGAAACGGCCCGAAGTACTGATGCTTTTTATCGATCGCACCACGGTAATACATCATGCGTGGTGTTTTTTCTGTAGTGATTTTCAGGTAAGGGTAAGACTTGTCATCACGGAACAGGATGTTATAGCGCGGCTTTAAGGCCTTGATGAGGTTGTTTTCAAGGATTAATGCTTCGGCTTCGCTGCGGGTGACGGTGGTTTCCAGTTTGGCGATTTTCTCTACCATCATCGCGATACGCGGGCTGGAGAGGTTTTTCAGAAAATAACTGGAGACGCGCTTTTTCAGATCGCGTGCCTTACCCACGTACAGCACCTGGTCATTGCTATCAAAATAGCGGTACACGCCCGGCAGGTTGGGCAATTTGGCAACCAGATCAAGCACTTGCTGGCGTGCTTCTGAAATAGTGGGTTCGGTCATGATGCAATCAATCTGCAGCGCTTGTGGAAGTCGCTACTTTAGCAGGGATTGCTCAAGGATCACAAAGGCGATGGCGTAATCGGTTTCGTCACTGACCGAGATACGCGTATTCAGGCCACGTTCCTGCATCCAGTGCAGCATGTCGCCATAGGCGTGCATGACAGGTTGGCCCTGCTCATTATTCAGCGTCTGCACGGCATGCCAGTTCATGGGGGCACGCATACCCATGCCCACGGCTTTGGAAAACGCTTCTTTTGCCGCAAATCGGGTGGCGAGGTAACGCAGGCCACGGGCTTCGACCAGGGCCTTGCGTTCACGATAAATAATGAATTCTTCCGGCCCCAGGATTTTTTCGGCAAAGCGTTCGCCGTTACGCGCCAGCGCATCTTTCATGCGCGAGATTTGTACGATGTCGGTACCTATGCCATAAATCATGTCACACCAGGTTGCGCAGGGCAGCCAGTCGCGCTTTTACCATCAGGGCCTTCATGTCGCTGACGGCTTTTTGCCAGCCGACAAACAGGGCTTGCGCAACAATGGCGTGGCCGATATTCAACTCTGAAATTTCTGGTATGGCAGCAATGGCTGCGGTGTTGGTCATATGGAGACCGTGGCCAGCATTTACTTTCAGACCATGGCGTATGCCGGTAATGGCCGCCTGCTGTATGCGCGCGAGCTCTTGCGACTGCACCGTGGCATCAGTCGCTTCGGCATAACGGCCGGTATGGATTTCAATCACGCTGGCACCTGTCTCTGCGCTGGCTTGTATCTGTTGTTCGTCCGCGTCGATGAATAGCGATACACGTATGCCCGCAGCCTGTAGCTGCCGGACGGCGGCCTGCACTTTGGCAAAATCACGGACAACATCAAGGCCGCCTTCCGTCGTCACTTCTTCACGGCGCTCTGGCACCAGGCAGACATCTTGCGGTTGTATGCGGCAGGCGAAATCCAGCATCTCATTATTGACTGCGGTTTCCAGGTTCATGCGTGTCAGCAGGCGTGGGCGCAATTGTTCTACATCTGCATCACGGATATGCCGGCGGTCTTCACGCAGATGCAGGGTGATGCAGTCTGCACCCGCCTCTTCTGCCAGCAAGGCTGCCTGCAAGGGGTCGGGATAGGTCGTGCCGCGCGCATTGCGCAGGGTGGCGACATGGTCGATGTTCACGCCCAGTTCTATCAACTGGCTTTGTTGATGGATATTCATAGATTCTGCAAATCGATCAGTATTTGCCGGGTATTCAGCGCTGCACCATGCAGGTGATGTGCAAGCAAAAAACGCATCAGCAGTTTGCTTTGTAATTGCGTGCTTTGCTCGGCATAGTCGCCACGCTGCATGGCCAGCAAGGTCTTGCCGCTGACCCTGGGCACCGTGTCGGCTGGCATGGCAGGTCTGGGGCCACGTTCCGGGTCGAGCACATAGAATTGCTCAGTCTGTACGCGTTCACGCTGTTGTGTGCAGCGCGTCAGGTCGCCCAGCAAGCCAGATTCACGCAACAAGGCCAGCTCAAAGCGACGCAGGACGATGGTGGCTGGTTCATCATGGGCCAGTTGATTGAGCGTGGAGACATAGAGGTCAAACAAATCCGGA
Source organism: Undibacterium sp. Ji49W (assembly GCF_049340205.1). Lineage (NCBI taxonomy): Bacteria > Pseudomonadati > Pseudomonadota > Betaproteobacteria > Burkholderiales > Oxalobacteraceae > Undibacterium > Undibacterium sp. Ji49W. Next base: position 100,983 of record NZ_JBMPOW010000003.1, on the reverse strand, counting down.
TGTGCTTCATCGCGCATCAGAAATTTGACCAATAACTCATTCAGATAAAAGCCGCACAGCAAGGCCGATTTTTCCAGCGGCAGCATGCCGCCTACCCAGTCTGCGGTGGTCAGGGTGCGGATTTCGCCTTTGCCTGTCCAACCCAATTGCAGTGGCTGGAAGGTCTGCAAGACGCTGCGCAATTGCGAATGCGGGCGCTTGGCACCCTTGGCAACCAAGGCAATACGTCCATGGTCACGCGTCAATACATCGATGATGAGACTGGTTTCTTTGTACGGCCAGGAATGCAGGACGAAGCCCGGCTGTTCCAGTATGCGCAAGTCTTTGGCGGGGGATTTGCTGGCGGCACGCGGTGTCGCTGAGGTTGCTTTAGGTGCACGCGCGCGTGAGGCTGTTTTTTTGGCAGCAGGTGGCGCCGGCATTACAGCCGCCGCATTGTCTTCAGCGGCGCTGTCTTCCTGCACGGCGACTGCCTGCTCATCCATGGATGGTTTTACTCGTAACCGTAGGCACGCAAACCGGCTTCATTGTCTGCCCAGCCGGATTTGACCTTGACCCAGATTTCCAGGTACACGGGGCCACCAAACAGTTTTTCCATATCCTGGCGCGACTGGGTGGAGATATCTTTCAGGCGTGCGCCCTTATTGCCGATGACCATGGATTTGTGGCCGTCACGGTCAACCAGAATGGCGACAAACACGCGACGCAGATTGCCTTCCTGTTCAAATTTTTCTATCAGCACGGTGCTGGTATACGGCAGTTCATCGCCGACAAAGCGGAACAGTTTTTCGCGAACGATTTCTGCTGCCAGAAATTTTTCGCTACGGTCTGTGATGTCGTCTTCGCCAAACATGGGCGGGTTCAGCGGCAGGTATTTGCGGATTTCGCTTTCCAGGTTTTCCAGCTGGAAGCGCAAGGTGGCAGATACCGGCACAATCGCAGAAAAATTGTGCAATGCTGCCACTTTCTGGGCAAACGGCATCATCACGGCCTTGTCTTTAACGCGGTCTGATTTGTTGATGACCAGGATGCAAGGTACGTCTTTAGGCAGCAAATTAATCACTTGCTGATCTGCCGGGCCAAAAGTACCTGCTTCAATGATGTACAAAATAACGTCTGCGGCTGTCAGCGTCGTGGTGACGGTGCGGTTCAGCGTGCGGTTAAGTGCATTCGAATGCCGGGTCTGGAAACCGGGGGTATCGATATACACAAACTGGGTATTGTCTTTGGTCTGTATGCCGGTGATGCGATGGCGCGTGGTTTGTGCCTTGCGCGAGGTAATACTGACCTTGGCGCCGATCAGGGCGTTCATCAGGGTCGATTTACCGACGTTAGGTCGCCCGACGATGGCGATGTAACCACAGCGGAAATCAGGATTATCTATTAGTTCAGTCATTCGGTCGTCAGGCAGTCTTCATGCAGTTTTGGGATGTGGGTCAAGAGTCGTCAGGGCTTCATTCACAGCTACGCCAGTGGCCTTGTCTGTTACTTTGTCTGTAGCCTTGTCAGCGGCCTTTTCGACAAACTTATCGACAAGCTTATCAGCAGCCTTCTCAGCTTTTTCTATCTTGACGAGTTCTGCTTTCGATGTGTCGGCCCTGGGGGCTTCTGCGTCGAGCAGGCTTTTTTGTTTTGCGGTTTGCGGCTTGGCTTCTGCAACTGCTTCAGTCTGCACAGTGGCAATGCCGGCCAATTTCAATTGTGATGCACGCGGCTTGGTTTTCTTGGCTGCGGGTGAACGTACCAGCATGGCCAGCGCTGTTTCCAGCGCCAGTTTGGCGGCGGCCTGCTCACCGGCACGGCGGCTGCCACCAGTGCCAAATACCTGTATTTCCAGCTTGGGCACCAGGCATTCGATTTCAAATTCCTGATTATGTGCCGCACCGTGCGTGGCCACCACATTGTATTGTGGCAAGGCGATTTTTTTGCTTTGCAAGAATTCCTGCAACAGGGTTTTGGCATCCTTGCCCAGAGTAGTCGGGTCTACTGTTGCCAGCACGGGTGCATACAGGGCACGTATGACTTCACGCGCTGCATCAAAACCGGCATCCAGAAAGATGGCGCCGAACAGGGCTTCCAGGGTATCGGCCAATATGGATGGGCGGCGGAAACCGCCTGACTTCAATTCACCCTCACCCAGGCGCAAAAACTGCGACAGTTCTATTCTTTGTGCAATTTCATACAGCGATTGCTGCTTGACCAGGTTGGCACGCACCCTGGACAAGTCGCCTTCGTCTATATTTGCAAAGCTGTCAAACAACAAGGAAGCAACGACACAATTCAGGACAGAATCACCCAGAAATTCCAGGCGTTCGTTATGCAAAACACTGTGACTACGATGTGTCAGAGCCTGCTGCAATAAAGCGGGGTTGCTAAACTGGTGCCCCAGCCTTTTCTGCAATAGTTGTTGATTCATACGAGCTTACTTATTTTCTGCCTTTACTGGCTTTGTGGCAACAATCCCACTTTTAGCGGTCGTGCCCGAATATTCCATCAATAAATTGGCTGGGCCAAACAAATGGATTTTTACGTCGTACGAAAAGCTGACTTCTATTTCTTCACCATTTTTGACGATGACCAGGTCTTTGCCTGCAATCGCATCAAAATAGCCCACTTCTGCCTGTTTATCGAAAGAGTTTTGAACGTCCCTGACGGTGTTGCCTGCATTTTTTGCGACGACGATGGCTTTCCTGATTGAATTGTATTCAATCGCGGTTGGTGCCACTTTCATTGCCAACATGGCAAGCAGAATAATCACGCCCAGGGAAAGGATCAAACCGATCAGCGAAATACCTTTTTGCCTGTACAGAGTGGAATAGGGTGTGTATGACATAGATTTCAGTTCCTGATTAAGAGTGAAGCTTGCGAACATGCTGAAGAAGTATCGCGAGCGACCTTATTGTGTACCAGAAAGTCGAACCTGCGTAACAGGCCAGCTTTTGGGATCCACATTGGGTCGCCACAACGAACTACCCCAGCGATTCCTTAGAACCTGCTTACGATCTTACTGCGCGAACGTGATCGAGGCTCATGTGCTGCTCAAAATGCTCATGTACCAGAGTACATTGCGCTTTTTGCGCTGCGTTTTTGTTACTCTGACCCCGCTGACGCTCGCTACAGATCGTAAACAGATCCTTAGTGAAAACTACCAATACGCTTAATATTGCCTAAATTCATCCAGATGAAAAACGCTTTGCCAACGATATTCTTGTCAGGCACAAAACCCCAGTAACGGCTGTCCTGACTGTTATCCCTGTTGTCGCCCATCATGAAGTACTGCCCTTCTGGTACGGTACAGGCAAATCCATCATTGCCATAGGTACACAATTCATGCCCCGGAAAATCATGCGGCCCGTTCACAAATGTCGGTGCCTGCTCATCATTGAGGATGTTGTGTGAAACGCCAGTCAGATTTTCATTGTACTGCTTGTAATAACTCAAGCGCTCTTCATCCAGAAAATCTGGGCGATTTTCATACGAAAGTTCATTACCATTGATCGTTAAGCGTTTGTTTTTATACACAATTTTATCACCGGGCACGCCTACCACACGTTTAATATAGTCCACAGTAGGGTCTACCGGGTATTTAAATACCATGACATCCCCTCTTTTTGGATCATTGATCTCAATGACTTTTTTATTGATGATGGGCAAACGTACACCAAAGGTGAATTTATTTACCAGTATCAAATCACCAACAAACAAGGTAGGCAACATGGAACTGGATGGGATCTTGAACGGCTCAAACAGGAAAGAGCGCAAGAAAAACACCAGTGCAATAACCGGGAAGAAACTACCTGAATACTCGATCCAGACTGGCTGACGCAGCAATTTGGCTCGCAACTCATGACGATCATTTTCATCAACGCGGATGCCGTCAGCAGTCAGGCGGGCATTGCGTGCATCCAGCTCAGCCAGGGCTTTATCTGCCACCTGCTGGCGCTGCTTGGAAAAAACAAACATGTCTAGAAACCAGATGACGCCGGTAACTATTGTCAAAACAAACAGAATCAAGGCGAAATTGCCTAAAATTGATTGCAAACTCATTTTTCATCCACTTGTAAAATCGCCAAAAATGCTTCTTGCGGAATTTCTACCGAGCCAACTTGCTTCATGCGTTTTTTACCTGCTTTTTGTTTTTCCAGCAGTTTACGCTTACGGCTGATATCACCACCATAACATTTCGCCAATACGTTCTTGCGCAAGGCTTTGACGTTTTCGCGGGAAATGATGTTGGAACCGATAGCCGCCTGAATAGCCACATCAAACATCTGGCGCGGGATCAGTTCACGCATTTTTGCAGCTACCGCACGGCCACGGAAATGGCTGTTTGCCCTGTGGACAATAATCGCCAGCGCATCGACCTTTTCGCTATTGATGAGCATGTCGACCTTGACGACGTCTGCGGCACGGTTTTCCTTGAATTCATAATCCATGGAGGCATAACCGCGTGACGTGGATTTAAGGCGATCAAAGAAGTCCAGCACGATTTCAGCCATTGGCATTTCGTAGGTCAGCTTGACCTGGCGACCGTGGTAATTCATGTCCAGTTGCACACCACGCTTTTGCGTACAAAGTGTAATGACCGAACCCACATATTCTTGTGGCATGTAGAGATTGACGGTAACGATAGGCTCGCGAATTTCTTCTATCTTCGACGGCTCAGGCATCTTGGATGGATTATCCACCATCAGGATGCTGCCATCCGCCATCAGCACTTCGTACACCACCGTAGGTGCAGTCGTGATGAGGTCCATGTCGAATTCACGTTCCAGGCGTTCCTGCACGATTTCCATATGCAGCAAACCCAGGAAACCGCAGCGGAAGCCAAAGCCCAGCGCCTGCGACACTTCTGGCTCATACATCAGGGCAGCATCATTGAGCTTGAGTTTTTCCAGGGAATCACGCAAGGCATCATACTGATTCGCTTCAACCGGAAACAGACCGGCAAACACCTGTGGCTGCACCTCTTTAAAACCAGGCAAAGGCTCGGCAGCAGGTTTATTGGCAACCGTAATGGTGTCGCCTACTTTTGCTGATTTCAGCTCTTTAATGCCGGCGATGACAAAGCCAACCTGACCGGCAGACAACTCTGTGCGGCTCAGTGATTTAGGCGTGAACACACCTACGCTTTCAACCAGATGCTGCGCTTCGGTTGCCATGAACAATATCTTGTCTTTGGGGCGCAAGGTACCATTCTTGATACGCACCAGCATGACGACACCCACATAATTATCAAACCATGAGTCGACGATCAGCGCTTGCAGAGGTGCAGTCGGATCACCTTGTGGGGGCGGTACCTTAACGATCAGGGATTCCAGTACATCTTCAACACCCAGACCAGTTTTTGCAGAGCAATGCACGGCGTCTGAAGCGTCTATGCCTATGACTTCTTCGATTTCTTGACAGGCATTGTCGGGGTCGGCGGATGGCAAATCAATCTTGTTCAAGACTGGCACCACTTCCACACCCAGCTCAATGGCGGTATAGCAGTTTGCTACGGTCTGCGCTTCGACACCTTGCGATGCATCAACGACCAGCAATGCGCCTTCGCAGGCAGACAGGGAACGGCTGACTTCATAGCTAAAATCAACGTGACCAGGCGTATCAATCAGGTTCAGGTTATAAATCTGACCATCACGTGCTTTGTAATGCAATGCCGCTGTCTGGGCTTTGATCGTGATACCACGTTCACGTTCAATATCCATGGAATCAAGCACCTGCGCTTCCATTTCCCGGTCGGAAAGGCCGCCACAAAGCTGGATAATACGATCTGCCAGAGTGGATTTGCCGTGATCAATATGGGCAATAATCGAAAAATTGCGGATGTTATTCATTGAAATTACAAAAGAAACAAAGGTGAAGCGAATACCGGCTACAAAAAAAGCGCTCTATGCTGGGCAAGCTTCCCCAGGCGAGCGCCTTCAGTTTGGGTTTTGCAAAATGCCATTTTACCGGATTTCATCCCGGAAAGCCGAGAAATCATCAGAATGATGCAACTAAGACACTAAACTAAGACACTATAAAAAGGACAGGAAAGCCAGGGTTTCAGCCAACTCTCTTTGTGGCAACTGCCACTTGTCCTCGTAATCGATTTTTGCCAGGTACAAACCATCTGGCATAAACGTGGGGGCAGCAATTTCGCGGTTCAGGCTGGTCAGCACTTCGCCCATCCATTCCGGTTCACGTTTGCCGGTTCCGACAAAGATGAGCGAACCGACGACATTCCTGACCATATGGTGCAGAAAAGCACTGGCACGCAGCGTAAAGATGATCATTTCACCCTGGCGCTGTATCTGTATGCTGTACATGTTCTTGACCGGCGTTTTGGCCTGGCAGCCAGATGCACGGAAAGAAGTGAAGTCATGCTCACCGATCAGGTGTGCCGCCGCTGCCCGCATGCGCTCAACGTCCAGTGGCCTGAATACCCAACCGGCACGATTCATCCACATGGGTGAGCGCACAGCGCAATTATGCAAAATGTAATGATAGGTACGGGCACGGGCACTGAAACGGGCATGAAAGTTGTCGTCGGACTCCGGATCCAGAGGCAACTCTTTCGCCCACTGCACCGCTACCGAAGCCGGCAAAAAGGCGTTCACCCCATTCACCCATGAATATGTTGCACGATCGAGATCTGTGTCGAAGTGCACCACTTGCTCTATGCCATGCACGCCAGCATCCGTGCGGCCAGCGCAGGTAACACGGATATCCGCCGTACCGGTAAATAGCTGCAAGGCCTTCTCCAGCGCATCCTGCACGGTATTCCCGGACGGCTGTGTTTGCCAGCCCTGCCAGGAACTACCGTCGTACTGCACGCCTAAAACTAATCGTTTCACACCAATTCCATATCAAAAAACAAAACGGGCGCCAGCATTTGCCGCGCCCGCTGCGTTCAAGTCAAACCAGTTACGCCATTTCGGCGATCATTCCCTTGGCTTTTTCAACTTGCTCTGCTGTACCACCCTTGACGACTTCATCCAGCAATTCACGGGCACCTTCCTTGTCACCAATTTCATGGTAAGCCACGGCCAGATCCAGTTTAGTTGCCATCTCAGCATTATGCGCAGGGCTTTCTGCCTCAACAGCGGCCGCCGGTGCATCTGCCGGCGCCAAGTCAAGATCGATACCAGACAAATCGAATTCGAATGACGTGCCTGCATCAGCCGGGGCCGGCGTCAGATTCAATGCCGACGAAGCTTCCGCTTCAGGCTCAACCGACAAGGCCGCCATCAGTTCCCTTTCCAGTTCAGCCGTCGCTTCAGCAGCACTGGTGCTGGATGACAGGGTCAACGGTGCTGCGTCCGATTTGTCACTGGAGAAATCCATTCCCAGATCGAGATCAAACTTGTCTGCTTCTGCTTCAGTAGCTGCCGGAACCGCCGGTGCTGCATGTATTTCCAGTGGCGCAACCGCTGCTGGCTCTGGCTCTTTCACACCGAAATCAAAATCGATGGTGCCAAAATCCACCTCAGGTGCTGCGTGTTCTTCGACCGGCTTGGCCTTTTCAACCGCCTCAGGAATTTTTGGCACTTCTGGTTCAGCCGCATCAGAAATATCCAGATCGAAATCAAGCGCACCTTCATCCATTGCTGCTGGTTCGGCCGCCTTGGCTGCAGAACCAGAATCACGTTGTGCCGTGTCTATGATACTGATGGCTTCCAGCATGTCCTGGGACAGAGAATTACCCAACAAGGCTTCTGGATCAAGATCTTCCAGTGGCTGGGTACCTGAACCCAAACCTGTACCAGCCGCTGCGTCTGGTTTGGCTTTGCCGCCAGCATACAGAGGATTGCCTGGCTCCAGCACGATACCCATGGATGCCGCCTGTGACCAGTCATCACCCTCACCGCTGGTCATGCCATACAACTCACTGGCCAGACGTTCGAAGGTTTTGGCATCCTTGCGGGCAAAATAGATTTCCAGCAGCTTGACCCTGACCGCATGACGGTCTGGCTGGGTACGCAATGCTTCTTTCAGAATTTCTTCTGCCTGTGAATCACGGCCATAAGCGATGTAGACATCGGCTTCGGCAACCGGATCGACTTCATTCGCATCCAGCTGACTGGCAGATGGTGCGAAGTTGGAGTTGAACACACTGTTATTCGTATCAACACTTTGACCACCAGTCGAACCAAACATGGAGTTGGCCTTCATGCTGGAACCAGTCAGGATGCTGTCTTCAAATTGCTGCAATTTTTTCTTGCGACGGCTGGTATAGATACCATAACCACCCAGCAAGGCGAGGATGGCAGCGCCACCTGGCAACAGGAAATCCGACAGATTGTCGAAGAAGCCTGGCTCTGGAGGCGGTGGTGGTGGCGGTGCGACTACCTTGCGTTTGACTGGTGGCTTCGGCGTAGCTACCGATGCTGCTGTCGATGCAGCAGCAGACACCGGTGCTGACGCACTGGCAGCAACAGATGCCGCACTAGCGACGACTGGTGCCGGAGCAGGTGCAGGCGCTGGTGTCGATACCGGCGCAGCTACAGGAGCAGGTGCCGGTGCTGGCACGCTGGCAGCAGCAGATGCACTGGCCTTGGATTTTTGTTCCTTAGCGTTCAACTCAGCCTGTTTCGCTGCCAAATCCTTGTTTTTAACTTCCAGCAACTTCTGCAAGTCGCCAACGTTCTTTTCCAGCTCCTTCATACGGGCACTGGCTTCGGCTGCGGCTTTATCTTTTGCCAGGCGGTCTTCTTCAGATCCGCCTTTGCCCTTCGCATTTTTTGCTTCCGCAGGATTGGCTTTCGACAGCTTTAACTTGTCCGGGGAATCACTGGTGGCGGTAGGCACTTCCTTGACCTTGGCCGTAATAGCACCGCCAGCACTTTGCTTGCCGGTAGCCGGTGTTTTTTCTGCCGGGGCACTGGCAACCTGATCAGCCAAACGATTGCGATATGCATTAAAGTCCGCAGCGTGTGCCGTCACAACCGAGTGCGCTTCGCCACCCGTCGTGGAACGTACCGTTTCAGCATCAGGAATAGTCAGAATCTGGCCAGACTTCAGGCGATTCATGTTGCTACCGTTAAAAGCCTGAGGATTGGCGCGGTACAGGCTGACCAGCATCTGATCCAAAGAGACGCCTTCGGGCTTGTAACTCCCTGCGATCTTTCCCAGCGTGTCACCGTTTCTGACCTGATAATCACCAGCGGCTTTGACTTCTTTCTTGCCTTCTGTTGAAGCGGCGGGTGCTTTTGTAGCGGCCCTGCCAGCTGCGGCATTGGCCACTGCATTCAATTCACGGCCATTTTGCGCAGTATTTCGCCCCGCAGCATTTTGTGGCTGGTTAGCAACGGTTGTTGGGTTGGTGACTTGTGCAGACTGGCTATTGCGCAGTTCTGCGGGGTCCAGCAGGAAGGTATATTCCCGCATTAATTTGCCATTGGCGGAATTCAATTCCAGCAACATATCGACAAACGGCTCGTTCATCGCCTGCGCTGAACTGATACGAATAACATATGCCTGACCACGTTGTTCAACCGCAAAGCGCAGCGACAACAGGGCCGAATTAAAGTCTATATTTGCCTGTTTAAAAGCGTCCGGGGAAGCCAGTCGGGGAACGAGGGAATCAATCTCTTCCTTGCTGGGAGAGGTCAATTCTATCTCTGCACGCAGGGGCTGACCGAGCGCTGACAACACGGTCAACTTACCCAGGCCGGTAGCATGCGCGCTGGACAACATAAACAGGGATGACGCTACAGCAACACTTAACGCCTTGCGTCCCAGGGTGATCACAGACGATTTTTTTTGATTATGCATTTTGTCAGACATATTGGGAATTTTTGGCGAACAAAGTCCGCTGGGTGACGCTTTTCAATGCTTAGCGGCGCGTCCTAATGTTTCACATTAACATTACAAACATAGCCACGCAAGCTTAACGCGATTTATCACAGTGGTAAATACATCAAGAAGCCCTAATTGTAAGGATATCGCATAAATGTTGTTGCCAAATGACAAGTGAAAACATATTCAACAAATTCGAACGGTTTATTTATAAAAATTTAAAGCAAAATTTACAACAATCCACAACTAAAGCTATCGCATTAAATAAATGCAGATTTAATGATGTTTTAAAAACGACAAGGGGGCGCAGTACGCCCCCTCATATTTTACAGCAACTATTTTACAACATCTTTCTCAGACTACATCAAAACATCAGCCTTCGATCAAAATCCGCAGCATACGGCGAAGTGGTTCAGCTGCACCCCACAACAATTGATCACCAACAGTAAAGGCACCCACATATTCAGGGCCCATTGCCAGTTTGCGGATACGGCCAACCGGAATGGTCATGGTACCAGTCACCGCTACCGGTGTCAGATCACGGATACTTGCTTCACGGGTATTTGGCACCACTTTCACCCATTCATTGTCAGCAGCGATCATGGCTTCAATGTCTGCTACCGACACATCTTTTTTCAGCTTGAATGTCAATGCCTGGCTGTGGCAACGCATGGCACCAATGCGCACACAGAAGCCATCGACCGGTATGGCAGCCGTGCCATAGCCTGCGCCCTGACCCAGTATCTTGTTGGTTTCGGCCATGCCCTTCCATTCTTCTTTGGACATACCATCGCCCAGATCCTTGTCGATCCAGGGGATCAGCGAGCCACCCAGGGGCACACCAAAATTGGCAGTTTCATCAGCAGTCAAGGAACGCTGCTTGGCGATCACCTTGCGGTCGATTTCCAGAATGGCGCTTTTTGGATCATCCAGCAAGGCACGCACTTCTGCATTCAGGGTACCGTATTGCGTCAGCAGTTCACGCATATGCTGGGCTCCACCGCCGGAAGCCGCCTGGTAAGTCTGGGTACTCATCCATTCCACCAGACCGGCCTTGTACAGCGCGCCAACACCCATCAGCATGCAGCTGACTGTGCAATTGCCACCGATCCAGTCTTTTTGTCCATTGACCAGCGCCTGCTTGATCACAGGCAAATTGACCGGGTCCAGTACGATGACGGCATTTTCGTTCATGCGCAGACTGGATGCAGCATCAATCCAGTGACCGTTCCAACCGCTGGCGCGCAGTTTTGGATAAATGTCATTGGTGTAGTCACCACCCTGGCAGGTAATAATAATTTCGCACTTCTTCAGCGCATCAATATTATTTGCGTCTTGCAAGGCCTTTTCATTCTTCGCCATTGCAGGGGCCGCGCCACCTGTATTCGACGTTGAAAAGAACACGGGTTCAATATGATCGAAATCACCCTCTTCCTGCATGCGTTGCATCAGGACCGAACCCACCATACCGCGCCAACCTACCAGACCTACCAATTTCATCATTTTTCCCTAAAATTTTGCAGGACGTCCCTGCCCTTCTAAAAACCAAAATTAGCTGAGTGCAGTTACTACCGCTTGCCCCATCTCGGTCGTACCAACCTTGGTGGTGCCGGCCTCATAAATATCTGGCGTACGCAAACCCTGCGCCAATACCTTTTTAACGGCATTTTCTATACGGTCCGCCTGTTCCGCTTTATTCAGGGAATAACGCAGCATCATGGCAGCCGACAGAATCGTCGCCAGAGGATTAGCCACACCCTTGCCAGCGATATCAGGTGCAGAACCATGGGATGGCTCGTACAACCCCTTGTTATTCGCATCCAGCGATGCCGATGGCAACATGCCTATGGATCCAGTCAGCATGGATGCCTGATCAGACAGGATATCGCCGAACATATTGCCGGTGACGATGACATCAAATTTCTTGGGTGCGCGCACCAGTTGCATGGCGGCGTTGTCGACATACATATGGTCAAGCGCAACATCCGGATATTCTTTATGAACATCAGTGACGATTTCTTTCCAGAACTGGAAAGTTTCCAGCACATTGGCCTTGTCAACACTGGTCAGGCGTTTGCCGCGCTTTTGTGCTGCCTGGAAGGCCACATGGGCAATGCGGCGAATCTCCGATTCGGCATAGCGCATGGTATCAAAGCCTTCGCGCTCACCCTTGAATGGACCATCCGGACATACACGCACACCGCGTGGCTGACCAAAGTAAATATCGCCTGTCAGTTCACGAATGATCAGAATGTCCAGGCCAGAAACCACTTCCGGCTTCAGCGTGGATGCACCTGCCAGTTCGGGATACATGATAGCCGGACGCAAATTGGCGAACAGTTTCAGGTTTTTACGCAAACCGAGGATAGCCTGTTCCGGACGCAAGGGACGGTCCAGGGTGTCGTACTTCCAGTCGCCGACGGCGCCGAACAATACCGCATCCGCTTCCAGTGCCAGCTTCAGTGTAGCTTCAGGCAAGGGATGGCCAGAGGCTTCGTAACCGGCACCACCAACGGGGGCTGTTTCCATTTCAAAGGATTCGCCCAGCACATTCAATACCTTGACTGCCTGCTCAACAATTTCCGGACCTATGCCATCACCTGGCAAAATAGCAATTTTCATATCAAATCAAAAAAGGATCAAAACAAGGGATTAAAAAGAAGCGCTCAGATGGTATTGGCCAGCCAGGGCTGGGCAGCAATATGGCGTTCTTCGAATGCGCGTATCTTGTCTGACTGACGCAGCGTCAGGCCAATATCATCCAGACCATTGATCAGGCAATATTTGCGGAAGGCATCAATATCGAACGGATAGGTGGCGCTGCCTGTCGTGGTGCGCACGACTTGTTGTTCCAGATCCACCAGCAATCTGTAGCCAGGGAAAGCCTTGACTTCATTAAACAATTGCTCGACCTGCGCCTCACCCAAAACGATAGGCAGCACACCATTCTTGTAGCAGTTATTGAAGAAGATGTCGGCAAAGCTGGGGGCAATAATGGCACGGAAGCCATATTGTTCCAGCGCCCAGGGCGCATGTTCACGCGAAGAACCACAACCGAAGTTCTTGCGCGTCAACAATATCGATGCGCCCTGATAACGCGGGTTATTCAACACAAATTCCGGATTCAATGGACGCTTGCTATTGTCCATGCCAGGTTCGCCATGATCGAGGTAGCGCCATTCATCAAACAGATTGGGGCCAAAGCCGCTACGTTTGATGGATTTCAGAAACTGTTTGGGGATGATGGCATCCGTATCGACATTGGCCCTGTCCATGGGCGCAACCAGACCATCAAGTAAAGTAAATTTTTCCATGTCGCTACTTATTTTTTGCCTGCATTCTCGACTGCTTCGCCAGCCTTTTTAACGTCTTTACCCAAACCCTGAACGGTATTGCAGCCAGCCAGGATGAAAGCGCAAATCGCCAGTGCAAATAATTTTTTCATGTCTTTCCTCCGCAATGAATTAATTCAAGCTACGTATGTCAACAAAATGTCCGGCAACACCTGCCGCAGCTGCCATGGCTGGCGATACCAGATGGGTACGGCCACCCTGCCCCTGACGTCCTTCAAAATTACGATTCGAGGTAGAAGCGCAACGCTCTCCCGGCTCCAGCCGGTCGGCATTCATGGCCAGACACATGGAACAACCAGGCTCACGCCATTCAAATCCGGCTGCCTTGAAAATCTTGTCCAGCCCTTCACGTTCAGCCTGTTCCTTGACCAGACCAGAACCTGGCACCACCATCGCCAGCCTGACATTCGATGCGCGATATTTGCCACGCACCACGGCAGCAGCAGCACGCAAATCTTCGATACGCGAATTGGTGCAGGAACCGATAAATACTTTGTCGATACGGATGTCAGAAATCGCAGTATTTGGCTGCAATGCCATGTACACCAGGGCTTTTTCTATCGCGTCACGTTTGACAGCATCTTTTTCCTGTTCCGGATCAGGTACGCGGCCATCAATAGCCACCACCATTTCAGGCGAGGTACCCCAGGTGACCTGCGGTCTGACATCGGCGGCATTCAGGGTCACGACCATATCGAATTTGGCACCAACATCGGTGTGCAGGGTGCGCCAGTATTCAACCGCGCGATCCCACTGTGGGCCAACCGGTGAAAACGGGCGGCCTTTGACGTAATCAATCGTAGTCTGATCCACTGCCACCATGCCGGCACGAGCACCCGCTTCAATCGCCATGTTACAGACCGTCATGCGGCCTTCCATGGACAGACTGCGGATGGTGGAACCAGCAAATTCAATGGCATAACCAGTGCCGCCTGCGGTACCGATCTTGCCGATAATCGCCAGCACGATATCTTTGGCAGTGACGCCAGTTGGCAATGCGCCATCCACCTGTACCAGCATGGACTTGGATTTCTTGGCGATCAGTGTCTGGGTTGCCAGCACGTGTTCCACTTCTGAAGTACCTATGCCATGCGCCAGGCAGGCAAATGCACCATGTGTGGACGTGTGGGAATCACCGCACACTACGGTCATGCCGGGCAAGGTCGCACCCTGCTCAGGCCCGATAACATGGACGATACCCTGACGTTTGTCAGCCATACCGAAATAAGTCAGCCCATATTCTTTGGCGTTGTTATCCAGCGTTTCAACCTGCAGGCGCGAAGTTGGATCGTCAATACCATTTATACGATTGGTGGTTGGCACATTGTGATCGGCCACAACCAGGTTGGCGGACAGTCGCCATGGTTTTCTGCCAGCCAGTTTCAGGCCTTCAAAAGCCTGGGGGCTGGTCACTTCATGCAGTAGATGCCGGTCTATATACAGAATGGCAGTGCCATCCTCTTCGGAATGCACTACATGAGATTCCCATAATTTGTCGTAAAGCGTTTTAAGCATGATCTGAAGCCTGAAAATAGGTCATTAATCCGTACTGCGTCGATTTTTTGCATTTGATTATGCCACAATTGTGCAACGCAAAACCACGTCTCACGCCAAATTGGTGCATGAAAATTTCAAGATAAAAATCAGGTTTGGATTAATTCGCCAAATTTTCATCTGACAAGTGATGGAATTCTGGAAATTTCCCGGTGAATATTTTGGTGCGGTTTTGAAACAAAAACGGTCAGAACGGAGGCACTGCGTACCTCAGTCTCTCATACAAACTACAGCATACCATTTACCCGGACCTTGGGTAGTCCGGGTGGTTTCTTGCGGCAGCTACCCTGTCTGTAGTATAGGCTTAAAACAAAAATCAGGCAGGCAAGCGCACATCGGCGCATTGGGCGCGGTGACGCAAGGCATGATCCATCAACACCAGTGCCAGCATGGATTCAGCAATCGGTGTTGCCCGTATGCCTACGCAAGGGTCATGACGGCCAAAGGTTTCCACCATGACAGGATTGCCATCCTTGTCGATAGAGCGACGTGGTGTACGTATTGATGAAGTCGGCTTGATGGCGATGGACACCGTGATGTCCTGACCTGTGGAAATACCACCCAGAATACCGCCTGCGTTGTTGCCTATAAATCCGTCTGGCGTCAGTTCATCACCGTGCACCGAACCACGCTGCGCAACAGACTTGAAGCCAGCGCCGATTTCCACGCCTTTGACGGCATTAATACCCATCATGGCATAGGCGATTTCTGCATCCAGCTTGTCATAAATGGGTTCGCCCAAGCCTACCGGCACCCTGCTGGCAACCACATCAATTTTGGCACCGATGGAATCACCATCTTTTCTGAGCGCATCCATATAGTCTTCCAGGCGCTGTATCAACACGGCATCGGCCGTCGGTGCAAAAAATGGATTGTCAACGGTATGCGCCCAAGCTTCAAACGGGATATCGATCTCGCCCAGCTGGCTCATGCCGCCATAAAACACCGTGCCATATTGTTGATGCAGCCATTTTTTGGCGACTGCACCCGCCCCCACCACCGGCGCCGTCAGGCGCGCGGATGAGCGACCACCACCACGTGGGTCGCGGATGCCATATTTATTCCAGTAGGTGAAGTCGGCATGACCTGGCCGGAAGGTTTCGGTGATATTGCCATAATCCTTGCTGCGCTGATCCTGGTTGCGTATCAAAAGCGCAATCGGCGTACCTGTGGTTTTACCCTGATACACACCGGACAATATCTCCACCGTATCCGGCTCCTGGCGTTGCGTCACATGACGCGAGGTACCCGGGCGCCGGCGATCAAGCTCGGGCTGTATATCTGCTTCTGACAGCTCCATGCCTGGCGGGCATCCATCAATAACACAACCAATGGCAGGCCCATGCGATTCGCCAAAGGTGGTAACGGTAAACAAAGTGCCGAAAGTATTGCCAGACATAAGTATGTAAAAAAGTAGGTGAATAGACAAATTTACCCTCATTTTACCAGCGAAGCGGCAAGCACTGAATTCAAGTTCCGGGAAACTTGGCCAGAGATTTCACAAATTGTGAAGAAATTCAAAGTATTTTTCTTCCCAATCGGACAAATCTTGTTTTATTCTTACCAAAGTGAAGAGTTGAGGCTTGGCTGACGCTACTTTTAGTGTCATAGTTCCACAAGGAACAAATTTGCAGCGCCCTTACCAGACAGATATGCCAAGCATGGAGCCGCATTACAGATGAATTCAACGATCCACTCGTCCGAAGATGATCTGGTTTTCCTGGAAGAACCAGACAGCGAAGAAGCTTCGGTGGCATCCAAGCCTATGCAGACTTGGCGGATCATGATTATTGATGATGATCCGGATGTACATTCCGCCACGACTTTTGCGCTGGGTAGCCTTGAAATACAGCATCGTGCGCTGAGCTTTCTGCATGCCTATTCTGCGGCAGAAGCCCGCGACATACTGCAAACCGAGACGGACATTGCCATCATCCTGCTGGACGTGGTCATGGAACAGGAAGACGCCGGCCTGCAACTGGTCAGCTACATCCGCAAAACTCTGGGCCTGACCGATGTCAGGATCATATTGCGCACCGGCCAGCCAGGCTATGCGCCAGAAATTGATGCGATCCGTGATTACGACATCAATGACTACAAAACCAAATCCGAACTGACGCGCACCAAGCTATATACCGCCGTCACTTCTGCCATCCGTTCTTACGAACAGATTTGCGCCATCAGTGCCAGCCGTCGTGGTCTGGAAATGATCATTCACGCCAGCACTGAACTGATGGCGCTGCAAGGCCTGCAAAATTTTGCAGCAGGCGTGCTGGTGCAGCTCAGCGGCTTGCTGGGTCTGAATACCGAGGGCTTTGTCTGCGCCCGACAAACACCGGCCGAACAACAGGAAGAAGGCGAGTTGTTCGTCATTGCCGCTACGACCATGTACGAAGGCAAGCTGAATCAATCGCTGAGCCAGCTTGACACGGTTGCATCCAGCATTGTGACCCGCTCGCTGGCAATGCATCAAAGCGTCTTTGAAGCTGATATTACAGCACTGTATTTTAATAACGTTGCACAAAAAGATTTCACGCTCTACCTCAATACCGGCCTGCATCTCAACGAGATGGACAAGCGCCTGCTGGGCGTATTTTGTGGCAACGTATCAGTGGGCCTCGACAATGTGATGCTGACATCACGCCTGCACAATTACGCGTTTTATGACCCGCTGACCGGCCTGGCCAATCGCCTCAAGCTCTTGCAGACCCTGAATGAAACCCTGCTGACCTCCCTGAAAAGCCATAGCACGCTATCGCTGATCGACATCGACCATTTTGCTGAAACCAATGATGCATTGGGCCATCAGTTTGGTGATTTGCTGTTGTATTCGGTCGCGCAAAGGCTGTCCAACACCTTCGGCGAGCATTGCCAACTGGCCAGAGTAGGCAGCGATACCTTTGCCTTGCTGGGTGAAGACAGTATGGTCTACCCGGACAAGATACTAACCCTATTCAACACGCCATTTGACGTTGATCAGCAAGAAGTGCAATTGTCGGCCACCATAGGCCTGATCAAGCTGGATGAATATGATGGTGATGGCTCAGAAGCACTGAAAGATACCAACATTGCCTTGAAACGCGCCAAAATGAACCGGCGTGGCGGCTATGAATACTTCACCCGCAATATGGGTGTGGAAATTCGTGAACGCGTTTTGCTCATGCATGCCCTGCGCGCCGCCTTTGAGCATGAAAAATTATTCCTGGTATTCCAGCCACAGATTGATATGCGTGATGGCCGCGTGACAGGCGCAGAAGCGTTGCTACGCTGGAAGACCGACGATGGCCGCTTCATCCCGCCAGACCAGTTTATCCCCATTGCTGAATATTCGGGCCTGATCGTCGATATTGGCGAATGGGTCTTGCGCACCGCCTGTTTTGAACTGGTGCATTTGCGCAGCCTGGGGTACACCAACTTCCAGATGGCGATCAACGTGTCACAGGTACAGTTCTCGCATCCCCTATTCATGCAATCACTGAACAAGGCGCTGGAAGACACCCAGGTGCCACCGAATTTTGTGGAACTGGAAATTACCGAATCCATGGCCATGAAAGACCCGGAACTGCTAATCAAGACTCTGCAACAAATCAAGCAACTGGGCATGAGCGTATCGATCGATGACTTTGGCACCGGCTTCTCTTCCCTCAGCCACCTGCAAAAACTGGATGTGGACAAATTGAAAATTGATCGTGCCTTTGTCAATGAAATCCAGAAAAATTCTAGTGAAGGCAGCATCGCCAAAATGATCGTGCAACTTGGCCAGAATCTGGGCCTGTCGATTATTGCCGAAGGGGTGGAAAGTGAAATGCAGGCCAATACCCTGCTTTCTTACGACTGCCACATCGCCCAGGGCTATCTGTATTCCAAACCCCTGACCCGCGATGATTTACATGCCTGGCTGGCAACAAGATAAGCAGCTTCGCACAGCTTGCCTACAGCAGACATCACCCGAAAAAGCGCATTGGAAGCCTTCCATTCCCTGCATGACAGTTCATAAATAGTTCAAATTGAATGGCGCTTTCTTCGTTCTGTCCTGCCGATTTTGCAGACTGTCGCATGTCGCTACCCATTTCCGGATGATTTCCTTACAGTACAAGCATGGACTGAAAAGTCCCAAGAAAGCAGCGCCCATCACTACCGGCGCTGCATCGATCTGGGATACTCGGATACTCATCAAAAGAGATGCATCATGAACAATACGAACGCACAAAATTTCAAGGAATTTATCGCCGACATGCTGGCTTTGCTGAGCAGAGTCTTCGACAAGACGGCCGCCTGGGTCACCAAATTATCATGGTGGAAATTTCTGCTGTTTGCCGTGCTGACGATTGCTGCCGGTGGCATTTTGCAAGACGCCCTGTTCACGTCTGAAGAAAGCGTCATCGTCAAGAAAAACAATCCGTCGGCAAAAACCAAGAAAACCAGCAAGATCACCGATGGTGATACCAATATTGAAATTGACAATACCGGCATCCACATCCGCAAGAACAATGCTGATGGCAAGGGCAAGCAAATCGAGATAGATGAAAACGGCATCCGCATCAACAAGGATGGTGATACCCAGGCAAGCACAGCTTCCAGCGCCCCCAGCCCGGGCGCCGAACCAGCCGCCCCCGCTGCCCCCGCTGCACCAGCCGAGCCTGCGGCTCCACCAGCTCCTCCGGCAATGCCATCAGTAGCTGGGCGTGATGATATTCACATCAGACTGCCGGCCGAGGTTGCCAAGGAAATCAGCGAAGACATCAACAATGCCGTTGCCGATGCTGCCGACGAAGAGGTACGCAGCTATAAACGTACCTCATCCAAGTGGTTCAAGAACTTTGTCGTACTGCTGGTATTTGGCCTGTTTGGCATGAAGGCCCTGATGGGCGGAAAACTTCGTGCAGAAGAAAAAGCCAAAGAAGCTGGCATGGCTGCCGAACGCGAATCCCTGCTGCGTCAGGTCAGCGAAGCGCAGATGCAGATGATGCAAGCCCAGGTCGAGCCGCATTTTCTGTTCAACACCCTGGCCTCGGTCGAGCATCTGATAGAAACTGATCCACCGCGCGCCGCCGCCATGCAGCGCAGCCTGATTGCCTACCTGCGCGCCGTCTTGCCGCAGATGCGTGAAAACGCCAGCATCACCAATCTGGGGCGCGAAGCAGACATGATCAAGTCTTACCTTGAATTGCTGAAAATGCGTATGGAAGAACGCCTGAACGTTGATTTCATCATGCCAGAAGGCTTGCGCAGTGCCGCCTTTCCGCCGATGATGCTGCAATCCCTGGTCGAAAATGCCATCAAGCATGGGCTGGAATGCAAGGCAGAGGGTGGCACCATACGCTTCCATGCCGAAGTTGCCCATAACAAGCTGCGCGTGTCAGTCAGTGACGATGGCCTGGGATTTGGTGCCATGCCCAGCAATGGTACCGGCCTTGGCCTGCAAAATATTCGCGAACGCCTGAAATTGATTTATAAAGAAAAAGGACAAATGATCATTACAGCCAATCAACCAAGCGGCGTTTGCGTTACCATAGAAATCCCTTACGAATTAGCCAATTAGTGACGACTATGCCAACAGCAATACTCGCCGATGATGAAAGACTGATGCGCGACCAGTTAAAGTCGCGTCTGGAACAGGTCTGGCCTGAACTGGAAATCCTGGACGAAGCCAAGAATGGAGAGGAAGCCGTTGAACTGGTAGAAAAACACCAGCCTGACCTGGTATTCCTCGACATTCGTATGCCGGTCAAGACGGGCCTGGAAGCTGCCAGGGATATCGGCAATAAGGCCCATATCGTTTTCATCACCGCCTATGACCAGTACGCCATCCAGGCCTTTGACCATGGCGCGGTTGATTATGTATTGAAGCCGGCGGATGTAGATCGCCTGACACGCACTGTTGAAAGGCTCAAGCAACGCCTGTCCAGCCAAAGCCAGCCCAACGACATGAGCAGCATGCTGTCACAACTGGCCAAGCAGATGGGCATCACCTCCAAGCCGGATTACCTGCAATGGATACAGGCATCAATAGGTCAGGAACTGCGCCTGATACCGGTAGAAGAAATCCTGTTTTTTCAGTCTGACGAAAAATACACACGGGTACAGACTGCCACCTATGAAGCATTGATACGCAAACCGGTACGCGACCTGGCAGAAGAGCTGGACCCGGCCCTGTTCTGGCAGATCCACCGTTCTACCCTGGTGAATGCAAAGGCGATTTCAGGCGTGATCCGCGATCTGCGTGGACGTCACCTGGTGCAGATCAAGGGCCTGACCGAAAAACTGGAAGTCAGCCGCAGCTTTGTGCATTTGTTCAAGCAGATGTAAGCGCCGAAAAAAGCACGCAATAAAAAAGCGCCCGAACAAAAAATCGGGCGCTTTTTTTCATATCCACAACCACACTGCAATTACAGGATGTGCTTACCTATCCACCAGGCTATCGCTGCCACAAAAGCAGACGCCGGAATGGTCAGAATCCAGGCCCAGACGATATTGCCAGCCACGCCCCAACGCACAGCAGACATTTTTTGTGCCGAGCCGACACCGACAATTGCGCCGGTAATGGTATGTGTTGTCGACACAGGAACACCCAATACCGTTGCCAGAATCAGGGTGATTGCACCGCCGGTTTCAGCACAAAAACCACCTACAGGTTTGAGTTTGGTAATTTTTTGGCCCATTGTTTTAACAATGCGCCAGCCACCAAACAAGGTACCCAGACCAATCGCTGCATAGCAGGAATACACCACCCAACCTGGCGGGCCCTTGTCGGCCTCACTGGAATAGTTGGCGGCGATCAGCAGCATCCAGATGATACCCATGGTCTTTTGCGCATCATTACCACCGTGACCAAGACTGAAAACAGAAGCCGACACCAGTTGCAGGCGGCGGAACCATTTGTCGACTTTCCTTGGCGTCGATTTAACGAACAGCCAGGATACGATCAGCATCATCACAGAACCCAGGAAAAATCCCAACAACGGCGACAAGACGATAAACAAGATGATCTTGTAGAGGCCAGCGGCAATCAGTGCACTCGTACCCTCTTTCGCCACAGCAGCACCGATCAAACCGCCGATCAGGGCATGGGAAGATGAAGACGGAATACCAAAATACCAGGTGACCAAGTTCCAGAATATCGCCCCGACCAGGGCCCCAAAGATAACATAGTGGTCGACAATAGCAGGATCGATAGTGCCTTTACCTATGGTTTTCGCAACCGACAGATTAAAAACAAAAAAAGCAAATACATTGAATAAGGCAGCCATGGCCACCGCCTGGCTGGGCTTCAATACCCCCGTCGATACAACGGTAGCGATCGCATTGGCGGCATCATGGAAGCCGTTCATGAAATCGAATAACAACGCCAACACCACCAATAAGATGATGACGTGCGTGCTCATATGAATGGATTGCATAAAAGTGAATTCCCTTGTTCGCCCTCTGCATTGACAGAGAACTGTTAAGCGTCAATTAAGCGTCAAAATAAAATGGTCAGACGCTTAAGCGTTCTCAACAATAATGCCTTCAATGATATTGGCGACATCTTCGCAACGATCCGTCACTGTTTCCAGTATTTCGTAAATCGCTTTCAATTTGATCAGATTGCGAACATCGGGTTCATCACGGAACAATTTGGACATGGCAGCGCGCATGACATGATCAGCATCCGATTCCAGGCGGTCAATTTCTTCACACAGCGCCAGGATTTCTCTGGAATTATCCATGTTATGCAACAAGGCTACCGCAGCCCTTACTTTTTCAGAGCAGGCAAGGCACAGTTCTGCCAGACGTTTTGCTTCCGGCGTGATTTCGCGGATATCGTACAGCGAGATAGTCTGGCCTGCATCTTCCAGCAAATCCAGAATGTCATCCATGCGAGTGATCAGTTTATGGATGTCGTCACGGTCAAGTGGAGTGATGAAGGTTTTGTGCAACAGTTCTATCGTGTTGTAGGTAACCGTATCTGCCTGTTTTTCTATGCTCTCTATCGCATGTACGCGATTTTCCAGATCATCAAAATTCGTCATCAGAGCAACCATCTCCTTGGAGCCTTTGACGCATAAATCAGCGTGCTGGTTGAAGAGTTCAAAAAATTTGCCCTCGGTGGGCATCAAGCGTCCAAACATTTTATTCTCACTGAAAATAGAAGATTTCTAGAATTGCTCAGGCAAATACAAACACATAAAAACGACGCCTAAAACTGCAAAACACAGTTACGCTGCCCGTGCAGTTTCAAGCTTTGCTGCATTTGCCACTAACTACTAAAACAAAAATTCCTGATGCTGAAACTTATTCGTTATCGCCGTAGATCGACAGATTACCTACGTAGTTATCAAACTTGGTATATTCACCCAGGAAGGTCAGGCGCACACTGCCGATCGGGCCATTACGCTGCTTACCAATAATGATTTCTGCCGTACCCTTGTCCGGCGAATCAGGGTTATAAACCTGATCACGGTAAATAAACATGATGACGTCGGCATCCTGCTCAATCGCACCGGATTCGCGCAGATCGGACATGACGGGACGTTTGTTCGGGCGCTGTTCCAGCGAGCGATTCAACTGTGACAAAGCGATCACCGGGCAATGCAATTCTTTCGCCAACCCTTTCAGATTTCGGGAAATTTCCGAAATCTCGGTCGCACGGTTTTCACCGGCAGAATTGGCGGACATCAGTTGCAGGTAATCGACAATCACCAGACCCAGCTTGCCGCATTGCCTGGCCAGACGACGCGAACGAGCGCGCAATTCTATTGAACTCAGCGCCGGGGTTTCATCGATGTACAACTGCGCATCATTCATCTTCTGGATGGCATGCGTCAGGCGCGGCCAGTCTTCATCCGTCAGCTTACCGACACGCAAACGACTTTGATCCAGACGCCCTACCGAGCCCAGCATACGCATGGCCAGCTGGGCACCACCCATCTCCATGGAAAACACGGCAACCGGCAAACCACTGTCGATTGCCACGTTTTCACCGATATTCAGCGAAAACGCAGTCTTACCCATGGATGGGCGACCGGCAACAATGATCAAGTCCCCAGGCTGCAGACCGGACGTCATTTTGTCCAGATCAGCAAAACCGGTAGGCACACCGGTAATATCATTTTGATTGTCGCGGTTATACAGTTCATCAATACGCTCAACCACCTGGGTCAGCAAGGGCTGGATGGCCTGGAAACCCTGGGCACCACGGGCACCCTCTTCAGCGATGGCGAAAATCTTGGATTCAGCCTCGTCCAGCATCTGCTTGACTTCTTTACCCTGCGGATTAAAGGCATTACCTGCAATTTCATCAGATACCGTAATCAGCTTGCGCAGCACACCACGGTCACGCACGATCTCGGCATAACGACGGATATTCGCGGCGGAAGGCGTATTCTGGGCCAGGGCATTCAGGTAGCTAAGGCCACCGGCATCCTCGGCCTTGTTCATGCCATTCAGGGCTTCAAACACGGTAATCACGTCGGCCGGACGGGACGCATTGATGAGCTTGACCATGCATTGAAAAATGATGCGGTGGTCATAGCGATAAAAATCTTCTTCGCTGATAAAGTCAGCAATACGATCCCAGGCGGCATTGTCAAGCAACAAGCCTCCAAGGACAGATTGCTCTGCTTCTATGGAATGGGGGGGGACGCGTATCGCGTCAACTTGAGGATCAGAACCAGCTTTCATGGCGCGCATTATAACCGTTAAATCAAATTGCCAGACAATACAACGTGAGGGAAGCAGGCATGTTTATGACAAGATTGTGACAAGTTTCTGATTCAGCCACGACAAATATCACATAAACAACACAACAAAGAAAAACATCCCGCACACAACAAAAAAGCCGGGAATTCCCGGCTTTTTCTTCAGCAATTTGCAAAAAGCAAATTAAGCGTGCTCGCCCAGTACAGAAACGATCACATCAACCACGACGTCCGTATGCAATGCAACGGAAACGCTGTGATCGCCAGCGATCTTCAAAGGACCTTGTGGCAAACGTACTTGTGCTTTTTCAACCGCGAAACCTTGTTTTGTCAGGGCTTCAGCGATATCAGAGTTAGTAACAGAACCGAACAGACGGCCATCAACACCAGATTTCTGGGTGATTTGCACTGTCAAACCGGACAGTTTTTCGCCTTGAGCTTGTGCTGCTGCCAATTTGGCGGCTGCTGCTTTTTCCAGTTCAGCACGTTTTGCTTCGAATTCGGCAACGGCAGCTGTCGTAGCACGACGGGCCATACGTTGAGGAATCAAAAAGTTACGGGCATAGCCGTCTTTTACACGAACTACATCACCCAGATTGCCGAGATTAACGACTTTATCCAACAGAATAACTTGCATATTTTTCTCCTTTACCTTGTCGTCAATTACGCTGTGTGCAAATCAGTGTATGGCAGCAACGCGAGGTAACGTGCACGTTTGATTGCTGTATCAACTTGACGTTGGTACAACGCTTTAGTACCTGTCAGACGTGCAGGCATGATTTTGCCGTTTTCTTGCACGAAGTCTTTCAGTGTGTCGATGTCTTTGTAGTCAACTTTTTCTACATGTGCCGCTGTGAAACGGCAGAATTTTTTGCGCTTGAACAAAGGATTTTGTTGCTGACGCTTTTGCTTCAATTTGCTTTTGTCGAATTTTTTACCGAATGCCATTTTTGGCTCCTAATCTAGTAAAGGTGTCCCGAATTCAGTGACATGAAAAACGAGACTTTTGCTATTGCGATTTTTGCGTGCTAAAAAACCAGTAAATTCCACCGGCACATCCAGATCAATTTCATTGAACCGGCGGGAAATCTCCCCTGCCGCTACCGCTGAAATTTCAAACTCGACCTGTCGAACTGTGTTCGCCTCACGAGTTTCCGAACTGTGCATCAATGTCGCAGAAGCTATTGGTATACCGGCCGGTGTGTACCGCAGTGCGGTTTTCTCTACGATCCGGGCTACAAGCTTCAGCTGATTCACTATTTTTTACACGACCTCTGTCAATGAATAATTAAGCAGCAGGCGCTTCTACACGTTGCGCTTTTGCAGCATCTTCCTTCTGAACAGCTTTCATCATTGGAGAAGGTGTTGTTTCTGCTTTTTTCAGTTTGACTGTCAGGTGACGCAAGACAGCGTCATTGAATTTGAATGCTGTTTCCAACTCGAGCAGAGTTTCAGCATCGCATTCAATGTTCAAGCAAACATAGTGCGCTTTCGCCAGTTTTTGAATCATGTAAGCCAGTTGACGACGGCCCCAGTCTTCAACGCGATGGATTTGACCACCACGAGCTACAACACTTGCCTTGTAGCGTTCGATCATTGCAGGAACTTGCTCGCTCTGATCGGGATGTACGATAAATACGATTTCATAATGACGCATATATTCTCCTTGTGGACAATAAAAATAGCCCGCCTCGGCGTCAAGACGAGTGCGGGAAGAGGAAAGCCGACAATAATAACCCAGTTTTCAACATTGATCAATTAGATCAGTGACTTAGCCAGGCAAAACCCCGATTTGCCGGTTTCAATGAGGTAATTTTTCACATTTCTGGTGATCTCAGCAGATTTTGACTTGCATATTCAGCTTTACTGTATAAAAATACAGACTGCTTGCCTATACAGCACATTCACATTAAAAAAAACGCCATGCTAAAACTCACTGCCCGCCAGGAACAAATCCTTAACCTGATCAAGGATGCTATCCAAAATACCGGATTTCCCCCTACCCGCGCAGAGATCGCCGCAGAACTGGGGTTCCGCTCCACCAATGCCGCAGAAGAGCATTTGCAGGCACTGGCACGCAAAGGCGTCATCGAGATCGCTGCCGGCACATCACGCGGCATACGCCTGCTGGAATCTGAACTGTCCAGCCACATCCCTGGCATACAGATGGCCCTGCCGCATCCGGCACTGATGCAATTGAGCCTGCCACTGGTTGGCCGCGTGGCCGCCGGTTCGCCCATACTGGCCAGCGAACATATCGAATCCACCTACCATGTGGACCCCGCCCTGTTCTCTGCCAAGCCTGATTTTTTGCTGAAGGTACGCGGCATGTCCATGCGCGATGCCGGCATACTGGACGGTGACTTGCTGGCCGTCAAAAAAACCGACAGCGCCCGCAATGGCCAGATCGTCGTCGCCCGCCTGGGTGATGATGTCACCGTCAAACGCTACAAAAAAACCGGCAACCTGATTGAACTGATGCCGGAAAACCCGGATTACCCCATCATCAGAGTGGGCGATACCGAAGAAGATTTTGCTCTGGAAGGCCTGGCAGTCGGCCTGATGAGAAACTGGGTTTGAGGACAGCCTGGGTGTGATCCTCCCCTCTCATCCGGATCACACCCGGCTCGTCCTCAAACTTTTTTGGCAATACCGGCAGGAAGCATCGGCAAGCAATAGCTTGCTTGCCGATTGTTAAGCATAAATACCTCCGAGAGATGTTTAGCTTTCCACGCCTCAGTCAGAGACGTATTGGTTTTCTACTCCGGTCAAGCGATAAAAACGCTCTATTTCGTCGTTTGCATATCGCGAGAATCGAGCTGTTTGCAAATTTCTACAGCCATCTAATTCAGCAAGAGATCTGTCTACTGGGCAAACGCCGAATAGCTCTAAATACTTGAGCGATGGCATTAAAGCTATCGGTTTAAGTGATTCAACAATTGTACATTTTCCACTTGAGTCCCAAGATGGTGATGTGGACAATGAGAGTACCTCAATAAATTGAGTACTAGACAACGCATCAAGTTTTGATATCTTTGGCATATGTAAAATCCGCAAATATCTCAATTTTGGCAATGACACGACTATATCAAGCGAATCATCTGGAAATGAGGCAATTACCAATTTTTCCAGGCTCTGAAATTCAGCCAAAGGTTGCAAAGTTTCATATTTACAGTGCCATATCTTTAAACCAAGAATTTCAAGTTTATTTTCAATTTTGGGGAATGTTTTAGCAGTATCTCTCAGTAAATCTAAATGCATTTCTTATCTCATTCAATTAATCAAAATTTTCAGCTCAGAATTTCTTCTATTCCGATCAATTGCGGGAGGTGAGAAATTCAATATTCGTCGTTACAAAAAACCGAAACCACCTTATCGCCCTCAAACCAAATCTGCAAACCAAGCGAAAAATACTCATAAGGTCTTTGTTGTCGATCATTTGTTACCCATAGCGGTTCACCGATCTCATCAGGTTCACCCATCGCCTGGACTAACTCGTGTAACTCTTTGCCCATCAAAGAAAAACCATCGATAAGACAGTCAAAGAAACAAGCAATGCATATTACTTCGCCATTTTTTACATAGCACTTAAACTCATCATTCTTCTTGTACGTGCGCCATTCAGTTATCTCGTCAAAGCCATCCGGGTCTTCAAAATATCCCATAGATGAGAGCGATTCCGCCTTCTGACCGAATACAACATTTGCTACACCGATTCCAGGTTTTATTTCATACATATTCACATCATTTCAGTGCTCTGTTCATTGGCGACCAACACAATCAACTTCAGCTTCATTTGGATTTAATGATCTTTTGGTGGTTGTTATATTTTTCTTGAATTCGCTCGTCTGTTATTTGGTACCATTCCCCAGACATTGCATTTACAACCCCAGCAAGCCGTTTCGCCTCGTCAAAATTACCTCTCTTTGCTTCAATAATTAAAATATTGAGCATGTCTAGTTCACTCTTCTCGGGCCGTTCATCGGCCAATGCCTTAAATTCATTTTTCGCCGCATCAAATCGATTCAAGGTTAGCAGTAGACCTGCATAAATAGAGCGGGCGGCACGGGCTTCATCTTCCTCATTTACCCTCATTAGCTGTTTGAGCAAATCAATCAAACCATTTACTTTAGCTTCAGACACATAACTTCCCCATTGGTCCATAACATATCCCGGCCTGGGAACATCAATGCGGCTTTTGCTAATTTGACGCTCGAACTTCGACATTTCTTTTACAAGTTTAAAAAATTCCGGGCTTTTAAAAATAACTACGTTATCGGGCATTTATTGTTCTCCGAAATCATCTACGCTGAAATGGTTCTCTTTTGTGAAACGGGCGGCCCGGGTAAAATTTTCTTTTCAAAGGTACTCAATCGGACATCAAGCAGGTCGGCAGCATGTTTGCCACTTCGATATTGGAAATGGCCCAAAAACTGTGTTTTTAAAGTGGCGTATGCACATCACATACAAGTTTGAAACCCCAAATCAATTTACTTGCGCTACTGACGAATGAAAGACCGGAAGGCACTCTTACAGAGAAGGCTCATTCGATTTCCTAAGTCGCCATCCATGAGCCGGTGAATAGCCCAAAAATAGATGATCTGGACCAAAAATGTGAAACACATTTTCATCATCGTTCGACGCACACATAAATTCGACAAAGGTTCTGTCATCCAAGGCGATGCGAATATCGAATTTGGAAAGCATTTCAATAGACATCACAATACCAAGTTGGAGTGCATCAACCTGTTGCTCCAGTTCTTCGTTCGAATCAACGGGATTCATGCTTCCGCAAAGAATTGCGCCGTTCTTTACAATCCTCCAGGCAGCAGAATACGTGCCGATCTCCCATTCGCCGCTGAAGGAATCAACCGATTTCTTCCTCACGTGTGGGACTTTCTCCCCAAAACCAAGACTGAGACTTTTGTATTCCCCTGCACGTTGCCGGCAGCAGCGTTTCCCGATAATTCCAGAAAAGGCCGAACGTGTGCTAGCACCAATATTGATATCGAAATCCGTCATATTTACTATAAACAATTTGGAATGGTAAGCAGGTATTCTTGCTTGAATAGGACCTGAGTTGATTTATCCGGATACCGTCAGCTATCCCTCATCCAAATCCAATATCAATTCAGCCTCTGCTTTCTTGCCATAGGCAATTGCATCTTGTGCCTTGATGAAGGGCAATCCATCCTCGTCATTCAGGATTAAACCATCTGACATTGAACACAAGACTGCTGATGCAATAGTCGACACTATCAGTTCAGTTAAATCACTGTGCGTCGAAAAGGTCACCATATAATCTCTACCCTCAAGTTGCGATGTCGCGTCTTCCTCCAAAAAGTCGTCTTCCAGCTCTTCGAAAAAATATTCGAACCCGGTTTCTTCACCCTTGTATATGCAGGGCAAAAAACCGGAAAATTCTTCAACATCAAAATCCGTGTCAATTTGCAGATCAAACTCTGCCTCCGCAATTGCTTGCGCCCATCGTTTGGGGTCAGGCATTTTCTCTTTTTTTAGAATCACAAAAATATCGACTGACATATTTCACCTGGTAAAAAATTAAATATATGGCTCTTGTTGAAAGCCTCGTGCAATTCCTGCTTTTACCATTTCTATCCGTTCGGCAGTCGGATGATAGCCACGCTTCCCAACGTAGGCGACGTATGTTTCATATGAATAAACTGTCGGAAACCAGGGTAAAGCGCATTTATCAATTAATTCCAATACGGATCTTAAAACTTGCTCAATATCTTCCTCATTTTCAACAGAAAACATTGGGTCGCTAAACATATTTTTGGGGAAATCCTCAGAGAGGCGGCCACCAATCAATAGATAATCGGGAGGGAATTCTCCGAGCTCACCATTTGGATGATCTGCCCAAGGCGACCAGATCGTTACATTGACATCAAGAAACCCGCCTGAACTTATTCTTGCAACAAACATGTCAAATAAAGGCCCGCGCTTACGCCAAAAAGTAAATTTCTTTTCTATGGCGAAACCACGTCGCCGCATCGCGTCATGGAACCATTTGCTCGCGTGTTTATCAAGTTGCGTCAAAGTAGTCATAGAAGCAGACCATTTCCAATCTAAAAATTAAGACAATGAATCATAGATTAAATTGAATCCGTGTTTAAGGAAAATTTAACATCGCAGCTACCACATAGCGGAATCAAACTACCGACAAAAAAATCGCCCGATTCAAAAATCGGGCGATTTCATTTTTCTATTGCCAGTGCTTGGCTGGCAAGCACCAACAAATGCTGATTAACTTAGTGCTTTACCACCGTCGTATCCGCTGGTGTTTCTGGCGTTGCTGGTGTTGCTGCGGCAGCTACGGGGACCGGCTCGTCAACCAAAGGAACCGGCTGGGTTTCCAGTGCGATTTCCAGGACTTTGTCTATCCAGCGTACCGGGATAATTTCCAGTTTGTTTTTGACGTTGTCCGGGATCTCTGCCAGATCCTTGGCGTTTTCTTCTGGTATCAGCACGGTCTTGATACCACCGCGATGCGCAGCCAGCAATTTCTCTTTCAGGCCACCGATAGGCAATACTTCGCCGCGCAGTGTGATCTCGCCTGTCATGGCGACATCGGCACGAACCGGGATGCCGGTGAACACAGACACCAGCGCCGTGGTCATGGCGATACCGGCAGACGGACCGTCTTTCGGTGTGGCACCTTCTGGCACGTGGATATGAATATCACTCTTCTCGAATACATCGGCCTTGATACCCAGACGCTTGGCGCGGCTGCGCACCACGGTGCGGGCTGCCTCGATCGATTCTTTCATGACATCGCCCAGGGTACCTGTACGAATGACACCGCCTTTACCTGGCATGGCAACGGCTTCTATGGTCAGCAGATCGCCGCCCACTTCAGTCCAGGCCAGACCAACTACCTGGCCGATCTGGTTGTCTTTAACGGCGACGCCAAAGTCATAGCGACGCACACCCAGGTATTTATCCAGATTTTTGGAATTGACCGTGGCTTTTTTCTCGGTCTTCTTCAGCAAGAGCATTTTCACGACCTTGCGACAAATCTTGGAGATTTCCCTTTCCAGCGAACGCACACCGGCTTCACGGGTGTAATAGCGAATGATGTCGCGTATCGCACTTTCGGCCACGGTAATTTCGCCTTCTTTCAAACCATTGTTCTTGATTTGCTTGGGCAGCAAATAACGCTGGGCAATGCTGGTTTTTTCATCTTCGGTATAACCCGACAGACGTATCACTTCCATCCGATCCAGCAAAGCTGGCGGAATATTATAGGAGTTGGACGTCGCCACAAACATCACATCAGACAGATCGAAATCAACTTCGATATAGTGATCCGAGAAGGTATGATTTTGCTCAGGGTCCAGTACCTCCAGCAAGGCAGACGAAGGGTCGCCACGGAAGTCTGCACCCATCTTGTCCACTTCATCCAGCAGGAAAAGCGGATTACGCACACCGACCTTGGACAGGCTTTGCAGAATCTTGCCTGGCATGGAGCCGATGTAGGTACGACGGTGACCGCGAATTTCAGCCTCGTCACGCACGCCACCCAGGGCCATGCGCACGAACTTGCGGTTCGTGGCACGGGCGATGGATTGCCCCAGCGAGGTCTTACCCACGCCCGGAGGGCCTACCAGACACAGGATAGGCGCTTTAAGCTTGTCGACGCGCTGTTGTACTGCAAGATATTCCAGGATGCGTTCTTTGACCTTATCGAGGCCAAAGTGTTCGTCTTCCAGTACTTTTTCAGCATTCGTCAAATCATTATTGACCTTGGATTTTTTCTTCCATGGCAGATTGACGATGGTGTCGATGTAATTGCGCACGACGGTGGCTTCTGCCGACATCGGTGACATCATTTTGAGTTTTTTCAACTCATTCTGTGCCTTGTCGCGGGCTTCTTTAGGCATCTTGGCGGCCAGGATTTTTTTCTCCAGTTCGTCAATATCGGCGCCCTCTTCACCTTCGCCCAGTTCTTTCTGGATGGCCTTGACCTGTTCGTTCAGGTAGTACTCGCGCTGGGATTTCTCCATCTGGCGCTTGACGCGACCACGGATACGCTTTTCAACTTGCAGAATATCGAGTTCACCTTCCAGCTGCCCCAGCAAATGCTCAAGGCGTTTGGAGACACTGAAGATTTCCAGGATCACCTGTTTCTGTTCCAGCTTCAATGGAAGATGGGCAGCAATGGTGTCAGCCAGGCGACCGGCATCATCAATACCGGACAGGGATGCCAAGATTTCTGGCGGGATTTTTTTGTTCAGTTTGACGTATTGATCAAACTGCTGAACGATGGCGCGACGCATCGCTTCCACTTCAGATTCATCACCCTCATCCAGAGCGACAGGTGTCAGATCTGCGAAAAAGTGGGATTCGGAATCATGGATCTTGTGTATGCGCGCACGTTGAGCACCTTCGACCAGTACCTTGACGGTACCGTCTGGCAACTTCAGCATTTGCAGGATATTGGCAATACAGCCAATTTCATAAATATCATCTGCCGAAGGTTCGTCCTTGGCAGCGGCTTTCTGAGCGGCAAGCATAATGCTCTTGCCTTGATCCATGGCAGCTTCCAGGGCCTTGATGGATTTTGGACGCCCCACAAACAGGGGAATCACCATGTGCGGGAATACAACAACATCACGCAGTGGCAACAACGGCAGTTGGGTTTGTTCGGTTATCAGAGTAGTCGTCATGGCGCACCTTTCATAAATACTGGTTAACAATGTTGGCGCACTGGGCGGAAACACAAGCCCATTCTGGAAAAAAACAATAAAAAAAGCCACACAGAGAGCTTCCCCGGGTAGCTTTACGATTGAAGCTGTTTTTGTTTTGTTAAATCATTGTACTTCGAATCAAATTAAAACAAAGAAATAAAGCATGAGAAACCAATAAAAAATGGGGAGTTGCCTCCCCATTAAGTTTTTTATGCGACATCAGTCAGGTGACTCAGGCACCAGCAACCTTGGGTTGCTCGTGGTAAATCAACAGTGGTTTCGCGCCATTGGTGATGGTGTTTTCATCAATGACCACTTTCTCCACGTTCTGATGGCTAGGCAGGTCATACATGACATCCAGCAAGGCGTGTTCCAGAATGGAACGCAAGCCACGGGCACCAGTCTTGCGCGCAATCGCCTTCTTGGCAATCGCTTGCAGGGCAGCAGGACGAATTTCCAGCTCTGTGCCTTCCATCTCCAGCAATTTTGCATATTGCTTGATCAAGGCGTTTTTAGGCTCGACCAGAATCTGTATCAGTGCAGCTTCGTCCAGTTCATTCAGTGTGGCAATGACGGGCAAACGGCCAACCAGTTCAGGGATCAGGCCAAACTTGATCAGATCTTGCGGTTCAGCGTCCTGCATGACGTCGCTGGCGCTCTTTTCTGCCTGGCTCTTGACGCTGGCAGAGAAACCTATGCCGCTGCGCTCAGAACGGTCGGAAATAATCTTGGCGAGGCCGTCAAACGCACCACCGCAAATGAACATGATGTTGGTGGTGTCGATCTGGATGAAATCCTGGTTAGGATGCTTACGGCCACCCTGTGGCGGCACTGATGCCATGGTACCTTCGACCAGTTTCAACAAGGCTTGCTGCACGCCTTCGCCGGATACGTCACGGGTAATCGACGGGTTGTCAGATTTACGAGAAATCTTGTCAATTTCATCGATATAAACAATACCCTTTTGCGCACGTTCGACTTCATAGTTGCAGTTTTGCAGCAACTTTTGAATGATGTTTTCTACGTCTTCACCAACATAGCCGGCTTCGGTCAGGGTAGTTGCATCGGCGATCACGAAAGGCACATTCAGCATGCGAGCCAGTGTTTGCGCCAGCAAGGTCTTACCAGAACCTGTCGGGCCGACCAGCAGAATATTACTCTTAGCCAGTTCGACATCATCTTTCTTGCCGAGGTGCTTCAGGCGCTTGTAATGGTTGTAAACCGCTACCGCGAGAATACGTTTGGCACCCATTTGGCCAATGACGTACTGGTCGAGCAGATCGGTGATCTCTTGCGGTGTTGGCAGTTCGGTTTTTGCACTGGCAATATTATCAATTTCGGACACTTCGTCACGAATGATGTCGTTGCACAAATCGATGCACTCATCGCAAATAAATACGGATGGCCCTGCAATCAGTTTTTTAACCTCATGCTGACTCTTGCCGCAAAACGAGCAATAGAGCAGCTTTTCTCCACTGGAGGATTTTTTATCGGGCATGATACGTATATAAAATAAACAAAATTAATCCATGAAGCCGGAGGATGACGGCCCTGTCAAATTGACCAGGCAGGGCTGCGATAAATCACAAACTTCTTCCGTACGCATATTACCTGCAAAAGCGGCTTTCGTCATGGCATCCAACTATTGCAGCCGAATTGTAGTCAAGCCCACGCAGTCATTATAGAACAGAATAAAAAAACGCCCGAACCATAGCGGAGCGGGCGTTTTATTTTTTCTATGCTGCTTACGCGCGATGAGCCAGTACCTTGTCGATCAGACCATATTCTGCTGCCGCATCGGCAGACATGAAATTGTCACGATCGGTATCTTTGGCGATCTGCTCCAGACTGCGCCCTGTGTTTTCTGCCAGGATGCCATTGAGGCGCTCACGCAAATAAAGAATTTCACGCGCCTGAATTTCAATATCAGAAGCCTGACCTTGGGCGCCACCCAGAGGTTGGTGGATCATGATACGTGAATTTGGCAGGGAGAAACGCTTACCCTTGGCACCCGCTGCCAGCAGGAAGGCACCCATGGATGCCGCCAGGCCAGTACACAGCGTAGATACATCAGGCTTGATGAACTGCATGGTGTCATAAATCGCCATACCGGCAGATACCGAACCACCGGGGGAGTTGATGTAAAGCGAAATATCCTTGTCTGGATTTTCGCTTTCCAAAAACAGCAATTGAGCAACGATGAGGTTAGCAGCCTGGTCATTGACCGGGCCGACCAGAAAAATCACACGTTCCTTGAGCAGACGGGAATAGATGTCGTAAGCACGCTCACCTCTGCCGCTCTGCTCTATCACCATAGGCACCATGCCCAGCATATTTGTGTCCAGTGCCGAATTACGGATGATGCCTGTCATGTGATTTCCTTTTTGCTTACGCTTGTGCGTTGTTGCCCATCAATTCATCGAAAGGCAGAACTTTGTCTGATACTTTCGCTTTACCCAGGACATAGTTAACGACGTTTTCTTCTAATACAAGGGCTTCGACTTCAGCCAGACGGTTGCGATCGCTAAAATAATATTTAACGACTTGCTGTGGGTCCTCGTAGCTTTGTGCGAAATCTTCAACTTGCGCCTTGATTTGCTCGGTTGTTGCTTGCAGGTTGTTAGCCTTGACCAGTTCAGCCAGGATCAAACCCAGACGTACGCGACGTTCTGCCTGTGCAGCAAACAGTTCTGTCGGGAATGGTACATCTTTTACGTTCATGCCGCGTTGCGCCATGTCCTGACGTGTCAT
Source organism: Undibacterium sp. Ji49W (assembly GCF_049340205.1). Lineage (NCBI taxonomy): Bacteria > Pseudomonadati > Pseudomonadota > Betaproteobacteria > Burkholderiales > Oxalobacteraceae > Undibacterium > Undibacterium sp. Ji49W. The sequence continues at coordinate 65,151 of NZ_JBMPOW010000003.1, read as the reverse complement.
TTCTGCCAGACGTTCGCCATCCTCGGCAACCAGGCTCTTAGGTACGTCAAATTCAACTGCCTTAACCAGCGCATCCATGACGCTTTCTTTGGTCTTGGACTTAACACGGCCACGCACTTCGCGTTCCAGATTGTCTTTGATGTCAGCGCGCATTTTGACCAGATCGCCATCTTCCACGCCCAGCATTTTTGCGAATTCGGAATCCACTTCAGGCATATGCGGCCATTCCAGCTTTTTCAGCGTTATGGTGAATTCTGCTGTTTTACCGGCAACATCCTTGCCATGGTAATCTTCAGGGAAAGCCAATGGGAAAGTCTTGGATTCGCCAACTTTCAAACCGATAGTTGCTGTTTCAAACTCAGGCAACATGCGGCCTTCGCCCAGAACGAAATTAAAGTCATCTGCCTTGCCGCCAGCGAATTCAACGCCGTCGATCTTGCCTACGAAATCAACTGTAGCACGGTCGCCATTTTGTGCGGACTGGTCTGCACCGCCGTCACCATGCGCGCCCTGCTCGCCTTTAACGTGGAAGTGCACGCGCTGTTTGCGCAGGATGTCGATGGTCTTGTCGATTTCAACATCAGTCACTTCGGACTTGACTTGTTCCACTTCAGCAACAGACAGATCACCGATGGTGATTTCTGGGTAAATTTCAAATGTTGCATCGAATGCCAGACTGCCTTCAGCAACATCAGCACCAGTTTTTGGTTCTATGCTTGGGTAGCCAGCAACGCGCAATTTGTTTTCATTGGCAGCAACAGAGAAAGCCTGACCGACTTTGTCGTTCAGCACTTCTGTTTCGACCTGGTAGCCATACTGGGCAGCGACCATTTTCATCGGCACTTTACCAGGACGGAAGCCAGGCGCTTTTGCTGTACGTGCACGCACTTTCAAACGCTTTTCAACTTCCGATTGCACGTCAGCGATCGGAAAAGAAATCGTTAAACGGCGTTCCAATTTATCTAAAGTTTCGACTGCAGTTGCCATGAAAATCGTCCAAATAGTAAAAATTCTGTGGTGCGAGGAGGGGGACTCGAACCCCCACACCATTGCTGGCGTCAGGACCTAAACCTGGTGCGTCTACCAATTTCGCCATCCTCGCGGGATGTTTATGTTGCAAACCGGCAAAGTATCAGAACAAGAGACCCTGTTCTGCACCGCCGGTACAAAAGCAAAGGGCGACCCGAAATTCAAGCGTCGCCCAAAACTGATGTATGTGGCATTACAACTCCAGCCCGATATTCTACTGGATTTTATTCGGCCGTGCCTTATTTTTTTAAATACAGCCAAAAACCCTTCTAGCCGCCTGCCCGCCCCGGCCACAGACGAAAAAGCCCTTGCCTGCATACAAACACAGGCAAGGGCTTTTGCGTTGAAACTATTTATACATAAATCACGCGGGCTTCTTGACGCGGAACCATGCTGCATACAATGCTGGCAAGAACAACAGGGTCAGCGCCGTAGCGATGATGAGGCCACCCATGATGGCAACCGCCATCGGGCCCCAGAATACGGAGCGCGACAAAGGTATCATCGCCAGCACCGCAGCGGCGGCTGTCAGGATGATGGGGCGGAAACGACGCACAGCCGATTCCACGATCGCATCCCACGGTGCAGCACCCTCACGGATGTCATGCTCGATCTGGTCGATCAGGATCACCGAGTTACGGATGATCATGCCGAACAGGGCAATCACGCCAAGCTGGGCCACAAAACCGAATGGACGTTGCAAGATCAGCAAAGCCATTGCCGCACCGGCCACTCCCAAAGGCCCGGTCAGGAACACCAGCAATGAACGCGAGAAGCTATGCAGTTGCAACATCAGCAAGGTAAAGATGATAAACACCACCAATGGTACGTTAGCTGCAATCGATTCCTGCGCCTTGCCACTGTCGGCTGCGGCACCGGCCAGTTCTATCTTGTAACCCGGCAAGAGGCTGGCGCGGATTTGATCGAGCTTGGGTGAAATCTGGCTGGATACCGTCGGCCCCTGTATACCATCCACCACGTCAGACTGTACGGTAACCGCCCATTCGCGACCTTCACGCCAGACCACACCAGGTTCCCACACCAGGGAAATGCGTGCAACTTGCGATAAAGGCACGTATTTACCGCTGCCAGTCGGGATATTGGCGTTGCTGAGCGCTTCCACGGTAGAACGTTCATCTACAGGCTGGCGTACGGCAATATCGATCAGCTTGTTGCCATCACGGAATTGCCCAACCGTAGTGCCAGTCAGAATGGTATTGGCAGCACGCATCACCGTTTGCGAGGTAATACCCAGCATACGCAACTTATCCTGATCAAGGTCTATCCTGACGACTTTCACGGATTCATTCCAGTTGTCATTCACACCAACAGTATTCGCATTAGCGCGCATGACTTCTTTGACGCGATCAGCAATTTCCCTGACCTTGGTCACTTCCAGGCCAGATACGCGGAATTGCACAGGGTAAGGAACCGGTGGTCCATTTGGCAACAATTTCACACGACCACGCACTTCAGGGAAGTCAGTTTTAAAGACATCAATGATTTTTAAACGCAATGCAGCACGCGCCTTCAAATCCTTGGGCAAGACCACGATCTGCGATACGTTAGTCTGCGGGAAAATCTGATCCAGCGGCAAATAGAAACGCGGGCTACCGGTACCCACATAGCTGGTAACGCTGTCCACACCTTCCTGCTTCTGGATAAAGGCTTCAAATTTCTTGGCTTGCGCTTCTGTTGCAGCGAAGGATGAACCTTCAGGCAGCCACAGTTCCACCATCAATTCCAGACGGCTGGAATCAGGGAAGAATTGCTGCTCAATAAACTTGAACCCGAATACACCCAGACCAAACACACCCAGGGTAATGATGATGGTGGTTTTGCGCCATTCCACACACCAGTTCACCATGGCGCGGAAGCGGCTGTAAAACGGCGAATCAAATATCTCATGTTCGCTACCACCAGAACCACCATGCGGCTTCACCTTCAACAGCAGATAACCAAGATAAGGCGTAAAAATAACCGCCGCCAGCCAGGAAATGATCAAGGCAAGCGCATTCACGGAAAACATGGAGAAGGTATATTCACCCGCTGCCGACTTGGCCAGACCAATCGGCAAGAAGCCTGCCGCCGTGATCAGGGTACCGGTCAGCATAGGCATCGCGGTAGAGGTATAGGCAAAGGTTGCGGCATCAAAACGCGAGAAGCCTTCTTCCATTTTCCTGACCATCATCTCGACCGCAATAATGGCATCGTCCACCAGCAAACCCAGGGCAATGATCAGCGCGCCCAGCGATATCTTGTGCAGATCGATATCAAAAATACGCATGAACAGGAAGGTAATCGCCAATACCAGTGGTATCGTCAAGCCCACCACCAGACCCGGCCAGATATCCAGACGGAATGGCTTGGTATGCAAGCCCAGGGCCAGGAAGCTGACTGCCAGCACGATAACAACAGCCTCGATCAGGGTATGAATAAATTCACCTACCGATGACGTCACCGCATCCGGTTGATTGGACACTTGCTCAAGCTTGATACCCACCGGCAGTTTGGCCTTGATGATGGCGACATCATGCTGGAGATTTTTACCCAGCTCGATAATGTTGCCGCCCTTTTCCATGGAAATGCCAAGTCCCACAACTTCCTTGCCATTAAAGCGCATCTTGTCTTGTGGCGGGTTCTTGTATTCACGCTTGACGGTCGCAAAATCACCAAGACGGAAGGTGGTTCCGTTAGCACGCAATTGCAGGCTTTCCAGGTCTTTCACCGTCATCAGGGCGCCAGTTACACGCACTTGCAGGTTATCGCTGGATGTCGTCAGCACACCGGTACCTTCAATACCGTTTTGGGAACTGATCTGCCCGACTATCGCATCAAAGGGAACGCCAAGTTGCGAGAATTTTTTCTGGGAAAATTCAATATTGATTTTCTCATCCTGCACACCAAACAGCTCTACCTTGGATACGGAAGGGATACGCAAGAATTGCTGGCGTACATAGTCAGCATATTCCTTGACTTCTTCATACTTGAAGCCGTCACCGGACAGGGCAAAGATAGACCCATAGGTATCACCGAATTCATCATTGAAGAACGGCCCCTGCACGCCTGGCGGCAAGGTCGCCTTGATGTCGCCTATCTTCTTGCGCACCTGATACCAGGATTGTGCGGTTTCCTTGGGCGGTGTCGATTCGCGCAATTGCAGGATGATCAGCGTTTCACCAGGTTTTGAATAGCTGCGTATCTTGTCGATATACGGTGTTTCCTGGAGCTTTTTTTCCAGCTTGTCGGTGACCTGATCGGCCATCTGCAAGGCAGTGGCACCCGGCCAGATCGCCCTGACCACCATGGCACGGAAAGTAAACGGCGGATCTTCATCCTGCCCCAGTTTGCTGTAACTGAGTATGCCACCCAGCAAGAGCACGACGATCAGATAACGCGTTAGCGGTATATGCTCTAGCGCCCACCTGGATAAATTGAATCCACGGGAAGAATCACTCATTTCGCAGCTCCCGCAGCGGCATCAGCCACTTTGGCTGGCGCAGCAGGATTAGCAGAAGCAGCCGGTGCTTCAACACCAAGGATAGTCACTTTCTGACCATTTTTCAGTTGATTGACGCCCGCAGTCACCACTACCTGGCCTGGCTTGACACCACCAGCCAGCAATACTTCTTCGCCAGATGAACCGGCGACCTGCACCGGCACCAGCCTGACCACGCCAGACTCCACCAACCAGACCGATGACGTATTCTTTTCCTGGAACATGGCGGTCAATGGCACCCTGATGGTGCTAGCGGGATTTTTGGCATTGAAGCTGACAAAGGCTGTCATGCCCAGTTGCACATTCTTGACATCACCACTCAGGCTAACCTTGGCAGTAAAGGTGCGGGTAACGGGATCAGCAATAGGTGACAATTCGCGCAATTTGCCGGGAATAGTCTGCCCAGGGCTAGCCCACAAGCGCACATTGACATCGGTCATCTGACGGATGGAGTTGATCTTGTCTTCCGGAATACCAACCACGACATCCAGATCACCCGTTTGCGCTACGCGCACGACCGGCGTGCCGGCAGTGACAACCTGACCGATTTCAGCATCCAGACCGGTAACGACACCATCCACATCGGCTACCAGACTGGTATAGCCAGACTGGTTGGCCTGATTTTTATAGGCAGCCAGCGCCTGTTCATAGCTGGACTGGGCAGATTTGGCGGCCACTTCTTTGCCATCCAGCACGGAAGCAGCAACAAAATTCTTGGAACGCAGGTCCTGGTAACGCTTCAGCTCAGCCACTGCCAGGTCGCGGTTGCTTTCTGCCGCTGCCAACCCTGCTTTGGCCTGCATCTGCGCCAATGCCAGATCTTGCGGATCAAGCTGCATCAGCAACTGGCCACGCTTGACCACTGCACCGACATCAACCTTGCGCGACACGATTTTGCCGGCAACGCGAAAGCCCAGACGAGATTCGATACGTGGCCTGACTTCACCCGGCAATTCGGAATTGATATCGACATTGCTGGATGCCAGGGTAATCGTCCGTACCGGGCGAATATCTTCGGTTTTTTCAGCAGGTTTGGAACAAGCCAGCAACAAGGCCGCAGAAGCGAAGGCGACGGCGTAAGTAACAACGCGCCTGCCAGCCAACTGCCGCGCCTGAGGATGATTGGTAGTTTCTGGTGTTAACACAGGAGTTTTCCTTTACTATGCAGGCTTTCCAAGCCGGGATGAAACGAGTAAAAAACCTAAACAGTACACTTACGCAAGACCGCCCCAACTGCGCTACGGCACCAGGCCGTAAACTTCGGGACAATGTTGCGTAAGTCCTATTTAAAGATGATGAATCTTGCCGGACTTCAGGCATGACCAGATTTCTTGATTTTTTATAATATTTATCTGCTACCATCAAATAAATGACTTTGCGGTTAGTAATTATAGTTAAGCATCTTGTTTTTGCCAATGACTTTTCAGTCATTAAGCTTTTCAGCCATTTTTTGCCCGGCATCAGCCACTTGAAGTGCGGCGAATAGGGCACAAAATACGTTTGAACACAGACCAACCAAGACCAACCAAGCCAACCATGCCTGCTGCGCCCGACGCTACCCAAGCCTCCAAACATTACGAAAACTTTCCCGTTGCATCCCTGCTGATGCCAGCCAGGCTACGGCCAGCGGTAAATGTCATTTATGCATTTGCCCGCAGCGCCGACGATATTGCAGATGAAGGTGATGCCAGCCCCGAAGAGAGGCTGCGCCAGTTGGCAGCCTATGAAGCAGAACTCGACAGCATAGAGAAAAATAGTAGCAGCGAATCGCAACTATTCAAGGCACTGGCCGGGGTGATACACAAATATGCGCTACCCCTGCAAAGTTTTCGGGACTTGCTGTCAGCGTTTAAACAGGATGTGGTAACGACCCGGTATGCGGATTTTCCTGGCCTGCTGGATTATTGCGCGCGCTCGGCCAGCCCGGTGGGCACGCTGATGCTGCATTTGTACGGTGAAGCCAGCGCAGACAATCTGCGTGATTCGGATGCCATTTGCAGCGCCCTGCAAATCATCAATTTTTGGCAGGATGTCGCCGTCGACTGGCAAAAACAGCGCATTTACTTGCCACAGGATGATCTCAGCCGCTTTGGCATTGGCGAGCAACAGATCGCCAACGGGGTATTGAATGAAGACTGGCGCAATCTCATGCGCTTCCAGATTGCCCGCGCCAGAACGATGATGCTGTCCGGCAGTGGGCTGGCGAAACGTTTGCCAGGCCGGCTGGGCTGGGAACTGCGACTGGTTGTGCAGGGTGGCTTGCGCATCCTGGAAAAAATCGAGGCCGTGCAATACGATGTATTTCATCAGCGGCCCAAACTGGGCAAAACTGACTGGATTCGCCTGGCCTGGCGCGCCTATCAGATGTAGCACACATTTAGCACACAGTTAGCACACGTGGGCACACGTGGGCACACATGCAGAGCACATGTAGGACATCAGTTGACCCAAGCGTGCATCTACACTTTTTTGTTGTGGATGAAAACAAACGCAACGATTAGTAACAAATCAATCCGAATTTATACGGATAGACATAGTAGTTATTGCAGAATGAACTTAAAATCATCTGCATGCACTAAGCTTGATGCGAAATGATGTGAAGGTGGCTGCAACGATCATTTTCATGCATTTCCTGCACTTCGATAGGTTACCGTCCTTGACACTGAATCACCCTCTTCTCTCCAACCGAAAACCGGAGCCAGTTTTGCTAACTTATCCATATCGCAGTGCGCTGCTGCTTTGCCTGCTTTCCTTGAATGGCTGTACTGTCATCGCGATTGCCGATGCGGCAGTATCCACCACGGTCAAAGTTGGCAGCGCAGTGGTCGGCACAGCGGTAGATGTAACGCGCGCCGGGGTCAGAGCCATTACACCCGGCACCCATGACAAAGCTGACGACGATAGCAATAACGCCGACGCAGACAGCAATGATGACCATGACAATGACAGCGGCGACAAAGATAGGTCTGACAGGCACCATCGCAGCACTCACGCATAACAAGACAAGTAAACAGATTGATCACTAGCCAAACCAAGCCCATCATGCCGACAGAAACACAAATCGAGCAACACCGTGTCGTCCAGGCTGCCGCCAAGGCAGTACTGGAACGTCTGGCAGGCATGATCACCGCCAAAGATACCGAGCAAAGCATCGCCGATAAAGCCTATGCCATGTTGTGTGAATGCGGCTATGCAGACACCTGGTACCACCAGTGCCCGGCCCTGGTGCTACTGGGGTCACGCAGTTGCGTTTCGATTTCTGGCCGCGATTATCAGCCCGGCACTGAACCGGTCGGCAGCGCCAATCTGATTACGGTTGATCTTAGTCCCACCAATGAACAATACTGGGGTGATTGCGCCCGCTCCTTCCCCGTCGAAGGTGGCAAGGTCACGCATGCACCGCAGATGCTGGAATTTCGCAACGGGCTGAGCTTTCTGAATCACCTGCATGCGCAAATGCCAGAGATGGTGACGCCAAAAACCACTTTCGGCCAGTTATTTGACTGGGCCAACCTGCGCATACGCCAAAACGGCTTCGTGAATCTGGATTACCGCAATAATGTCGGCCACAGCATCGTCACCAACAAGGACGACCGAGAATACATACAGTCAGACAACAAGATAGAACTGGGCGAAGTCCCGTTTTTCAGCTTCGAGCCCTTCATACGCCTGAAAGGCGGCAAATGGGGCTTCAAGCATGAAGGCATTTTCTATTTCAACGCCCAGGGCCGCCTGGAAGAATTGTAAGCTGCCCATCTTCTACCCCAGCTTAACACTGACGCTGCACACTGACACTGCATACAGACACACTCTTCTCACAGCTTTTCGCTGCTCCATAAAAAAATACAGCCATGCATATGCATGGCTGTATTTCGTTTACTTCTACACTTCATTTGCCTGCACAGATGCAGGCAAATGCCGCATCAGCTCTTGGCGCAAGTCACCGTGATATTGGCAGCAGCGGCAGCATTATTGAAATCAATAATACCGGTGCCATTGGCAACCTTACAGGTCTGGCCGCTAGGCTGGGTATCCACTGCGGCGACATACGACACGCCATTGAGCAGACTCCAGTTAAAGCCATATGTACCATCCAGCGTGACCGAGAACTTGTCGGCATAGGCATTGGCTGTATTGACCATGGTCAGTATCGTGCCCGCCGTCAGGCCTGTCACGGTAAACTTGACCGGCACCGCAGGCACACAGGTCACCACCGATGTCAGAGCAGCTGCCGTGTTGAGGATGTTGGCCGTACCTGTGCCATTGGCAACCGTACAGTATTGTGCTGCTGGCGGAATACCTACAGCAATCGTATAAGCACTACCGTTGACAACATAATTACCGAACAGGAAAGTACCATTGGACGATACAGTCGTTGACAAGCCAGTATTATTATTCACCAATACCAGCGAAGTGCTGTCTGCCAGGCCAGACAAGGTACCGCCGATAGGTACATTTGGAACGCAAGTCACGATAATATTCTTGACAGCTGCTTCGCTGCTCATCTTGCCCGTGCCATTGACTACGGTACAGTTCACTGTATTTGGTTGTGTCAGGACACTGATCGCATAGCTACCATTACTGGCAACGTTGAAAGAAAACGTGCCATCAGCAGTCAGGGTCTGGGTGTAATTGGCGTCATTACGCAATACAAGGGTATCACCCGAAGTGAGTCCCGTTACAGTACCACCCACTGTGGTATACACAAAGCCACCACAACCAGCAAGGATAAGTACCAGGCAAGTTATAATTCCTAAAAGTTTCGATTTATTCAAGATATTCGTCCGGATTGATAGAATTTTTCCAAAAGCAGCGCCCCACTAATACAGAGCGCACTATAATGCGCCCACTATTATACGAGCTAGCGTTGCCAAAGGAGACAATTCTTCATTGTGATTACATTCTGTTACGGCGCATATTACCATTAAACCAATGTTCATTCTGCATGGCGCAGGTAAATCGGGGTAAATGCGCACAGGACTATCACGACGAACTTTGCATGCGGCAGAATTTGTGGGCTTCGTCACAGTTTGCTAGCATTACAGCTTTTTGGCCATGTTTGGCTGTGTTTGGCCATGTTTGGCCATGTTTGACTATAGCAGCCTCCCTTTAACCAGATTTGCCCTGAACAATTCAGACTACCCCCGACTATCCAGCATGTCTCCAGACGAATATTGCCAGCAAAAAGCTGCACAAAGTGGTTCCAGCTTTTATTACAGTTTCCTGTTTTTGCCAGTTGCAAGGCGCCGCGCCATTACTGCGCTGTACGCCTTTTGCCGCGAGGTCGATGACGTGGTGGACGAAAGCACAGATGACATGGTGGCACGCAGCAAGCTGGGCTGGTGGCGCAAGGAAATCCAGGCCATGCTGGCGCAGCAACCCACCCACCCGGTGACCAAGGCATTGTTGCCGCACATGGCAGAGTATCAGCTGGACGGCGCGCACCTGCAAGCCATCATTGATGGCATGGAAATGGATTTGAATCAGACCCGTTATCTGGATTTTGCAGCCCTGCAAAAATACTGCTGGCATGTGGCCGGCGTGGTCGGCATCTTGTCTGCCAGTATTTTTGGCATCAAAAATCCACAAACGCGTGAATTTGCCGAAAAACTCGGCCTGGCTTTTCAGATGACCAATATCATTCGCGATGTCGGCGAAGATGCGCGCAAAGGCCGCATCTACCTGCCAGTGAATGAGTTACAGCAGTTTGCCGTCACCGCAGCCGACATTTTGAACGCCCGCCACAGTAACCAGTTTGAAAGCCTGATGCAATTCCAGTACGAACGTGCGCAGCGTCTGTACGATGAAGCCTTTGCCCTGCTGCCACCGGAAGACCGCAAGGCGCAAAGAACGGGCCTGATCATGGCAGCCATTTATCGCGCCCTGCTGGTAGAGATACAGCACGACGGTTTCCATGTTCTCAACCAGCGCATTTCACTGACGCCTATACGCAAGCTGTGGCTGGCCTGGAAAACCTACGTCCGTGGCTAAGTTGACCAGCACCCCGGCCAAATCAGTCGCCATCATCGGTGCCGGCTGGGCCGGTTGCGCCGCCGCTGTTGAACTGGCACAAGCCGGTGCCCGCATCACTCTGATAGAAGCAGGACGCCAGCTTGGCGGTCGCGCCCGTGGCGTCAGGCTGCATGGACATCAGCTAGACAATGGCCAGCACATCTTGCTGGGCGCGTATAGCGAAAGCCTGCGCCTGATGCGCAAGGCTGGTGTCGACCTGGACCAGGCATTATTGAAATTGCCGCTGCAAATGGTCTACCCCCAGCATGAAGATGGCATGTCTTTCATTGCCCCCAGGTTACCAGCGCCCCTGCATATGCTGGTGGCATTATGGAAAACCACAGGATTGAGTTTTGCCGACAAACAGGCTTTGGCGCGTTTTTCTACCACGGCACGCTGGATGAGCTGGCGGCTGCATGAAGATTGCAGCGTCACCGAATTGCTGGAACGTTTTGACCAGACAGAACGGCTATGCCGACTGATGTGGAACCCACTCTGCATCGCTGCCCTGAACACCCCGCCAGAACGCGCATCGGCCCAGGTATTCCTGAACGTGCTGCGCGATAGTCTGGGTGCCAGCCGCGCCGCCTCTGATATGCTGTTGCCACGCGTGGACCTGTCTGCACTGTTCCCCGACAAAGCCGCTGCTTTGGTGAGCAAACATGGCGGCCAGGTCTTGATGGGGCATACTGTCCAGGCCCTGCATCAGAATGCAGATGGCAAATGGCAGCTGGACATCAAACACAGCGAAGCCAACACTACCGACATGGCACCATTTGACAGCGTCATACTGGCCAGCGATTTCGCCAATGCAGGACGGCTGATGCAGCCATTGCCAGACCATACCGGCAACATGCCCGCCTTCGCCTACGAATCCATCACCACCTGCTATCTGCAATATGAGCAGACCGTACGCTTGCCGCGCCCCATGCTGGCCCTGCTGGACGACCCGGCACACAGCAAATGGGGGCAATATGTATTTGACCGTGGTCAACTGCATGACACGCAGGCGGGCCTGCTGGCAGTGGTGGTCAGCGCATCTGAACAGGCATGCGCGCTGGATCAGCAGCAACTGGCGCAAGAGATAGCAGCACAATTGGCCCACAGCCTGGGCATGCCCACCGTGCTGCAACCGCTATGGCATAAATGTATTTCAGAAAAACGTGCCACCTTCAGTTGCACACCCGCGTTGGAAAGGCCAGACAATCAAACGTCCAGCCCCGGCCTGTTTCTGGCAGGTGATTACACCAAAGGCGATTATCCGGCGACGCTGGAAGGTGCAGTGCGCAGTGGCGTTGCTGCCAGCAAGGCGGCGCTGGCATTTTTAAAAGCCAAATAAGGTTTCTTAACTGGCATCATCCACCTCACGTATCTTGGTCAACGCTTCTTCGATACGGTCCACACCAATAATGGTCAAGCCTTCGATTTTCTGTTTGGGCGCATTCGACTTGGGAATCATGGCGATGGAAAAGCCCAGCTTGGCTGCTTCACGCAAACGTTCCTGCCCGCGTGGTGCGGGCCGTATCTCTCCAGCCAGACCAACCTCGCCAAACACCACCAGCCCGCGCGGCAAGGGTTTGTTGCGCATGGAAGAATTAATCGCCAGCAACACCGCCAGATCGGCAGCAGGCTCGGCAATCTTGACACCACCCACGGCATTGATGAAGACATCCTGATCAAATGCTGCCACACCCGCATGGCGATGCAATACCGCCAGCAACATGGCCAGACGATTTTGCTCCAGCCCGACGGACAGGCGGCGCGCATTCGGCGCATGCGAGCTGTCAACCAGGGCCTGAATTTCAACCAGCAAGGGCCGCGTGCCTTCTTGCGTAACCATGACACAAGAGCCGGCGACCTGGGTATCATGTTGCGATAAAAACAGGGCCGAAGGATTCGATACCCCCTTCAGGCCTTTTTCTGTCATGGCAAACACGCCCAGCTCATTGACGGCACCAAAACGGTTCTTGATGGCCCGCACCAGGCGGAAGCTGGAATGCGTATCACCCTCAAAATACAAGACCGTATCCACAATATGTTCCAGCACCCTTGGCCCGGCCAGCGCCCCCTCTTTGGTGACATGGCCGACCAGTATCATGGTGATGTCCATGGTCTTGGCAACACGGGTCAGTTGCGCTGCACATTCACGCACCTGGGCAACGGAACCCGGTGCCGAACTCAGCGCATCCGAATACATGGTTTGTATGGAATCAATGACCACCACCTGCGGCTTGTGTTCTGCCAGGGTATTGAGGATTTTTTCCAACTGTATCTCGGCCTGTAATTGCAGGTCTTTGGCATCCAGCGACAGGCGTTTGGCACGTAGCGCAATTTGCGCACCGGATTCTTCGCCGCTGACATACAGCACTTTTTTGATACGCGCCATATTTGCCAGCGCCTGCAACAGCAGCGTTGATTTACCGATGCCGGGGTCACCACCGATCAACACCACGCCCCCCGGCACCAGGCCACCGCCCAGCACCCGGTCAAATTCATCAATGCCGGTACCAAAGCGCGGCACATCAATGGCTTCAATTTCAGCCAGGTTCAATACTGGCGCAGATTGCGCCAGGCCCTGTGGCTTGACAGAAAAACGATTGCCGACAGATTCGACGATGGTTTCAACCAGGGTATTCCACTGCCCGCAGGCCGGGCACTGACCAGCCCATTTATTGACGACCCCACCACATTCGGTGCAGGTGAAATTGGTTTTTGCTTTTGCCATTTTGCGCGCTAAAAAGTTGTGTGAATGCCATATCAGCATGACAGGTGAAACCTGCTGTTGACATTTGCTGCCTGAAAACATGTCAACGCAAACACTGATATTTTAACCAGTATTCATGATTTAGCTTGCCCTATTTCACAAATTCGCCGCAATTTTCATGGTATAAAGCATGCCAGTGACATTTTGTAGCAGGTAAATATCAAGCATGAATAAAGCATGAAGAGCGGTTTTTACACCATCATGGCGGCACAGTTTTTTTCATCACTGGCCGACAATGCCTTACTGATAGCCGCAATGGCACTGCTGGCGTCCATGCATTCGCCAACCTGGATGCCGCCGCTGTTGAAGTTATTCTTTGTTTTGTCTTACGTTTTGCTGGCCGCTTTCGTTGGTGCCTTTGCTGATTCGCTGCCCAAGGGCAAAGTCATGCTGATGACCAACATGATCAAGGTCGGGGGCTGCGCGCTGATGTTCTTCAACGTCCATCCTTTACTTGCGTATGCGGTAGTGGGCTTTGGCGCTGCTGCCTATTCACCAGCAAAATACGGCATATTGACTGAATTGCTGCCACCAGAAAAACTGGTTGCTGCCAATGGCTGGATAGAAGGCCTGACAGTCTCATCCATCATCCTGGGTACAGTATTGGGCGGCGCACTGGTGAACCCGCAGATATCCAGTGCCTTGCTGAACTTTGATTTCCCTGTACTTGATTTCAATATCACGACACCATCTGAAGCTGCATTGTGCGTTATCACCGCCTGTTATGGACTGGCAGCCCTGTTCAATATGCGGATTCCCGATACCGGTGCACGCTACGAACACCAGCAACGCAACCCCATCAAGCTGATCGTCGATTTTGCTGGCTGCTTTACAGTCTTGTGGAAAGACAAACTGGGCCAGATTTCTCTGTCAGTCACCACACTGTTCTGGGGTGCCGGTGCAACCTTGCAATTTATCGTCCTGAAATGGGCAGAAAAATCCCTGAACATGCAACTCGACCGGGCTGCCATCCTGCAAGGCGTGGTAGCAGTTGGCATTGCCCTTGGTGCGGTAGCTGCAGCCCGTTTTGTGCCCCTGAAAAAATCATTGAGCGTCATGCCGCTGGGTATCGCCATGGGCCTGGTCGTGACCACTATGGTGTTTGTACATAATGTTTGGATTGCTTACCCATTGCTGATACTGGTAGGTGCGCTGGCGGGTTATTTTGTGGTGCCAATGAATGCATTGTTGCAACATCGCGGCCATGTACTGATGAGCGCGGGCCACTCCATCGCCGTACAAAACTTCAATGAAAACCTGTCGGTCCTGACCATGCTGGCGCTGTATGCGCTGATGGTGTCACTGAACCTGGATATTCTGGTCGTCATCGTACTGTTTGGCATGTTCGTTGCCAGCACCATGTATCTGGTCATGCGCAAGCATGCAGCCAATCAGCGCGAATTTGATTCGCTGGCGCTGATAGGTGAACACAAACACTGAGCACAAACACTGAACACAAGCACTGATCTCAGTTACCAAGACGCGCCTGAGCGGCGCGTCAACTTCAAGTCCGCTTGATCTCCGCAGCACGCATGAACCAGTCAGCAGGCACGACCATACCGCGTCGGTATTCCTGCATCAAGCCCTCATTTTCCTGCATCAGAGCCAGCATGACCGGGGTTCCGGTCACATCAAAACTGGCCGCTATGGCCGCCATTACCTGGGCATTGCCCTGTGTCTGACCGGGCAATGCCTGCGCCGGCGCCAGCCAATCCAGCCTGTCGAGTATCAGCGCCTGGTCAATATCCAGCGACTGCAGGTCTTCCTGCGTCCAGATCAAGCCAAGGCAATGGCTGGCGTTCAATCCTGGCAAACCAGGCAGGTCAGACAGTTGCAGCGGCAAATCCTGCTCACGATAAAACAGCCAGCCCAGCACCAGCGCCTGTGCGGCACTTACTGCCTGTGGCAACAAGGGCTGAGCCAGCGGATGGCGTGACAACTGTAATTGCTGATCAATAATCTTGCTGATTTTTGCACCCAGGCTATCCGCCAGGTTAGGCCCCAAAAAATCATACAGAACGGCAGGCTCACCCGCTGCCACGGCAAGTTCAGTCCTGTGAAACAGATAAAACTTGGTTGCCAGTTCCAGATGTTGCAAGCTGCCATCCCTCTGCAGCAAAAAATCAAATTCACCTATGGTATTGGCCCCCTTGTTATTTACCTGCAAGCCATGGGCATGCAGCAGGCCGTGGGCTTGCAGATAAAATTCAAACAGGGTTTCGGCATACAGGCCAAGACGGCGATGTGCATGCCGTCCCAGCAATGTCAGCAAAGCAGCCGGATCATGATCCAGCGCTTGCAGCCAAGGTCGTAAAGCTGCTACATCGCTGACCGGTGGCCGGGCGATGGCCGCATGCCATAAGGGTGATTGTGCATCCAGCAAACCCGGCGCAGTCAGCATCCATGCCAGCGCACGCACATGGGGGTTGTGCAGATGTTGCCACTGCTGATGGAAATCAGCCTGACAAGCATCTACATTTTGCCTGCGTGACACGTGTGATATCCCTGGCATGTAATCAGGTAACAGGCATGGCCTGCATGGCCATGCACAAATCCACCCATGCCTTGCTTTTATCTGCCGGTTTGCGCAGCAGGTAAGCCGGATGGTAGGTCACCACCAGCGGGATATCATTGAAGTGATGCAAACGCCCCCTGAGCTGCCCTACCGGAGTTTCCAGATCCATGCCCAGCAGCGATACTGCCGCCGTCTTGCCCAGGGCAACAATCACCTGCGGCTGTATCAGCGCAATCTGTCTGTGCAGATACGGCAGGCAGGTAGCGATTTCATCGGCAGTAGGTGGTCTATCCTTGCCGTTTTCATCGGTAGGACGGCATTTGACGATGTTGGCAATATACGTCTGATCACCACGCGCCAGACCCAGGGCTTTCAGCATATTGTCGAGCAATTGTCCGGCAGCCCCGACAAAAGGCAGACCTTGCAAATTCTCGTTGTAGCCAGGGCCTTCGCCCACAAACAGCCATTTGGCGCGCTGATCGCCGGTACCAAACACTGATTTTGATCTACCCTTGCACAGGCCACAGGCACGACAGTTTTCTACCAATGGCTGCAATACTTCCCACGACATGCCGGATATTGGCGATGCGTCGGCATTTGTTTCTGTCTCTGCTTTTAACTGTATTACTGGCTTCGCTTCTGCCTGCGTTGCAACTTGTGGCGGCATGGCCTCTTCTTGCGACAATACTTGCGGGCGCAGTGACGGCATTTCGGGCTTGGTGACATCGACTTGTGGCTGTGACGGTGGATGTGCACGCTGCTCGCTGATCACAGGTTCTGCAAGCTTCGCGACCGGTGATGCATTCAATTCAACCGCTGCTATTTGCTGTGCTTGCACGTCAACAACATTAACCGGTGCATGCGCCACAACAGGCACCGGTGCTTCGGCTGGCATATCGGCACGGTGTCGCAATTGCCAGACCGGACCTATACCCAGTTCCTGCAACATGTGATGGCGATGTTGATCAAATGTAGACATCAGCAAGCCCTCCGCATGACAATGGCATCTTCGCGCTGTTCATCATGCGCGGGGTAATAGCCCTTGCGTACGCCAATGGCAGCAAAGCCCGCGCTTTCATACACGGCGATGGCACGCGCATTGCTGCGCCGGACTTCCAGCAAGATGGATACATAAAGGCGTTCATTCGCATAATCGAACAATTTATCGAGTAATAACTTACCCTTGCCCTGCCCCTGATGCGGCAAGTCCACAGCAAAATTCAAGAGATGCAATTCATCCAGAATCGGCATCACCACAAAATAGGCGAACAGCTCTTGCTCCGCATCGCACAAGCCATAAGCTTCATAGCCACTTAACAGCGAATCGGTAAAATTACCCCGCGTCCACGGATGGGTGTACACCCGTTCTTCTATCGTCAATATTCTGTCTATGTCGGCATAGCCAAGCTTGCACAAATCAGGCAATCCTGCCTGGACGGGCAAGCTGGATAAGGTAGGCGTCAAATTCATCACTCTCAACAATCTTTTAAACCAGTGCTTTTGCCTGTTCCCGCTCGGCCGTGGTCAGTGCAATTTTGTTGCGCAAATACAGAGGCTGCGCCTGCTCGGGCGGCAATTGCAAGCCAGCCTGCAATCCAACAAGACCCAGTGTTACCACCTGCGCCGCATGCGGCATGCACGCCAAACTGTCTGCACTGGCCGCAATCGCTTCCGGCAAGACGACACCATGGCCCAATACATAGGTGGGCGTCACAAAACCGACCAGCGGAAAGACATCATCAAGACGCGCCAGCGCTGGTGCCGATACCACTTCCCAGGCATTGCCGATAAAGCGATACTGCGCCCAATAGACTTCATTCATGCGTGCATCCAGTATGCAGACAAATTCGGCCAGATTTTTCTCACCCCTGGCAGACTCTGCCATTGCCTGCAAGCTCACCACAGGCAAAACTGGCAGGTCTGCGCCATAAGCCAACCCCTGCACAATGCCGCAAGCCGTGCGTATTCCTGTGAATGCGCCTGGCCCACAACCAAAGGCTATGGCAGCGCAATCCTGCAAGGCAACGCCAGCTTCTTTCAACAGCGCCTGAATAGCAGGCAAAATCCCTTGGGAATGCGTTTGCACGCCAGAAAGCTCACGCAGATACAGGCGCCCGTCCACCAGCACGGCTGCCGTCGCCAGTTCGGTAGAAGTTTCAATTGCTAATAAAATAGTCATGCCCGTATTTTACCGTGTTCCATTCAATTCAATGCTGGCTTTTGCCAGTCGCACCCGGTCGCCCAGTTCGGTTAAAATTGTCATATGAATGCAATCACGAATACCGAACACATCCCCTCCATCAAGGCAGAACTGGCAAACAAGGACTGGCTCATCGCCTGCCTGTGCGCCGCATGGTGCGACACCTGCAATGCTTATCGCACGGCGTTTGATAGCCTGGTACAACAGCACACCGACAAATGCTTTGCCTGGATAGACATCGAAGACCAGGCCTATCTGGTGGATGAAGTGGATATTCAGGACTTCCCTACCATCCTGATTCAATACCGTGACCAGGTCATCTTCCTGGGCACCGTACTGCCAGATCAGATGCAATTGCAAAGATTAGTCGCATCCATGACAGAACACACACCAGGCCCTGACATCAAACGCAGCGCAGTGAATCAGGATGCCCCGCAAGGCTGGAATATACGACAACTGATCCTGGCAAGCTGACAAAGCAGCCACAAGGCCGATAACTATGACCAACGGCCACAAGCCACACCATAGACAATAGCCATTTCGAAGGATGTTTCGACGCTGGAAAGACAAAAGGGACTAGATTTTCATCTAGTCCCTTTAAATCTGGTGCGGCTGGCAGGAATCGAACCCACGACCCCTTGGTTCGTAGCCAAGTACTCTATCCAGCTGAGCTACAGCCGCGAAAAACGAGAGTATAGCACGGGTAATCTGGAAATAAAAAGCCCTTTGGGCGAAATATTTTGGAAATTTGTAGGCCAAACGCTGGCCCCGAAGCTTCATGCCTCTCGATTATCGTCGAAACAGAAGCCAAATCTCAACGACATTTCTGCCATTATCCGAACCCATTCGAAGTGTCCAATATCCCCTAATTGAGACGAGAGACGAAATAAATACGAACCATCGAACGCTAAACAGCCTGGCCAGCCTTAGCTTTTAATTCTGAACGCAACCCCAACTAAAGTTGCGACCAAATAAGATATCGCAATAGCGGCACCCCCATACAAAACCACATCCCAAGTATTCGATATTAAGGTGCCAATGCCAAAAAATAACGAAATAGCAATTAAAGAAAACCAGATTACAAGCTCAACTCCCAATCCCATAGAAATAGCGTGCGCTTCGGTATACTCATTTGCCTCGGAACTATGCAAGGTACTCTCCGAAATATAAACTATTGCCACATTCCACAGTAATTTAAGACAAAATAAGCTCATCAAAATAAATAAAATAAAATTAAGAATCACTATTTACCTCGGCGGAAAAATCGTTTCTATTTTTTTAATATTTCTATCATCGTCGCCACAATTCTATTCAGCTTTGTGGAGTACTGCCCCCTGCCACTCAATCCAATTATTTCGTCAACCGTCCAGTCGCCAATAAATAATTCTTCCTGGCTTTTCGCCTAAGGTCTAATGGAGCTCGCTCAAGCTTTTGGTAAAGTTCGGCAGCCTCCTTAAACCTTCTTTGATCAAATAATGCGTTAGCCAGATTAAACAACACCCGGCATGCTTGCTCTTCGTCTGATTCACTCAAATCAAGGGCACGTCTGAAATAGCGCTCTGCAAGCTTTGGTCTTTTCAATTCGTCGTAGCAATTTCCGATCGCCATTAAGGCCTCCACATCATCAGGGTGGGTTCGCAAGGATTTTTGAAATGCAGATATTGCCTCTTGAAATTTATGCTGCCTGAAGAAAATGTCGCCCGCTGTGTACCAAGCGTGATTTCTATCACTTAAAAATTTTTCATTGATTTGACCAGTCTCAGGACTATACAAAAGATTCAATGCAGCAGATAAACTACCTCCTCGCAACAGGTTATGGATTTTTACAAATGGATTTTTAGTCGCCTCATTCATATGAAGTTTATTTATTGCACAGGCATCACAAATCCGGATGAACAATCAACGGCAAATCGAGCGCATCCGCAATTGCCCGCCCAAGCGCGAGCAGCCAACTACTATCACAAAGCAAATCCACGTCAACAATGTGATCAATCATCACTAGAAAAGTAATTATCCAAAAACAGCGGCACACCAAAATCAGCAAGCTTTCTAAACAGATCAGGTGAAAATCTTGGCCCTCCGTCAAAGCTTTGTTGAAAATGACCACACCACCAATATTTTTTACATTCCGCGAATTTAAAATCGATTAAATCTTTTTTTATAAACAGATCTCCAAGTACATGAAGGAGTCCATCTTCCAGCGAATCCCATTCAATTTGTGGTGTAGAACCGCCGTAAGACCAGAGTGAATTACGCCCATTATAATTTTCGTCCGAAGGATGCACCCAAACATGAGAAGGCTGCAAGCCCAATATGTCGCTTACCTCTGACGGGACTAAAAATCTGCCTTCAATCCTGAACGCAACGGTGTATTTATGCATTACCCACCTTTGATACAAGCAAGAACATCAGTATTCCAAGAAACTATTTGGCCGTAAAAAAAGAGCGCTTTTTACGTAGGTAAAATTTGGCACGCAATACGAAAAATACACTCAGC
Organism: Undibacterium sp. Ji49W; assembly: GCF_049340205.1. Taxonomy (NCBI): domain Bacteria; kingdom Pseudomonadati; phylum Pseudomonadota; class Betaproteobacteria; order Burkholderiales; family Oxalobacteraceae; genus Undibacterium; species Undibacterium sp. Ji49W. The sequence continues at coordinate 44,635 of NZ_JBMPOW010000003.1, read as the reverse complement.
CCCATGGGCAGCAATACAAATAGGCAAGCGAACAGCAACGAAGAACATATGTAAAAAATGGTAGCCAATACCAAACTACTTATTGTCACCTGCCCCAAAACAAGAGCAATATTTTCATGACAAGCAAGACTTCGATTACAAGCCTTGCAACGCACCGGCAATCCAAATAAAACGGCCAGCGTTTTACCTGTTCGCGAGCAAGCGGTTCCGCCGCATTTGGGACAGGTCAATATAAACATGTTTTTGATTATCTATTGAACGTTCATCTGAACATTGATTGATTTTTCTGCCAATGACAGTGTTTACCTCGACAGCGATACGCATGCTTTAAGTACTGCTCGCGATTTTAGTCCGGCGAAAATAATTAATAAGGTGACTATATTAAGATAAAAAAACTGCAATTATTTTATTTTTTGAATTACATCAACATTTTGAATGTTCAACGCAGATCATCAGCTGTAAAGGCAGTCAAAAACCGTTTTCCCAAAGACAAAAGGGACTAGATTTTCATCTAGTCCCTTTAAATCTGGTGCGGCTGGCAGGAATCGAACCCACGACCCCTTGGTTCGTAGCCAAGTACTCTATCCAGCTGAGCTACAGCCGCGAAAGACCAAGATTATAGCATAGGCATTTTCAATTGATAAGCCCCCGCTGCCATTTTTTAGATTTCCACCTGTGAACCCACCTCAATGACACGGTTGCTGGGGATCTGATAGTAGTCGGCAGCATCACGGGCGATGCGGGACATGGCGACGAAAACGCTCTCGCGCCACATGGCCATACCGCTGCCAGGACTGGAAATAATGGTCTGGCGCGAAATGAAGTACGAAGTTTCCATTGCTTCAAAAGTCAGGCCATATTGTTCACACAATGCCAGCGCTGCCGGGATATCGGGTTCGTTCTTGAAACCGTAGAACACGTCGATCTGGAAGCAGGCATTACCCAAATCCGTCACCTTGACGCGGTTAGCGTATGGCACCCAGGGGATTTCCTTATTGTGCAATGTCAGGAAGACGACACGCTCATGCAGTATCTTGTTATGCGACAGATTATGCAGCAAGGCATGCGGTACACCGTCGGCTTCGCCACGCAGGAAGATAGCTGTGCCCGCTACCCTGACCGGTGGTGAAACGAACAGGGATTCCAGGAAATCTTCCAGCGGAATAGCATGTTTTTTAAGGTTGTCGAACACCAATTCGCGCCCACGCTTCCAGGTCATCATCAAAGTGAATATGACGATACCCAGCACGACCGGGAACCAGCCGCCATGGAAAAACTTCAGCACGTTGGCAGAGAACAGTGAGACGTCGATAAACAGGAAGAAACCGGTCGCTGCAAAACACAGCAGGGGATTGTATTTCCAACCGTAGCGAATCACAAAGAAGGTCAGCAAGGATGTTACGAGCATGGTGCCGGTAACTGCAATACCGTAGGCAGAAGCCAGGCTGGATGAAGAACCAAAGCCAATCACCGCTGCGACCACGACGGCCAGTTGCAACCAGTTCACGGCAGGGATATAAATCTGCCCGATTTCATGGGTTGAAGTATGTACGATTTCCATTCTTGGCATGATGCCCAGAGCGATGGCCTGTTTGGTCATGGAGAAGGTACCGGAGATGGTCGCCTGCGAGGCAATCACGGTTGCCACGGTAGACAAGATCACCAGCGGATATACGCTCCACGCACCCAGTTGCTGGTAGAAAGGATTGCCTACGGCTGCCGGGTTACCCAGCAGGAGTGCGCCCTGCCCCAGATAATTCAGTGCCAGCGAGGGGAAGACAATCATGAACCAGGCTGAACGGATAGGCTTGCTGCCAAAGTGGCCCATGTCTGCATACAGCGCTTCAGCCCCGGTGAATGCCAGTACCACAGCACCCAGCGCCAGGAAGGCCAGCAACTTTTGTTCAACCAGGAAACCAATGGCGTGACCAGGGTTGAGCGCCCACAAAATGCCGGGCACTTTGATGATGTTATAGATGCCCATGCCAGCCAGCACCAGAAACCAGATGACCATGATGGGACCAAACCATTTACCTATGCCGGCTGTACCCTTGTATTGCACTGAATACAATAACAACAGCACCACCAGGGTAATCGGTACGACGTAGGGGGTAAAAGCAGGCGTTGCCACTTCCAGCCCTTCAATCGCCGACAAGACTGAAATGGCGGGTGTTATAACACCATCGCCATAAAACAGTGATGCCCCGAACAAGCCCAGGACCAGCAGTGTGAAATGCCATTTGGAAGATTTACCGACCGATTCCAGCGCCAGCGCTGTCAGGGCCATGATACCGCCTTCACCGCGATTATCTGCACGCAAGATCAGGGTGACATACTTGATTGCGACAATAATCAGCAGCCCCCACAGTATCAGCGAAACTACGCCGAAAATATTCGCTTCATTGAGTGGCAGGCCATGTTCTTTTGAAAACACCTCTTTCATCGTGTAAAGAGGGCTTGTTCCTATATCGCCATATACGATGCCGACAGCAGCCAGCGTTAACCCTGTGAGGCTGCTTTTTGTGTGTTGATTAGCCAATTGTGTACCTTGTTATTATTGGTGCATTGCACAATAGGTGATTCCGTCATTATTTTCAAGTAAGTGCAACAAAAAAACGGTGCTTGACAAGCATCAAATTCAGGAGTTCTTTTTACAAAAAATTTACACGAATCAATGTCTATTTACTACTTCTCTCTACAGGATAGCCAGGCTGCGGTACCGCAATCAAACTGTGAGTGGCAAATCCAGGAAGAAACTGGTACCTGCACCTACACTGCTTTTGACGCTTAACTGACCATGCAATATAGAAGTTGCAATGTTATAGCAAATATTCAGACCCAGACCGCTACCTCCTTGCCCCAGTTTAGTCGTAAAAAAGGGATCGAAAATACGTTTTTGATTTTCTTCGGGTATGCCCGCCCCGTCGTCTGAAAAACCGATCAGTACGCGTTGCTCGTCCACTATGGATACGTCGATACGCATGTGGCCGGATTCGACGTGATCAAAGGCATGCAGGATGGAATTTTCCACCAGGTTGCTGATCACCTGGCCCAGCGACCCGGGGTAACTGTCCATATGGATGTTATAGGGCACGTTGAGCTCTATCGTATGACCTGTCTGGGTGATGCGTATGTTCAGTGTGGCAATGATATCGTGCAAGACCTGGCGCAAATCAAAGCTGCGTCTTTGCTCTGAAGTGCGGTCCACCGCCACCTGCTTGAAACTGCTGACCAGGGTGGCTGCACTGCTCAGGCCCCGCATCAGTATCTCGGAAGAGGTTTTGACTTCTTCACAAAAGTTGTTCAGGTCAGAACGACGCAGGGTCTGGCCTTGCAGCTTGCTGTGCAGGACCTTGCTGCTATCCTGCAAGGTGCTGGCGACCAGCAGGCAATTGCCTATTGGTGTATTGAGTTCATGTGCGACACCGGCTACCAGTGAGCCCAGGGCTGCCAATTTTTCTTGTGCCAGCAAATGTTCCTGGGTTTGTTTCAGGCGCAGATAGGCATCGGCATTACCCAGCGCAATTGCGCCATAGGCACACAGCGAGCGGAAAATCATTTTCTCGCGTGCGCCATACACAAGCTGGCGGGAAGACTGTATGGTCATGGCGCCCAACACACGCTCGCCGATAATCAAGGGCGCAAACAGCATGCTATGTACTTTTTCTGTACCGGGTATCAGGCCGGGCAGATCGTCTTCGCCGGCCAGCTCGATGGAAATCTCGCTTCTTTCTTTTACACAGCGCACTGAATTAGAGACTTCGCTTTGCATGTAGACGGTATCCGGTTCTATTGGCACGCCGTTTTCCACACCAAAGGCAGAAGTCATGCTTTGCTGGTCATCATTCATGAGGTAAATGACAAAGGCGGTAACATGCAGTAAATCATGCACATGACGGTTGAGTGCATCGAAGACGGCCTCGGCATCCAGGCTACCGGTAATTTCCTGCCCTATCGCGCCCAGTTTTTCCAGCACGGCGCTGGTCTGTTGCAAGACTTCGGCGCGCTCTGCCTCGGCAGCGGCCAGTTGGCGAAGGTGTTCGCTTTCTGCCTTCATGAGTTCAGTCTGCTGATTCAACTGCATGGCATTGACGCGATGTGCTGCATCCTGGTTATGAATTTTTTCTCGCGCAGCAATCGCTTCGCGATTGTATTCATAAGCTTCTTTAAAGCTGCCGACAGCAGCATAGGCATTTGCCAGTTCCTGATACAGTTCGCCCGGCACAGCAAAGCCGCCAATATGGCTGGCAATATCCATAGCCATGCCAAGATAATACAGCGGCGCGCTGGCTGCCTGCATGTCGGCAGGGGGTGGCAAAAAATGCCGTGCATGCAAAGCCGCCAGCACCCGCAAGACTTCAATATGGCGATAACTGTCCTTGCTGTGACGCACCAGCTCCAACGCATCCAGCGCGGCCAATTGCGCTTCTTGCGCCTGCCCCAGTTGCGACAAGGCCGCCGCATAACCACGGCGCGAACCTATCCTAAAATCAAGATGGTCTTTATTGTCAGCCCAAAATATCAGTTCAGAAAAACTCTTCAGCGCGACATCAAAATCACCACGATCCAGCGACAAATCGCCCAGGTAGCGCAAGGCCAATAAATGTGAGCGTGAACCGACGACATTGTTCAGAATGGGAAAGGCGCTTTCCAGCATTTCCTTGGCGCTATCAAGTCGCCCCAGACGGCGCAGAGTTTCTGACATCTGGATGAGGCAACTGGCGATACTGTTGGGCCAGCCAGCTTCGCGGGCAAGATTCAAGCCTTCCTGTATCCAGCGCAAGGCGGCCTGATGATCCCGCATGATGTTGAACGAATCCCCAACATTGCTGGCGATACTGATCATGCGTCTTTTTTGGCCGTATTGCCGGGCGAATTCAAATACCTGTATGCCACGTGCAGCCGATTGTGCAAAATCACTGCTGACGGAAGAGGTATAAATCTGGAATTCGTTGGCGTAACTGTTGACGAACGGGTCGTCCACTGCCGTCGCTGGATCATGGCTGGCGTTCCAGCGTTCGATAGCGCGTGGCAGGTTGCGCAATACCATCTGGTTGACCAGTAAAGATTCGGCCACGACTTCTCGCATGCCGTCCTGGGCCTGGCGTGCAAACAGGATGGCCCGTTCGACTTCCACCTCCATCACCTGCATCTCGCCTTTCAGCAAACCAACACAGGCCAGCAGGTAATGTGCATCTGCTGCCAACATGGCTGTGTGGCGCGTTCTTTCATGCTCAGACAGTTGCAGACTCATTTCTGTCATTTGCTGCGCATTATCAAACTCACCAAACAACCAGGCGACTTCGGCCCTGACCAGCATCAGCCTGGCAAGTATAAGGTCAGATTGAGGATTGTTTTTTGACGTGACGGCAGGCAGCGACAATTCTTGCAGCAACTGTTCTGCGGCATCCGCCAACTTTAGCGCCCTGCCCGTGTCACGCTGACGTAAATGCCAGGCCAACCTGATCATCACGTTCAGTAATTCTTGTCCCTGCAAACACGGCAACTCGCATTCCCATTGTTTTACTTCGTCATCAGTAACGAACATGTCCATGGGATAAACGCTGATCTCAAGAGGCTAAGGTGGCTGGAATAAGTCCTGTTTCAGAAATAGTATCAGATGAATGGAAAAAAGTTCACTTTATCCCATATCAGTTCAACATCATTTTAATAATGTTAACAAAAAGCTGCCATACATAAGCATGGCAAGCCTGGTGTAAGCAAGCCATGTTAATACTAAGACACAACTTCAGATCCAGACTATGCAATTGCACCGCCTTTTTTAGCAACCAATGTCAAAATGTCATAGGACGCGACCAGTTCATTATCTTGATTGGTCACTTCCACATCCCAGGCCACTACGCCCTGCCCCACGCCTTTGGCATCTTTCTTTTGTCGGTCTATCTTGCGCTTGCAAGTCAGACGCGCGCGTATGGTGTCACCTATGCCTACCGGTTTGATGAAACGCAGGGTATCGAGACCATAGTTTGCCAGGACGGGGCCAGGCGCGGGTGACACGAATAAACCGGCAGCAGCCGACAACACAAAGTAGCCATGCGCAATACGCTTGCCGAAAGGACTTTCTTTGGCAGCGATCTCATCAAAATGCATGTAGAAAAAATCGCCGGACAAACCACCAAAGCCAACAATATCAGCTTCACTGACAGTGCGTCTGTGCGTCAGCAAGGACATACCGATCTGCAAATCTTCAAAATAACGGCGGAAAGGATGAACATCGGATTCGAGCACGGCCGCGCCACGCACATGTTCTGCCGTCACTGCCGCCAACATGGAGGGGGAACCCTGTACGGCAGCTCTTTGCAAATAATGTTTGACGGCGCGGCTGCCACCCAGTTCTTCACCACCACCAGCACGGCCAGGGCCGCCATGCTTTAATTGCGGCAAGGGGGAGCCATGGCCGGTTGATTCTGGTGCAGATTCAGCATTCAAGATCATCACGCGACCATGCCGTGCCGCCATATGTGGTATCGCCATGGCCGCAATATGCGGGTCTTTGGTGACCAAGGTAGCCACCAGGCTGCCGCAACCTTTTGCGGCCAGCGTCAATGCTTCCTGCATGTCCTGATAAGGCATCAGGGTCGTCACTGGGCCAAAGGCTTCAATCTCATGCACCGCTGAATTTTCCATAGGCTGACGACAGACGATCAGGGTTGGTGAAACGAAAGCTCCCTGCTCCAGCCCGTCACCCTGCAATTGCGTGGGCACAGTGCCACCGCAGATGATTTGATTGCCTGCTGCCAGTTGTTGAATGCTGGCGAGTACATCGTGCTGCTGGGCGCGGCTGGCCAGTGGCCCCATGCGTACGCCTTCAAGACGAGGGTCACCTACAATTGTTTTCTCCAGCCTGGCGCGTATCTTTTCGGCCACGGCATCCAGTTGTGAAGCAGGCACCATGGCTCTGCGTATGGCCGTGCATTTTTGCCCTGCCTTGGCCGTCATTTCACGCACCACTTCTTTGACATACAGATCCAGTTCTTCATCACCAGCAACTACATCCGGCCCGAGTATTGCGCAATTCAGTGAATCAGCTTCGGCGTTGAAGGGGATGGAACGGCGCACGATATTTGGATGTACCTTCAATTGTGCTGCGGTGGCCGCAGAACCGGTGAAGGTGACGACATCGGTTTCTTCCAGCAAATCAAGCAGGTTGCCAGTGGAACCGATGACCAGTTGCAGGCTGCCCTCCGGCAGCAAGCCACTGGTATGAATTTGCCTGACCAGTGCCTCGGTCAGATACGATGTTGCAGTCGCCGGTTTGACGATGCATGGCATGCCCGCCAAAAAGCTGGGAGCAAATTTTTCCAGCAAACCCCAGACCGGAAAATTGAAGGCATTAATATGCACAGCCACACCCTGGCGCGGCACCAGGATATGCGTGCCGGAGAAGTGTCCCTGTTTGCCTAAAGGCATGGCCGGGCCTTCGTGCACCACATTCCCGGACGGGAATTCATTCGTGCCTATGCTGGCGTAGGCAAATACGGTACCTGCGCCACCTTCTATATCTATCCAGCTATCGCTACGCGTCGCACCGGTGTGGGATGAAATGGCGTATAGCTCTTCCTTGTGTTCAGTCAGGTATTTGGCCAGGGCGCGCAGGATGGCGGCACGCTGCTGGAAATCCAGCGCCAGCAAGTTTTTCAGGCCCACCTGTCTCGCATAAGCCAGCGCTGCGCCAAAGTCCAGGGCTTCGACATGGCTGGCGTAAATCGCGCTGCCATCAATGGCGCTATGCAGGATTTGTTGTGGCTCTGTACCTGTCCATACACCGGCTATCCAGCTTTGCAAAATTTTCATGGATTACTCTCTTAAATAATCAGATATTCAGATACGCAGATCAGGACTTGGTGCCATCAGGTCTTAGTACTATATGTTGGCAAGCCTGCTGCCAGCGCAATGCGCGGGCGATTTTCTTCGACTGCAGTCAGCGCTTCCACTTCCTGCATACTGGCGAGTGAGCGCCTGGTCAGTGCATGATATTGCGCCGTGCCTTCGGTCTTCCAGGCGATTTCTTCATCACGCAAGACACGCGCAATGCGTGCCGGTGCGCCCATGACCAGGCTGCATGGCGGTACGTCCATACCGGCTTTGACAAAGGACATGGCAGCGACGATCGACGATTCACCAATGAAAGCCTTGTCCATGACCACGGCATTCATGCCCACCATGGCATTTTTGCCTATATGACAGCCATGCAGGACAGCTCCATGACCGATATGCCCGTCCTGCTCCACCACCGTATCGCTATCGGGGAAACCGTGGATAACACAGGTATCCTGCACATTCGCGCCGTCTTCCAGAACGATACGGCCAAAATCACCACGCAGGCTGGCAGACGGGCCGATATAACAGCCAGGCCCGACGATCACATCGCCTATCAGCGTGGCACTGGGGTGTACATAGGCTGTAGGGTGCACCACCGGGATCAGGCCGTCGATTGCGTAGATAGTCATGCCATATCCTTGGCTTCAGGCACGTTCGATGATGAGGGCGATACCCTGACCTACACCTATGCACATGGTGCACAGTGCGTAACGGCCATTGATGCGCTCCAGCTGGTTCAGTGCGGTCGTTACCAGACGTGCACCAGATGCACCCAATGGATGGCCTATCGCGATTGCGCCACCATTTGGATTGACATGTGCCGCATCATCCGCCAGACCAAGATCACGCGTGACTGCCAGGCCCTGTGCAGCAAAGGCTTCGTTAAGTTCGATGACGTCCATCTGCGCCAGGCTCAAGCCAGTTTGCGCCAGCAGTTTACGGGTTGCCGGCGAAGGGCCAAACCCCATGATGCGTGGCGCCAGACCTGCCGTCGCCATACCGACGATACGGGCACGTGCTGTCAGGCCATGCTGCTTTACCGCAGCATCGGAAGCCAGCAACAAGGCGCAGGCACCGTCATTCACGCCAGATGCATTGCCAGCAGTGACTGTGCCGTCTGGCTTTACCACGCCTTTAAGGCGAGTCAGCACGGCGAGATCTGTATCGGGCCGTGGGTGTTCATCTGTACTGAACAGGATGGCTTCGCCCTTCTTTTGCGGGATACTGACGGGAATAATTTCCCCGGCAAAAAAACCGGCAGCGTTGGCGGCAGCCCAGCGTTGCTGGCTGCGCAGAGCAAAGGCATCCTGGTCAGCGCGATTAATGCCAAATTGTTCGGCAACGTTTTCTGCGGTTTCCGGCATGGAATCGATGCCGTATTTTGCCTTCATCAAGGCATTCACAAAACGCCAGCCTATGGTCGTATCTTCTATTTTTGCTGCACGTGAAAAAGCACTGTCGGCCTTGGCCATGACAAAGGGTGCACGCGTCATGCTTTCTACACCACCGGCAATGATCAGCGAGGCTTCACCCGATTTGATGGCACGCCCGCCTATGCCTATGGCATCCAGACTGGAACCGCACAGGCGGTTAATAGTGTTTGCAGGAACATCCACCGGCAAGCCTGCCAGCAGTGCCGCCATGCGACCTACATTGCGATTATCTTCGCCAGCCTGATTGGCGCATCCATAGTACACATCGTCCACCAGTTTCCAGTCGACACCGGCATTACGTTCTATCAATGCCTTGACCGGCAGGGCTGCCAGGTCATCGGTACGTATATTGGCCATGGCACCGCCGTAACGGGCGAATGGGGTTCTGACGGCATCACATATCCATGCTTCCATAATCTTTATCCTGGTCTCTTATAGGTTAGTATTTTTTCTTCATGCCTTAGGGCGCTTGTCTACGACGCGTCTGGCTTTGCCAACCAGGGTGCGTTCTATGCTGTTGGCTGGCAATATGCTGACCTTACAGCTGACACCGATAAAGGTTTTGATATGGTGTTCAAGCTGTAGGCGCAGTTGCTGAACATCCTGCTCTGACAAGGTACCAGATATTTCGGGGCGCAGTTCAGCTACGATGTCGAGCTTGTCCATGTGCCCATCACGCGCCACCACCAGTTGATATTGCGGCGCCAGTTGCGGATGTTTGAGTATCAGTTCTTCTACTTGCGTGGGAAATAAATTTACACCACGTATGATGAGCATGTCATCAGAACGCCCGGTGATTTTTCCCATGCGGCGCATGGAGCGTGAAGTCGGCGGCAGTAAGCGCGTCAGGTCGCGGGTACGGTAGCGTATGACGGGGAAAGCTTCCTTGCTCAACGAAGTAAATACCAGTTCACCCTCTTCGCCATCAGGTACCACCTCCCCGGTATCCGGGTTGATGATTTCCGGGTAAAAATGGTCTTCCCAGATCACCGGACCATCTTTGCTTTCTATACATTCACTGGCAACACCCGGACCCATCACTTCTGACAATCCATAGATATCAACGGCGTCGATACCGGCACGCATTTCGATTTCACTGCGCATGGCATCGGTCCATGGCTCGGCACCGAAGATGCCAATTCGCAGCGAGGTGTTGGCAGCATCTATACCCTGGCGCGTCATTTCTTCTATGATATTGAGCATATAAGAAGGCGTGACCATGATGATGGATGGCTGGAAATCCTGTATCAGTTGCACCTGTTTTTCTGTCTGCCCGCCAGACATGGGGATGACTGTACACCCCAGTCGCTCTGCCCCATAATGCGCACCCAGGCCACCGGTGAACAGGCCATAGCCATATGAAATCTGCACGATATCGCCTGCACGCCCACCAGCAGCGCGTATCGAACGTGCTACCAGGCTTGCCCAGGTATCAATATCTTTTTGTGTGTAACCGACTACGGTCGGTTTGCCTGTGGTACCACTGGAAGCATGCACCCTCACCACTTTTTCACGCGGTACGGCAAACATGCCGAAGGGATAGTTGTCGCGCAAATCCTTCTTGCCGGTGAATGGAAATTTCGCCAGGTCGGCCAGGGTTTTCAAATCATCGGGATGCACGCCCGCCGCATCAAAACTGGCGCGGTAATGCGCGACATTGTTGTACACATGCTGCAAGGTCCATTTCAGTCGCTGCAATTGCAGGGCCTGGAGTTCATCCTTGCTGGCGGTTTCTATTGCGTCCAGGCCTGTAGCTTTTTTTCTGTCTGTGTTGTCTGCCATGTTTTGTCTCCCGCTCACTTATCCTGATTTCGTTTCTATGATTGATGGCTAAACACAAGGTCAATTTGGAATTGCGTTTTCTTGCAATACCAGACCTGGTACAACTTCCGCGTTCAGCTTATGTGATTTGCCACGGAACAGCGCGATCAATTGGCCATGTTGATTAGTCAGGCGCGCATCGTAAATGCCGGTGCGGCCAGTCAGTGATTGCTCTGTCGCAGTCGCGGTGATGACATCACCTTCGCGCCCTGGTGACAGAAATTCTATGCTGCATCCGGCAGCGACAGTGACATGGTTGCGGCTATTGCAGGCAAAGGCAAAAGCGCTGTCAGCCAAGGTAAACAAATAACCACCGTGGCAGGTTTTATGCCCGTTCAGCATGTCAGGCCTGATCAACATGCTGAGTGTCGCCGTACCTTCGGCCACATGAGCTAACTGCATATTCAGCCCGCGCGTTGCGGCATCGCTGGCGAACATGGCGGCAGCAGTCAGTTCTGCCATGTGCTGACTGTCTTTGGCAAATTGCGTGGTTTCTGTGCTCATTTATGCTTTTCCTCGGGCAGATCAAACTTATAGAACTTACGCAAAACCGCCCCAAAGCGTTGTAGCGCCTAGTCGTACTAAAGTACTGCCTTCGTCGCTGACGGTGTAGTCGGGGTTTCAGGCAACATGTTGCCTGCCGACGAAACGAACCTCCCCTGAAAGGGAGGTTTCCTAAAAGCGATAGCCTTGTTGGGACAATTTTGCGAAAGTCCAAACTTACTTGCCAACAAACTTGGGCGTGCGCTTCTCTACAAAGGCAGCCACACCTTCGCGATAATCTTCGCTTTGCCCCAGTTCACGCATCATATTGGTTTCCAATATCAGTTGCTGTTCCAGGGTGTGCTGCGGGCTGGCGTAGATTGCCTGCTTGGTGAAGGCCAGGCCCTTGGTCGGGGCAGATGCAAAATGCGTGGCCATAGCCATGGTTTCAGCCTGCAACTGATCATCATCCACACATTTCCAGATCAGCCCCCATTGCTCTGCCTGTTCGGCACTGATTTTGCCACCCAGCATGGCTGCCCCCATGGCTCTGGCTGTGCCCAGGGCGCGTGGCAGAAAGTATGTGCCACCGGTATCCGGTATCAGGCCCAGCTTGCAAAAAACTTCAACAAAACTGGCAGAACGTGCTGCCAATACGATGTCGCAGGCCAGTGGCAGGTTGGCACCCGCACCGGCTGCCACACCATTCACAGCACAAATAACCGGGATGGGTAAAGCACGTAAGGCCAGCACCAGCGGTGCATAGTATTTTTCAACTGACGCACCCAGGTCTGGTGGCGCTGCATCGGCCGCATTATCTCCTTTCACGGCGCGATCAGATAAATCCTGGCCTGCACAAAAGCCGCGTCCGGCGCCAGTCAGCACCATGACCCGTATAGAGGCGTCGGCCCGCAAGGTGGCCAGCGCATCCTGTATTTCCAGATGCATGGCAACGTTGAAACTATTAAGCTTTTCCGGGCGGTTCAGGGTCAGGTGGGCAATGCCGTCACTGATGTGAAACAGGATGTGGGAATAGTCCATTCAATTCTCGCTATCAAAATCCAGGGTCAGGGTATCGCTGACCGGGAAGCTCTGGCAGGTCAGCACGAATCCGCGTGCCACTTCGTAATCTTCAAGGGCATAATTCCTGTCCATATCGACCTTACCCTCCACCACTTTGGAGCGGCAGGTCGAACACACGCCACCCTTGCAAGAATAACGCATATCATGCCCCAGCTTCAGGGCTGCATCCAGTACAGATTCCTTATCTTTTTCCATATCGAAATGGGTGTGATGACCATCCATGATAATCGTCACGGCGCAAGACGATTTGCCAGGCAAAGGCTTGACGCTGGCGACATGCCGGTGCGCCGGTATGCTGGCAGCAAACAACTCGACCTTGATCTGCTCTTTGGGCATGCCGCGCTGTTGCAGCGCAGCGCTGACGGCATGCATCATGTCTTCCGGCCCGCAGATGAAGGCGGCATCCATGTCGTCTATGCGTATCCATTGATCAAACAGGTTCATGCATTTTTCTGCACTGATGCGGCCATTGAACAAGTCTATATCCTGTTGCTCGCGGCTCATGATGTAGATCAGGTTCAGGCGCTGCAGGTAACTGTCTTTCAATGCTGCCAGTTCTTCCTTGAACATGACAGTCGATGATGCGCGATTGCCATATACCAGGGTAAATTTGCTGCGTGGCTCTGCTTGCAGCGTGGTTTTGATGATGGATAACAAGGGGGTGATGCCACTACCCGCTGCAAATGCCAGATAGTGTTTCTCGTGTTCAGCAGCCAGGGGAAGATTGAAATGCCCCATGGCAGGCATGACATCGATAGCCATTCCTGCACGCAGGCTGTCGTGCACCCAGTTGGAAAATACGCCGCCCTGCACGCGCTTGATGGCGACCCGCAATTGTGCATCCTGCACGGCAGAACAAATCGAGTACGAACGCCGTATATCTTCACCAGCGATTTGTGCACGCAGGGTCAGGTGTTGGCCTTCACGATAGATAAACTGTTGTTGCAAGTTGGCCGGCACGGCAAAACTCAACACTACGGCATCGCGGGTTTCTGGCCGTATCTGACTGACTGTCAGCGGATAAAATTTGCTCATGTATTGTCGTCTCCTTTTATTTTTATTATTCGCTCAGTGCGGTTTGAAGTAATCAAAAGGTTCCAGACAACCCTTACATTTATACAGGGCCTTGCAGGCAGTTGATCCAAACTGGCTGACCAGTTGAGTATCGACAGAACCACATTGTGGGCAAGCAATGGCTGGCTGCACTTCGCGATAACGTTGTATGGATGAGATATCCACCACCTGTTGCTGTGGCGGTGCGATACCATAGCCGCTTAGCTTTTGTTTGCCTGCTTCCGTCATCCAGTCTGTATTCCAGGCAGGCGACAGTTGATACACGATGCTGGGTGTGTTGATGCCGTGCGACTGTAATGCCTTGCCGATTTCCTCGGCAATCACATCCATGGCCGGGCAACCAGAATAGGTGGGCGTAATCGTGATCACACATTCTGTGCCCCGCCATTCTACCGCACGGATAATGCCCAGGTCCGTCACTGAAATAACCGGAATTTCCGGGTCACTGACTTCACCCAGCCATTGCCAGATCTGCCCTGTGCTGGCAGGCGGATAATTCACATCTGCTGTAGCGTTGCTTACCATTGCGCCCCCGGATAGGCACGCTGCAAGAACTGCATTTCTGCCAGCAGGTAACCCATGTGTTCAGTATGCACACCTTGCTTGCCACCCTTTTGCATCCAGCTATTGGCATCCGGCAGGTGCAAGGTGGCAGCATGCATGACATCAGCCAGATGAATATCCCAGGCTGACTTCAATTGTGAAGGCAAGGGAGCGATACCTGCTTCATGCATAGCGACATCAACATCATCATCCATGAACATTTCACCAGTGAAGCGCCACAATTCGTCCAGCGCCGCCTGCATCATTTTCTGACTCAATTCGGTACCATCACCAAGCCGGACCACTAGATCGCTGCTGCGGCGCAAATGGTAGGTGACTTCTTTCAGGGATTTTTCTGCAATGGCAGCGATCTGCTGATCGGTAGATAGCTGCAATGCATGCAGATAGTGGTAATGCCAGGTATCAAACAGAAATTGCCGCATCAGGGTATCGGCATAAGTGCCGTTCGGCTGTTCGAGCAACAAGAAATTATGGAAGTCGTGGGCGTCACGCAAGAATGCCAGATCGTCTTCTGTACGGCCCTTGCCTTCCAGTTCCGCTGCGTAGCTATACCAGAGCCTGGCCTGGCCTATCAGGTCAAGGGCAACATTAGTCAGTGCCATGTCTTCTTCCAGCGCTGGCCCCTTGCCACACCATTGCGACAGGCGCTGGCTCAAGATAATGGCATGATCAGCCAGGCGCAAAACATGGCTGAACTTGTCATTGTGCTTGTGATTGAACTTATCCTCTGACATCTCAATTCTCCAGAATTATTTAGCTATGATGTATAGACGCAGTTCAATCAAAGATTCTTGACTTCATCCGGCATGGGGAAGAAAGTCGGATGACGATAGACCTTGCTGTTCGATGGTTCAAACAGGGCATCCTTGTCGCCGGGGCTGCTGGCAAAGATATCGCCGGCCCGCGCCACCCAGATGCTGACGCCTTCATTGCGGCGCGTGTACACGTCGCGCGCATGGTTGATCGCCATTTCTGCATCCGGTGCATGCAGACTGCCTACATGCTTGTGCGCCAGACCGTGCTGGCTGCGGATGAATACTTCCCACAGGGGCCATTCTTTGCTCATGATCGGTCTCCAGTATTTTTATTAGGACTTACGCAAAATTGTCCCAGCAAGGCTATCGCTTTTAGGAAACCTCCCTAGCAAGGGAGGTTCGTTACGTCGGCAGACAACATGTTGTCTGAAACCCCGACTGCACCGTAGCGACGAAGACAGTACGAATAGCACGGCCAGGCGCTGCAACGCAGCTGGGGCGGTTTTGCGTAAGTCCTATTTATGCAATTTTTTTATTGTCTTGCTGCCTGTCTGCATGCGCCTGCAAGGCATCACGGAACCAGGCACCATCTTCATAAGCCTTGACACGGGTGCGCAGGCGTTCACGGTTGCAGGGGCCATTGCCTTTCAAGACCTGGTAAAACTCATCCCAGTTGATGTCACCAAAATCATAATGGCCACGTTCTTCATTCCACTTGATGGCGGGGTCGGGCAGTTGCAAGCCCAGATATTCAATTTGTGGCACGGTCTGGTCGACCATACGCTGACGCAACTCGTCATTCGAAAAAAGCTTGATACGCCATTGCGCCGATTGCGCGCTGTTCACCGATGCCGCATCTGAGGGGCCAAACATCATCAGCGCTGGCCACCAGTAACGATTCAATGCATCCTGCGCCATGGCTTTTTGTTCTGCTGTGCCACGGCACAGTGCCATCATGATGTCGTAACCCTGGCGCGCATGGAAGGATTCTTCCTTGCAGACGCGTATCATGGCGCGTGAATAAGGACCGTAAGAGCAGCGGCACAGCGGTATCTGATTGATGATGGCAGACCCGTCGACCAGCCAGCCTATGGCACCCATGTCAGCCCAGCTCAGAGTTGGGTAATTGAAAATGCTCGAATATTTGGCTTTGCCGGAATGCAGGTCAGCCAGCAGCTCATCACGTGATACCCCAAGGGTTTCAGCAGCGCTGTACAGGTACAGGCCATGCCCTGCTTCATCCTGGATTTTGGCCAGCAGGATGGCTTTGCGCTTCAGGGTAGGTGCACGGGTTACCCAGTTCCCTTCAGGCAACTGACCGACGATTTCGGAATGCGCATGCTGCGAAATTTGCCTTATAAGGGTTTTTCTATAGGCATCAGGCATCCAGTCTTTGGCTTCAATGCGGATACCGGCATCGATTCTGTCCTGGAAGGCGCGCTCTGCATCACTTAATTCTTCGGACGTGCGGACTTTTGAAAGACCTGTTTCCACTAATTGTGCATACATGACAACATCCCCTTCTGAGTACTTTGTAAAGATACAAAAACTTGATCTGCCTCAAACAAATTATATGATACAGTTTTTATTGACGTTAGTGTTTTTTTGTATCATTTAATTTAAACAGGCATTTCCCCATGACAATAGCAGGATGTAAATCTGCGTGTGCAGAGCCAGGCTTGGGTAAAATCTGTCTGACATCATCTGGGCTCTAACCTAAAAGTATCGTATGCGAAATGAAGCAAAAATCCAGGACTGGATAGAACTAAGCATCGCCAGGGATCCGCCACGCGCCAAATCATTGGTGATGACGGTGTTTGGCGATGCCATCGCGCCGCATGGCGGCAGTATCTGGCTGGGGGAGCTGATCACGCTGATGGGCCATTTCGGCATCAGTGACCGCCTGGTGCGCACCAGCGTCTTCAGACTGACTGACGAAGGTTGGCTGGAAGCGCAGCGCGATGGCCGTCGCAGCAGCTATCAACTGGCAACGGCCACTTATGCCCGCTTCCAGCATGCGTATAAAAGGGTGTACACACAGCAATCACCAGTCTGGGACAAACACTGGACGCTACTGATTGCCAGTAATAGCGATGCAGGCACCGGCAATAAAAACCAGTTGAAGAAAGAATTAAGCTGGGAAGGCTTCCGCCAGATCAATACCGGCGTCTTTGCTCACCCACAGGCAGACAGTGTGGCCTTGCAGGACATTCTGGATCGCACAGGTTACCGCAATCAATTGCTGATCTGTAGCGCCAGGGATGATGAACAGTTACTCGGCCTGCCCCTGCATTCACTGATCAAGTCACACTGGCAACTGGATGAAGTCAATGCCAGCTACCAGAAATTCATCGACAACTTTTCCCCTCTGTTGAAATTAATCAGCAACCAGGATTTGCAAGCACCTGCCGCCTTCGTCATACGCAGTCTGCTGATCCACAATTTCCGTCGCACGCAATTGCATGATCCGCACCTGCCGACAGAATTACGCCCGGCTGACTGGGCTGGCAGCAAGGCCTATCAGTTGTGCCGCGCTGTGTATCAATGCTGCTATCAACAGGCAGAACAATTGCTATCTGAAGCGCTGGACGGCAGCAGCAGCGGCAGCACCGGCCCCGCTACGCCCGATCTGCAACAGCGCTTTGCCGACTGACAGGCACAAGCGACAAAATAAAAACGCGGACCAGCTATAAACTAGTCCGCGTTTTTTAATCTGCCACTATCAGGCCAGCATTCTATTTATGATGATCAGATCTCTTCATACAAAGGCAGAGTCAAAAATTCAGCAAAATTTTCTGAAGTCGACATCTCTTCAAAAATTTGCGCTGCGCGGTCATAAGTTGCACCTGTGCCAGCGACTTCCTTGACCTTGACCAGTTCTTCCGGAATCATGGCACGCACCATGTCGGCAGTGACCTTGCGGCCGTCTTCCAGATTACCTTTGGCCGAGCGTATCCATTGCCAGACCTGGGAACGGCTGATTTCTGCCGTTGCCGCATCTTCCATCAGGTTATGGATAGGCACGCAACCATTGCCAGCCAGCCATGCCCCCAGGTAATGAATACCAACGTTGATGTTGTAACGCAGGCCTGCTTCGGTGATTGGTGTTTCTGGCTGGAAGTTCAGCAAGTCCTTGGCGCTGACTTCGATATCCGGGCGCTGTTTGGAAATCTGGTTCGGTGCGTCGCCCAGGACCTTTTTGAATTCTGTCATGGCCAGTTCAACCAGGCCTGGATGTGCAACCCAACCGCCATCGTAACCATCCGTGGCATCACGGGCTTTGTCATTACGTACACCGCCCATGGCGATTTCGTTTTTCTCAGGATCGTTCTTGATAGGGATCAGTGCTGCCATACCGCCGATGGCCGGTGCATTACGCTTGTGGCAGGTTTTCAGCAACAGCAAGGCATATGAGCGCATGAAAGGCGCCGTCATGGTGACCTTGGCACGGTCTGCCAGACAGAAATCTTTATCGTTCTTGAATTTTTTGATGCAAGAGAAAATATAATCCCAGCGACCGGCGTTCAGGCCAGAGCTATGCTCACGCAGTTCATACAGAATCTCATCCATCTCGAAAGCAGCGACGATGGTTTCGATCAGCACTGTGGCCTTGATGGTGCCTTGCGCCAGGCCGGTTTCATTTTGTGCCATGACGAAAATATCATTCCACAAACGTGCTTCCAGATGGGATTCCATCTTCGGCAGGTAGAAATAAGGGCCAGCGCCGCGCGCCAGTTGCTCTTTGGCGTTATGGAACAGGAACAGGGCAAAATCAAAGATGCCGCCAGAGATGCGCTTGCCATCAACCAGTACATGTTTTTCATCCAGATGCCAGCCGCGTGGACGCACGACCAGGGTGGCGATCTTGTCATTCAGTTTGTAGGACTTGCCGTTTTGTTCCAGGCTGATAGTGCGGCGCACGGCGTCACGCATATTGATCTGGCCGGTGATCTGATTGTCCCAGTTCGGGGTATTGGAATCTTCGAAATCTGTCATGTAACTGTCAGCGCCTGAGTTAAAGGCGTTGATGACCATCTTGCGTTCTACCGGGCCGGTGATTTCTACACGGCGGCATTCCAGTGCTTTGGGGATAGGCGCAATTTTCCAGTCGCCTTCGCGGATATGCAGGGTTTCTGGCAAAAAGTCTGGTGTCTCGCCAGCATCCAGGCGTTTGGCACGTTCCACGCGAGCAGCCAGCAATTCCTGGCGGCGCGGTTCAAATGCGCGACTCAGTTTGGCAACCAGGGCCAGTGCTTCAGGTGTCAGAATCTCGGCAAAGCCTGGCTTGATTTCGCCAGTAATTTGCATGCCTTCAGGTAAAGTCAGTTGTGTCATGATGGTCTCCAGAAAAAATAATGTAAAACGAAATCAGTGGCGGTGTTTTTCAACAAACGCGATCAGGTCTTGCAGGCTGCGCCCTTCGCCATGCGGCGTGACGCCCAACTGTTCCAGCGGCGCATTTTGCCGGTTGACCCAGAATGTGGTGTAACCAAACCAGGTGGCGCAACAGGCATCCCAGCAATTACTGGATACAAACAGGATATTCTTGGCCGGCACACCAAATACATCAGGTGCCATTTGGTAGGCTTCGGGCGCAGTCTTGAATTTTTTGACGACCTCAACCGACAGCAAATGACTGAACAGGCCCTGCATGCCAGCCGCATCAACAGCTGACTGTAGCATGTGCAGATTACCGTTCGATAAAATCGACATCTTCAAACCCTGCTTGTGCAAATCTTGCAGTACGGGCAGGTTTTCAGGGAAGGCTTGCAGGCGCGCATACTGGCCCATCAGGGTATTTTGTGCATCCAGACTCAGTTCCAGCCCCAGCTTCTGGCAACAGAAAATCAAGGCATCCTGCGTCACTTCCCAAAATGGCTTGTACATGCTGCACATGGTACGCAGACGTGTGTATTCAATCTGCTTATCACGCCATAATTCTGCCAACAGCCGCCCCTTGCCGGGAAACAGCTTGTCTGCCTGTTCACTGATGGAATACACATCGAACAGGGTACCGTAAGCGTCAAAAGCGATGGCTGATATGGGCATGATTTCAGGACTGTATGGTCAGGGTATTAAAAATGCATCAAAAGTGAGGTTTCAAAATTTTGAATTCAAATAACATGAATGCAGTATATTCAATATAAAATCACATAATCATCGAATTTCATCACTACATCTTTTCATTTTAGTTGCAAATGGAAGATTAACCAGCCAGGTTGCCATGGATCAGTTCAAACAAATCTCGACTTTTGCCGAAGTGGCAACACGCGGCAGCCTGTCAGCCGCAGCAAGGGCCGAAGGCGTCGCCCCCGCCATGATAGGCCGTCGCCTGGATGCGCTGGAAGAACGCCTGGGCGTCAAGCTCTTGCAGCGTACCACCCGCAAGCTGGCGCTGACCAATGAAGGCGAAGCCTTTCTGGAAGATTGCCAGCGCATACTGGCTGACCTGGAAGCAGCAGAGGGCGCCGTGTCTGAACGTAGCGCCCGCGCCAGCGGCACGCTGACAATTTCAGCCCCAGCAGGTTTTGGCCGGCAGCATGTGGCGCCACTGATGCCATCTTTCCTGAGCGAGCATCGCGATGTCAAACTGACGCTGAGCCTGAATGACCGTGTGGTGGACCTGATCGGTGAAGGTATAGACGTGGCGATACGCATCGCCGCCCTGACCGATTCCAACCTCATCGGCGTCAAACTGGCGGACAACAAGCGCGTGGTAGTTGCCTCACCTGCTTACATCAAGCGTCATGGCACACCACAGACGCTGGACGAACTCAGCAAGCATAACTGCCTGGCTTTCAGCGCCGATGGCAGCCAGCGTGGCTGGACCTTTCGCCAGAACGGCAAGAATGTCACGCTGAAGGTGGAAGGCAATATGGTCTGCAATGATGGCGAGGTCCTGCATGACTGGGCGCTGTCAGGCAAGGGTCTGGCCTGGCGCTCGATGTGGGAAGTGGGGGCAGAAATTGAAAGCGGCAAACTGGTCACCGTACTGGATGAATTCAATGCACCAGGCAACGATATCTACGCCATATTCGCCCAGCGCCGCCACCTGCCCCTGCGCATACGTGCCTTCATCGACTTCCTGCGGCATGCCTACAGCCAGCCGAATTACTGGAAGAAATCGTGATTCCACTTTTATTTTTCTGGCGCTAACAGCGCTCACATATTTATATCGAAACCAAGGGATTGAGTAAATTGAGTAAGCCAGATCAAGGCCATGAGAATAAGGCTAGGTGGAGACAGAATAAACCTGAAATTTTAGACCTGCTCGCGGTGAAGAAAAAGGTGATTTGATAAATATCAGTGATGGTTCTAGTTGAAGTAAAGACAAAGATCAGCACGCCGGAAGTAAATGGAAAAGATGGAGAAATAAGCGAAATAAAGACACAAAAGAGACCATGAATCATTTAGGCCAGATGGGAATTGTAGATGACAAAAAAATTTAATGAACTGTTTGACGAGGTTATTTCGCTATGGCCAGAAACTCTAGACACGTCTGAGAAAAAGCACCACAAAAATGGTGGGGCGAATATCCCTATTTTGACATCAACGCATGAGAAAATAGAACGCAAAATATTTGCCCTTGATCAAAATGATTTGCTCATTCAAGTTGACTGGGCGATTTATACTGTCTTGCATCAATTAGCGAGAAACCAGGACAGCATCGTACCAAAAGATATTGATCGCGAAGCTGTGTGTGCTATTTTTGAGAGGAATGTTTTACTGTTGCCAGCAAGCCTGTGAAAATCTGTATAAATTCTTCCGGAAAGTTTGACAGCCAATTCTTTGAACTCGGTCGTATAAGCTTTTTTGGTATCCTGTTCATCATTTATCTTTCCAAAGTTAGGTTTATTTTACGCCGCCTTTGGGGAGCTAAATTTCAGGAGAAATTCAGGTTAAAATGAATTGGGAGTTTTTGATGGAATCGAATTCGTTAGACACACGTAAAATTAAAATCGAAATGATTTTACCTAACTGGACAGGACACTTTCCTAATGATTGTCCTGATTTAGACCTAGGTGGCTATTTCGATGATCGTCGGGAACATGGGTTAGGGTTGGCTGTATGGTTTGATCTACCTGTTACCGCAAATATAAATACAGCGATTATTGAATTTTTGACGCCAATTTTAGGAAATGCGGAACTACTCCAAAGTTTTTCCCCTGTGTTACATATAATAATCTACAACTATGCATACACATGCAACATTGATATTAAATGCGTAGGGTTACTTGCAAAATTTGGACTCGAATTGAATATAAATATTTATCCGACCCAAAAGGACTGATGGGCTCATGCGCCCTCCAGATCCGAGCTCAGTCAGGTCAAGACTCAGAAAAATTATTGATCGATGCCGGTGGAGGCGTAGGTCAAACGTACCATTTTGTGAACTATAAATCATGAACGTGATTTATATCATAAACCCAGACCTTAGCCAGGTTGCCCGTTTTTGGCAGCCTGCTCACGCAGCTTGTCTTTCTTGCTTTTACGCTTGCCCTTGATACCACCTGTCGGTGCATCGGTGCTGGTTTCGGATTCTGCCTTGTCTAATGTGATTACCGCAGGTTCAAAACCGGCGATGGTTTCGCGGGGTATGCGTTTGTCCTGGCGTTTTTCTATCAGACGGAAATGCATTTCATGCTCGGCCAAGATAAAACTGATCGCCACGCCACTCGCGCCAGCGCGGCCCGTGCGGCCTATGCGGTGGAGGTAATCATCCGCCGAGCGTGGCAAATCATAATTAATAACCGCAGGCAAACCGGCAATATCGATACCACGGGCTGCCAGGTCAGTGGCAACCAGTACCTGTATGCGGTTTGCCTTGAAGTCTGTCAGCATGTGCTGGCGCGCGCCCTGACTGGCATCGCCGTTAAATGCCTCGGCCTTGATACCTGCTTTTTTCAATTTATTGCTGACTGTGTCACTCGCATATTTGGTGGCGACAAAGACCAGCACGCGTTCCCATTGCTGATCTTTGATCAGATGAACCAGCAGGCGGGTGCGCTTGTCACCATCAACTGCTATCGTCCTTTGTGCGATATCAGGCAAGTTTTCAGCCAGGTCGGCAATCGCAATGCGCCTGGGTTCATGCAGCAATGCCAGTGCCAGTTTTTTGACTGCCGGTGAGAACGTGGCTGAGAAAAACAGGTTCTGTCGTTTAGCAGGTAACTGCTCAAGGATACGTTTGATTTCATCGGCAAAGCCCAGGTCCAGCAGGCGGTCTGCTTCATCCAGCACCAGTGTGGTCACGTCTTTTAAAGACAGGGCATTGTTATCCAGCAAATCCAGCAAGCGCCCCGGCGTGCTGATGACGATATCTGCCCCACCCCGCAAATGCATCATCTGCGGGTTGATAGAGGCACCGCCATAAATCACGGCTACCTTCAACTTGTTTGGCAAATGTGCTGCCAAAGCCTCGATAGTTTGGCCTACCTGCCCGGATAATTCACGGGTAGGTACCAGCACCAGGACGTTGACTTTACGTGCCTTATTGCTGTCTTTATTGCTTTCTTCTGCCTCTTGCTGCATACGCTGTAATAACGGCAGAGCAAAGGCAGCCGTTTTACCCGAGCCAGTTTGTGCCAGTGCCATGACATCCTCGCCAGCCAATACTGCCGGAATAGCCTCAGTCTGCACCGCAGTCGGTGTCTCATACTGGCGTGCGGCAACCGCTTGCAAAAGTTCCGGGATCAGGCCTAAGGATTCAAAAGTCATGGGTAAATTGGAGAAGGAAAAAAAGAAATTCTGTATAGCGCGTTACACTCGAACTCATTTCATAAAAAATAATGAGTTTATAAGTGTCATCATGCGGGGATGTCACCCCGTCAATGCGCATTGTAGTGCAAAACTGTCCCGTATCTGTAGAACCTGCCTTTACAATAGATGTGCTTACCCAATATGGAGTCAGTGTTTTGACAACAATTACTTTCATCCGGGCAGATATTGTCCAGCACAAAGATGTGCTACTCGCCATGAATCTTGAATACATGAGCTGGGTAGCGGCACACATCCAGCAGGATTTTGGCATTGCCACTGAAGATTTACTTGGCATGCCGCTTGCAGATTATGTCGCTGGTGCGCTGGACAAAATCTGTGGCGCAGATACACTGAATGGCATGTTTTATCTGCTGGAGGCAGATGGCCAGATTGCTGCCATGGGTGGCAGGCGCGAGATACAGGCAGGCGTGGCCGAGATCAAGCGCCTGTTTGTGCTGCCAGCTTTTCGTGGACTGCACCTGGGCGATGCTCTTTTGCAACGCCTGCTCAGCGATGTAGGCAGTCAGGGCTATGAATGTGTCCGTCTGGACAGCGCCCCTTTTATGCATGCAGCCCACAGGCTTTACGAAGCTGCCGGTTTTAAGGATTGCCAGCCGTATGAAGGTGCAGAAGTACCAGCAGTACTGCACCCACGCTGGCGGTTTATGGAATTGATACTGTAAGCAGAACCCACCTTGAGGAAACCCCATGCAAATCCAGACCATCCTGGCCTTTGGCGGCCATAGCGAAGCAGCAATACAGTTTTATCAGGCAGCCATTGGCGCAGAGGTACAAGTCATGTTGCGCTGGAAAGACAGCCCCGACCCGGCCATGCGCACCTTCTCATCCGATCCGGAAAAAATCATGCATGCCTCGTTTCGCATAGGTGACACCATACTGATGGCAACTGACGGCATTGAAACCCTGGCCCAGCCTGACATCAAAGGCATCACGCTGAACCTGGAAGCCAGGGATGACAGCGAAGCCCGGCAATTGTTCGCTGCACTAAGCAATGGCGGCAACGTGCAGATGCCCTTGACCAAAACCTTCTGGACCTCGCTGTCCGGCATGCTTACAGACCGCTTTGGTGTGTCGTGGATGGTGAATGTTGCGCAGCCTGCATCATAGTTGGTTTGATATGCCAGGCAATACCAGGCAATAACAGGCAATACCAAGGAACACCATAGCGCCTTTGCAACGCATATCTAATCGATAAGCAAAAATATCTGGCGAGCGCACCGGCACTCACCAGATATTTGCAAAAAAACGCGTAAATTAAAGGTTCAATTTACAGGCTCAATTAAAACTCTTCCCAATCATCTTGCGCCGCAGACGGGGCTTTTTTGATCGTCTTTTCTGGCTTACTTGCCGGCAGTGATTTGACTGCCGGGCGCTTGGCCAGTGGATTTTCTTTTACGACTGCCCGAGCTGGGGCGATCGCTGCTGGTTTGGCAGCGGCGGCATTGTCATTGGCATCCAGCTTGAAAATACTGACCGCATGATTAAGGTTGCTGGCCTGGTCGCGCATGCTGCTGGCGGCTGCGGCGGCCTGTTCCACCAGGGCGGCATTTTGCTGCGTGGCTTCATCCATCTTGGTGATGGCCTGGCTGACTTGGTTAATGCCGTCTCTTTGTTCGGCGCTGGCAGAGGTAATTTCAGCCATGATGTCGGCCACGTTTTTAATGGATACGACAATCTCGTCCATGGTTTTGCCTGCATCATCTACCAGGCGGGAACCGATTTCCACCTTGTCGACAGAGTTGCTGATCAGTTCCTTGATTTCTTTCGCGGCATTGGCAGAGCGTTGTGCCAGGTTACGCACCTCAGTTGCCACCACGGCAAAACCACGTCCCTGCTCACCCGCACGTGCTGCTTCGACGGCGGCATTCAGGGCCAGGATATTGGTCTGGAAGGCGATGCCATCAATGACGCCGATGATGTCGACAATTTTCTTCGAGCTTTCCTTGATCGACGACATGGTGTGGACCACATCCCCCACCACCTGCCCGCCCTTGCTGGCGACTTCTGATGCGTTGGATGCCAGGGTATTGGCCTGACGTGCATTGTCGGCATTTTGCTGGACGGTGGAAGTCAGTTCTTCCATCGAAGAAGCGGTTTCCTCGAGGCTGGCTGCCTGTTGTTCAGTGCGGCTGGACAAGTCCATATTGCCGGTAGCGATTTCTTCTGAAGAGACAGCGATAGAGCCACTTGATTGACGCACCATCATCACCGTCTGCATCAGGCTTTGGCGCATGTTTTCCAATGCGGATACAAGCTGCCCCATTTCATCACGAGAAGAAGGTTTCAATTGCTGTGTCAGATCGCCATTACCGATGGCTTCAAACTGGGAAATCGCTTGCTTGAGCGGATGAGAAATAGCTGCCAGCAAGAAATAAGCCGACACAAATACAGCAACCAGTCCACCGACCACACCAATGGCATCGACCCAGACAAAGGTGTTGAATGCCTGCTCGCTTTCTTTCAATGATTCGGCTGCGCCAGTGAACTGATAATCACTCAGTTTGGCAATCTTGTCCGAATAGGCGCTGTAGGCCGGCGGGACAATTTTCATGTTCAGATTGTCTGCCTCATCCTTGTTGCCGGCCTTGATGGCATTCAGCATGGGTGCATGGGCATCCTTGATGTATTTATCTCTTAAGGCAGAGACTTCGTCCGAGATTTTCTTTTCTTCAGCATCTTGCGGCAACGAGAGGTATTTCTTCCAATAGACATCTGACTGGCTCAGAAATTCCTCCGATTTTTTGATCGTTTCAGCTGTATCAGAGGCCTCAGGGTGGGCAATGGCGCGGTCAAGAGAGGTGCGTGCACGCAGGATAAGGACCCGGGATTGACCTAAAGCTTCAACCGAAGGCAGTTGATTAGTGAATATTTCCTTGATGACGGCGTTGCTGCTCCTGACGCCATAAACCCCCATCAAACCACCTATGACCAGCATGACTGCCATGAAGGCCATTGCACCTATCAGTCTTAATCTGATTGTCAGATTGAACATTGTGACTTCTCCCTTTTTTACTTCCAGATTCAGTTGAGCACAAGAATACAAAGATTCTCATTTCGAATGTTGATAAGGGACAACTTTAGCGCATACATCGCTGTTCGAGTATAAATAAGTTTACAACTTGTGCGCGACTTTTTTGTGCGTGGACAAAACTTTTGCAAAATTTGACGAAAAAAAAATCCCCGACGAATCGGGGATCTTTTATCGCAAAACTAAACTAACATTTCAGCAATTAGATTGCCTGGATGTTGGAAGCTTGCTTGCCTTTAGGGCCTGTAGTTACTTCGAAAGAAACGCGTTGGTTTTCTTTCAAAGATTTGAAGCCGTTAGATTGGATAGCGGAGAAATGAGCAAACAGATCTTCACCGCCTTCATCTGGAGTGATGAAGCCGAAACCTTTTGAATCATTGAACCATTTAACAATACCTGTTGCCATTACAATTTCCTATTTCAGTTAATGTGGGCATATGCCCGATAGATCGTTTCAACCAAGTAAGAAATGACAGACTGATACTGCACTACCACTTTGAATCTCAACGACCGAATGATTATACGCAGAATTTCATGAAAAAGTAAAATAAAACACGTAGTCATGACGGAAACTTCAATTTTTTATGCTGCGCCACAGAAAATCAGTGGTTTTAAGCACAGTTTTCTGCTTTGACCTTGGCTTTCACGGCCTGCACTTCCAACTACCTCTCAAATTGCTGCTTAATTTAGCTTGCTGCCAAAATGTGCCGCACGCTTACCCAAAAATGCAGAAACGCCTTCGGCAAAGTCTGGGGTCATGGTCACCGAGGCAAATGCTTCAATTTCATCCGTGACCTGCTGTTCCAGCGAGGTTGATTCTGACTGGTAAATCAGGCGCTTCATACGGGCATAGGTTTCATGTGGGCCACGCAATAGACGCAGCGCCAGTTTTTCTGTCACGTCTTTCAATTGTTCAGGTGGCACCACCAGATTGATGAGCCCAAATGCCAGCGCTTCATCGGCATCAAAATTTTCTGAAAACAGCAACCATTCAAGCGCTTTGCGGTTGCCCACCAGCCGTGGCAAAAACCAGGTGTTACCCACATCGGGGCTGGCACCGATTTTTGCATAGGCCATATTGAAACGCGTACCCTTGGCAGCCACCACCAGGTCAGCCGCGTTCATGGTTCCCATGCTGCCACCAGCGATGGCGCCATGAACGGAAGCAATCACGATGGCTGGTAATTTGTGCAGTCGCAAAATGGCCTGATTCAATTCAGCACCAATTTCGCGTATGGTTTCTGGCGAAGCCGGATCGCCAGGGCGAAAACTGGAAATATCGCCCCCTGCCCCAAACACCTTGCCTTCGGCACGGATAATGACGACGCGTATACTGTGGTCGTCTGCCAGATCTTCCGTCAGCCGGTTCAGGCTGCGTATCTCGCTGACGCCCATCACATTCATGCTATCCGGATTGTCGAATATCATGGTCGCCAATCCATTGGCTTTTTCCAGACGTATGCTCATGTCAACCTCCACTGGTGTTTTATATTCTGGCTGCTCCTTTCATCGTAGTAAGAATGTCGCAGAAAGGCAATCAGGCGCGACCATGTAGCATGAAGGCTGCGGCACCAGTAGCGATGCGCTCGCCTTTTTCGTTGCGTAAATCCATCAATACATTGGCGACGCGCTTACCCAGACGGGTGACTTCGGCTGTGGCAACAAAGCGTTTGCCGCGCCCCGGTTGCAGATAATCGATGCGCAGGTCTATGGTACTCATCTTGCCAAATTCCCTGATTTGCGCGGGCACATCATCCTGCGGGCTTAATTGCGCCATTTTCAGCAGGATGGCAAAGCCTGCCACGCTGTCCAGCACAGAAGCAATCACACCGCCATGCAACATGCCCTGGGCAAAGTTGCCCAGCAATTGCTCACGCATGTCTATGCCCAGTTGCGGCGCATCGGGATCGAAACTGTCAAGCTTCATGCCCAGCAAATGACAAAATGGGATTTTTTCTTCAATGACAATTTTCAGCATGTCTTGAAATTCAGGCTTAGCCAGAATGTTTTGCGTCATGGTTATCCAGTCCTGTGAGATTTTCTTGAACGGCGTACTACGAATCAATGCACCGCACTGAGCTTACAAGCTGATAAAAATTGCCGTGCGGCATCAATTCCATCTTCATAGTCTTAAAATTAATTTAATCAAGCATTTGATTTAATAATTGTATCATCCTACACTTCATGCCAAGAAAAACCGGACACGTCCCACCTACAACGGAGAATGAAATGACTGAAGCCTATCTTTTTGATGCCCCGCGTACCCCACGCGGCAAAGGAAAAAAGGATGGTTCGCTGCACAGCGTCAAACCCGTATCCCTGTTATCCGGACTGATGCAGGACATGCAGCAGCGTCTGGCGCTGGACACGGCACTGATCGACGATGTGGTGCTTGGCTGCGTAACACCCATCGGTGACCAGGGTGCGGATATTGCCAAGACCGCCGCCCTGGCTGCGGGCTGGGATTGGCAGGTGGCCGGCGTGCAGCTAAACCGCTTTTGCGCGTCGGGCCTGGAAGCAGTTAACCTGGCTGCACAAAAAGTACGTTCTGGTTGGGAAGACCTGGTGGTCGCAGGTGGTGTCGAATCCATGTCGCGCGTGCCTATGGGCTCGGATGGCGGCGCCTTGGCGGCAGACCCGCAGACCAGCCTGCAAACCGATTTTTTGCCGCAAGGCATAGGGGCCGACCTGATCGCCACGCTAGAGGGCTTCAGTCGTGATGATGTGGATGCCTTTGCCTTGCGCTCGCAACAAAAAGCCGCAACTGCCAGAGCAGCAGGACGCTTCACATCGCTGCGTCCGGTGCGTGACCTGAATGGCCTGGTGATTCTGGCGGAAGATGAATTCATCAAACCGCAATCCAGCATGGCCGCACTGGCAGCACTGAAACCTTCTTTCGAGATGCCGGGCAAGATGGGGTTTGACAGCGTGGCCATACGCAAATATCCGCAAGTTCAACGCATACAGCATGTACACACGGCGGGCAATTCTTCCGGCATCGTCGATGGTGCAGCACTGGCACTGATAGGCAGTGAGAGCATGGGTAAACGCCTGGGTCTGCCACCACGTGCACGCATAGTAGCCACAGCTGTCACTGGCACTGACCCGACCATCATGCTGACGGGCCCCGGCCCTGCCACCTTAAAAGCACTGACCAAAGCTGGCCTGCGCATAGAAGATATCGATTTGTTCGAAGTCAATGAAGCCTTTGCCGCCGTCGTCATGAAGTTCATGAAAGATCTGCATGTGCCGGAAGAAAAGGTTAATGTGAATGGCGGTTCGATCGCCCTGGGCCACCCTCTGGGAGCAACTGGTTGTATGTTGCTGGGGAATCTGATCGATGAACTGGAGGCACGTCGCTTGAAGCGCGGACTCATCACGCTATGTGTTGGCGGCGGCATGGGCATTGCCACCATCATAGAACGCCTCTAACCATCCTGAAAAAGCAACCATCATGATCAATTACAGCAAAGATGCGAATCAGATCGTCACGCTCTGGATCGACATGGCTGATCTGTCAGTCAACACCATGAATGCCGCCTTCCGGGCATCACTGGCGTCCGCAGTAACACGGCTGGAAGAAGAAAAAGAACAGATCACGGGCGTTATCATCAGTTCTGGCAAGGACAGTTTCTTTGCCGGTGGCGATTTGCGTGAACTCATCCGCATACAAGATGCGGCATCCTGTTTTGCCATGCTTGAACAAAACCATGCCGTACTGCGCCGCCTTGAAAAACTGGGCAAGCCTGTGGTAGCGGCCATCAATGGCAGTGCGCTGGGCGGAGGCCTTGAACTGGCACTGGCCTGCCATTACCGCATTGCGCTGGACAATCCCAAGGCAAAAATCGGCTTCCCTGAAGTGACACTGGGCTTGCTGCCCGGTGCTGGCGGGGTCGTGCGCAGCGTGCGTATGCTGGGCTTGCAGGCAGCCATGCCATATCTGCTGGAAGGCAAACAGGTTTCCCCGGCAGGTGCGCTGAAGGCCGGTTTTGTACATGCTCTCGCCAGCAGCCAGGCAGACATGCTGCAACAGGCACATGCATGGATACTGGCCAACCCGCAAACCCAACAAATCTGGGATGGCCCCGCTTATAAAATACCGGGCGGCACACCCAACTCCCCTGCACTAGTGCCCATGATCATGGTGGCCCCGGCCATGTTGCGCGAAAAAACCCGTGGCAATTATCCTGCGCCAGAAGCCATACTTGCTGCCATGGTGGAAGGTGCACAAGTCGACATGGAGAATGCACTGAAAATAGAGGCACGTTACTTCACCCACCTGGTGACCGGCCAGGTTTCCAGGAATATGATAGGCACTCTGTTCTTTCAGATGCAGGACATCGCCAGCGGCAAAAGCCGTCCGCCAGATATACCCAAAGCAAAAATCAAGCGACTGGGCATCATTGGTGCCGGCATGATGGGTGCAGGCATTGCCTCTGTCAGTGCGGCACGTGGCATACAGGTGGTGCTGAAAGACCAGACGGCCGACAAGGCGCAGCAAGGCAAGGCAGCTATCGCCGACAAACTTGGCAAGAAAGTCAGCCAGGGCGGCTTATCCGCAGAGCAGGCCCAAGCACAACTCGGACGCATACAGACTACTGATCAGGCCAGTCAATTTGCTGGCTGCGAACTGATCATCGAAGCCGTCTTTGAAAACCGCGAACTGAAGGCCAGCGTCAGCAGCGAAGCAGAAACCTGGCTGACCAACAGCGGCGTCCTGGCAAGCAACACCTCTACCCTGCCTATCTCAGGTCTGGCCACGGCGATACGCCACCCAGAGCGGTTTATCGGCCTGCATTTCTTTTCACCGGTTGAGAAAATGCAACTGGTCGAAATCATCAAAGGCAAGCAGACCAATGCCGCAACGCTGGCGCTGGCCTATGATTACGCGCTACAGATCGGCAAGACACCCATTGTTGTGAATGATGCCCGGGGCTTTTTCACCAGCCGTGTGTTTGCCAGTTTTGTCAACGAAGGTCTGAGCATGCTGGCAGAAGGCCTGCCTGCTGCACTGATAGAAAATGCTGCCCTGTCTGTCGGCATGCCAGTGGGGCCACTGGCGGTACAGGATGAAGTTTCGCTGAGCCTGTCGCGCCATGTCGCGCAGCAAACCAGGGCCGACATGGAAGCCGAGGGCAAGGTCTGGCAAGCACCGGCATCTTCCGCCATCATTGACATCATGCTGGATCAGCATCAGCGTGCCGGCAAGGCTGCCGGTATCGGCTTCTATGAATATCCCACTGATGGCAGCAAAAAATACCTGTGGCCAGAACTGGGAGCGCTGTTTGGCAAGCCACAAATCAAGTTACCTTACGCCGATCTGCAAGACCGCTTCCTGTACCGGCAAGCCCTGGAAACCCTGCACTGTCTGGATGAAGGCGTGCTGGAATCAAGCCGGGATGCCAATATCGGTTCTATCTTCGGCATCGGCTTCCCTGCCTGGACCGGTGGTGCCGTGCAATTCATCAATCATGTCGGGCCAGCACAGTTCGCCGTCAGGGCGGCCGAATTGCAGGCAAGATATGGCGCCGGTTTTTCGTTGCCCCCCAATTACCTGCAATATGCGCAGGACAGTCGCCAGTATTGAGTTAGCGCAACAAATCCTGATGTCAGCCTGTTACTCTTTGATCCACAAAAATCAGATTCTTTGTCTACGTTGCAAAGCAATCCCAAACCTCAACGCCTCGGATGCTGACAGGGCGCTACAGAGAGACGTAACCAAACATAATCTCAACGCGGAGGTGTATTTTGCTCAAACTGCATTTTTTAGGAGCAGCAAACACGGTAACCGGCTCGCGCTATCTGCTGACATCTGAACATAGCAATATCATGGTCGACTGCGGATTATTCCAGGGCTACAAGCAGTTACGCTTGCGCAATTGGGAAGATCCACCATTCGATCCAGCAAAAATCGACGCCATACTCCTCACGCACGCTCATCTCGATCATTCCGGCTATCTGCCGGTCGTCGTCAAACGCGGCTTTCGGGGGAAAATTTACTGCACCAAGGCGACCTTTGCGCTGTGTAAATTGTTGTTGCGCGACTCAGCCCATTTATTTGAAGAAGAAGCCGCCTACCTGAATCGCCATCACTTATCCAAACATCAGCAAGCGCTGCCACTTTATGACAGCGATGATGTCAGCGAGGCCCTGAAACATTTTCATATGGTCGATGACCATACGCGCATCAGGATTGCCGATGAAGTACATGCAAGATGGATACCGAATGGTCACATACTCGGTTCTTGCAGTATTGCGCTTCAAATGGATCACAGCACCCTGCTGTTTTCCGGCGACGTGGGCAGACCGCGCGATTACATCATGAAAGCACCGGAATTTCCGGAAAAAACCGACTACCTGATCGTTGAATCAACCTACGGTGACCGCCTGCATGCCAGCAATGCGCCGGAAGATGCATTGCGCGATGTCATCAACAGCACCGTGCAACATGGAGGATCAATCCTCATCCCCTCTTTCGCCGTCGGACGGGCGCAGACACTGCTGTACTTGCTATATCAGTTGCGCAAGAAAAAACAGATCGCCGATTTTCCGATTTACCTTGACAGCCCCATGTCAGAAAGTGCGACCAGCATTTATAGCCAGCATGCTGATGGTTTGAAATTATCCGTCAAAGATATCGAAGGCATGATCGCCATGACGACTTATGCGCGCACGCCAGAAGAGTCGCAGCGTATCAATAGTGAACGCTGGCCTAAAGTCGTTATTTCTGCCAGCGGCATGGCAACGGGAGGACGTGTATTGCATCATATGAAATACATGGCACCGGATGATCGCAACGCCATTGTGTTCTGCGGCCATCAGGCCGGGGGCACGCGTGGGGAAAGCATGATCAATGGCGCTGCCACCGTGCGCATACATGGTCAGGATGTGAGGATACGCGCCAAAGTCGTGCAAATCGACGGACTATCCGCCCACGCTGACTATGAAGAGATGTTGGGTTGGCTACAGCACCTGAAGCAGCCCCCGCTGCGCACGTTCATTACCCACGGTGAACCGGCAGCGGCTGATCATTTGCGGCAAAAGATAGAGCGGGAACTCAAATGGCAATGTGAAGTGCCAGAGCACCTGTCCGCTTACCAGATTGAAGGTAAAACACTGACATCGCTGAAAGCACAAATCTTGTAAGCATTATTGTAAGCATTAGCCAGAACTCATTTCATCAATAGGGATGGGATGAGTTCTAATCAAAAATAGTCACTGCGGCTGGCACATCCAGGGTCACATCACTACGCGCCTGGGCAACGCAGGGTAATATCCATCCGTCCTGCTTTTCTTCCAGGCTCAGCCCTGGCCATTCGACGCGATAGGCGATCTCACCAGACAGCATCTGACACAAACAGGTACGGCAAGTACCATTGCGGCAAGAATTGGGCAGGCGCACGCCTGCCAGCAGCGCGGCTTCCAGCAGACTGGTTTCTTCATCGGTTTCACATGTCCAGGCATGCGGCTGCAAGCTCAGCGTCCATGCATTCTTGGTCGACGTCATATTTGTCGTTTTCCACCTTGTTTTTGAGTCTGAATTTTACTAGATTGAAAGTCCGCCCGACCACCTTGCATGATGCCAAGCATACATCAGGGGACTGGCGCACAAAGTCATACCAGGAGCAAACCATGATGACAGCCAGTGCTATCCGCAAACCCGTTCAACAAGATATTTACTCAGAAAGGCGTAATTTACGTGCACCTGATTTTACCCTGGTGCAATTAGATCCCAGAGATGTCATAGAAGGAGTCATGATACAGGAAGGCTATCAATCCGAAGATGCACCTTCGGCAGGCAGTATGCGTGAGCATTGCCCCCATTGCAGCGGGGTGCAACTGCAATTGATATTGCGTTACAAATTCGTCAAGCGTTCGCATTTACTCTGCACCAGTTGCACTCGCTGCTACGACGCCCTGTATCCAGATGGCACATCAGCATTGGCACCAGGAGCAATGTCTTTGGTGTGAACAAAGATCGAAATTCTACGGGATAAAATTGAAAACGGCATTTCCCATCGCTCTCGCCAATGTGAAATGCCGCTTTAATAGTCCAGATCTAGTGCAGATCGTTGAAACTGCTATTCTTACGCAGTCTGCGTCAATAAATCTTAGACCACCGTTTGCAAGCGCATGGCCACACCCATGTCGCCAGATACTTTCAGTTTGCCCATCATGAAACCGTTCATCGGATTCAGTTGTCCGGTCAGCAACGCAGCCAGGTTTTCCAGTGAAATACTGATGGTGCAGGCGGCTTCCTGGTTTTCATTGCTGACGGTATTCGGTGTCGCTACGGCATCAACAAAAACCACGCCTTCGCTACCGCAATCAAATTTCAGCGTCGCATTCAAACCGCTGTTATCACCAACTTTAGCGCGTATCGCTTCTGTGCATGCTTGCAAGTCCATGAATTACTCCTGAAAAATTTAAACGACTTGCAATGTAGCACAGCTGATCTTGGAGGAACAATACTAGAACTCATTTCAAAATACAGGTCAGCATCCAGTAATAGGTATTTCTGAAGATGCGGATATCCCGCACGGCAGGGCCAAATTTCTTGCGCAGGGCACTATCTGTCGGGAAATTCTTGAGAATTTCCACACGGCTACCATCTTCCTGCTTGCGCAGCTGGAAAGTATTTCCTTCCAGATCGGTACGGGCGATGACGGTACTACTGCCTTCGACATAATTATTGTCGATCAGCACCAGTGTTGTGCCCTTGCCTGCTACTTTGCTCAAATGGGCCAGCAAGCCAGTCTGCGCTTCCCGTTTGACATGCGACCAGAAAAATCCGGCGAAGCAGGCTGAATACTGGTCTGCTGTGGCGGCGGGCAATTCATACAGATCAGCCAGTGCAAATGTCACTTTGCCATCAGGATACGATTTGGCCTGCGCCAGGTCGAGCATGCTTTGGTTGTAATCGGTTGCTGCGACGGATATTGCCTGGGCGGCATAACGTTCGGTCCAGTAGCCGGTTCCGCAAGCCAGTTCCAGCACGCGCTGGTTTTGCAGCACGTCCTGCACACGGGTTTCGATTTCGCGCAGGTCTTGCTGGCGCTCAGGCTTCTGATACACCTTCTCCAGCGTCTGCGCTCTTTGCGCATAGTAATCGCGCATGGTATTTTCACTCATCTTTATCTTTCAACAGAAAATCAATCAGCTCGACAAAACCGGCACCATATTCAGCATTGCAGACATAGCACGGGTGAGCTTCAAACCGGTCCAGGAATTTTCGCACATTCGCGACCCCAACCGACAGGGGGTAATGGGCAAACATGCTGGCATCATTCGCAGAATCGCCAATAAACACATGGGTACGACAGGCTTCTGCATCGTCTACACCATACACTTCATGCAATAAGCGCTGGCTCATGCTCTGCTTGGAAAACGGCAGCACAGAGGCATGCGCATGGATGCTGCTGGTAGTGACATACAGGCCATGTTCATGTATCAGGGCCACAACCTCATTCAATTGCGTCATGGGTATGGCCGGGATGTTTTCGGCGATATCAAAAGCCAGGTCGCCAATGCGTTGCGGCGCATCTGCAGCCGGCAAGATAGCGGGAAAATGGCGGCGCATGACATGGGCAAAGGCTTCCAGTTGCTGCCGATGCTGCTGACGTGTCGCAGCGTCGGCATAATACAGTGCCTGCTGTTGGCCCTGCCCGTCCAGCCAGAAGGCGCTGGCACCATTCTCGGCAATGACGGCATCAAAATCACATAACTTCAATAACGGCAGTGTCCAGTATGTCGGCCTGCCAGTGACTGCTATACGTCTTAAACCTGCCGTTTTGGCCCTGTCCAGCGCATCCAGGCTGGCCACAGTCAGCTTGCCATGCGTGCTCAAGGTGTCATCGATATCGGTCAGGATGCCACGCACCTGGCTGCGTTCTGCCGCTGGCCAGGTATGCAGGGCCTGCATGCTCATAAATCGTAGGTATCCTTGTTACCCTGCATGACATTGTCTATCATTTTACGGTTCAGGGTGGGGTTCAGCAATTCAATAAAGGTATAGATATAACTACGCAGATACGCCCCCTGCTTGATGGCCACACGCGAAATATTCATGCCGAACAGATGGCCGACAGGAATGGCACGCAGATTGCGGTCACGCTCGGCATCAAATGCCATACCGGCAATAATACCCACGCCCATACCCAGTTCCACATAGGTTTTGATGACGTCGGCATCAATCGCTTCCAGCAAAATATCGGGCTTCAGGTTGCGGATATGGAAAGCGTGGTCGATCTTGGTCCGTCCGGCAAAGGCGGAATCATAGGTGATCAGCGAGTAATTGGCAATTTCTTCCAGCGTGACATTTTTCAGTTTCAGCAGGGGATGCTCGACCGGTACCACCACGACATGCTCCCATTGATAGCAAGGCAGGGAAATCAGGCCGTCAAAACCGGCAATGGCTTCGGTGGCAATTGCCAGGTCAGCCTGGTCACGCATGACCATTTCGGCAATTTGCTTGGGATTACCTTGCAACAGCGACAGACGCACCTTAGGGTATTTCTGCATGAAAGCCTGCACCACCTTGGGTAAGGCATATCGGGCCTGGGTATGGGTAGTGGCAATGGTGAAGCTGCCACTGTCTTGCGCAGCAAATTCCTTGCCTATGCGTTTCAGCCCATCGATCTCCTGCATCACCAGTTCAACCGACTTCAGCACCGCCCTGCCCGGCTCGGTCAGGCCGCGAATACGCTTGCCGTGACGGGTAAAGATATCGACCCCCAATTCCTCTTCCAGCTCAATAATTGCCTTGGAAACACCAGGTTGCGAGGTAAACAAGGCCTTGGCTGCCTCAGTCAGATTAAAATTCTGTCTCACAGCTTCACGTACAAAACGCAATTGATGTAGGTTCATAGGTTTTTTGGTAAGGACGATAAAAATCTCGCAGAACCTGTTTGCGATCTGTAGCGAGCGTGCGTCAGCGAGGTTAAAGGTAACAAAAACGCAGCGCAAAAAGCGGAATGTACTCTGGTACATGAGCATTTTGAGCAGCACATGAGCCTCGATCACGTACGCGCAGTAAGATCACAAATAGGTTCTTATGCAATTAAACATAGGTTAACATGATTTAATATGCACCCATTAGTATATAGACCCTGAGCCCAGAATTCCATGTTTCCACACTGTCTGACATGTATAAACCACTTTTACTGCTAATTTTGAGCTTCACAAGTTGCTTGTTGACATCAAATTATGTCCATGCAGAAAGCCTGACCGTACAGCCGCCACAGCCAAGAAATCCCCGCATATGTCTGGCCCTGTCGGGTGGCGGCGCGCGTGGCTTTGCCCATGTTGGTGTGCTGAAGGTGCTGGAAGAATTGCGTATTCCCATCGACTGTATCGCTGGCACCAGCATGGGGGCGGTGGTCGGTGGCCTGTATGCTGCCGGCCTCTCAGCCAGTGAAATCGAAAGCCGCCTGGATGCTCTGAAACTCAATGACATTGCCCTGGACCGTGTAGAAAGACGCCTGCTGCCGCAATCTGTGCGCGAGGAAGATGAACAATATCCGCTGGGGGCAACTCTGGGTCTGAGCGCGAATGGCGTGCGCCTGCCAGCCGGTGTGGTACAGGCATCCCAGTTTCAGGAATTATTGCAGAACTGGACTGCCCATCTGCAACCAGACATCGATTTTGACCGCCTTCCCATCCCCTTCCGTACGGTTGCCACGGATATGGAAACCGGAAAAATGGTGATCTTCAGCAAAGGGCCACTGCACAAAGCCATACGCGCAAGCATGGCCGCACCCGGCGTTTTCGCTCCCATAGAAATTGATGGCCGCCTGTTGTCAGATGGTGGCCTGGTCAGGAACCTGCCCGTGGATATTGCCCGCAAGATGGGGGCCGACATCGTGATTGCCGTCAACATCGGCACACCGCTATTGCCCCGGGATCAATTACTGACACTGTTCAATGTCAGTCAGCAGATGGTCAACATTCTCACTGAGCAGAATGTCGAAGCCCAGAAAGCCTTGCTGAACGCGAATGATATTTTGATAGAACCCAATCTGGGCAATATCAGTTTTATGGATTTTGGCCGGTCCAAAGAAGCCGTGGTCATCGGCGAAAAAATCACACGCGAGCTGGAATCAAGGCTGCAGGCCTATAGTCTGTCACCACAGGTGTATGCAATACGCCACCAGATACGCCTGAACCCGCAATTGCCGAAGATCGATATCCAGTTCGTCGATATTGCCACCAATGGCGCCGTACCTGAAAGCGATATACGACGCCAGTTGAACATACACCTTGGCACCGAGTACAAGGCTGAAGATGTCAACCGCAAACTGTCCATACTCAACAGTGCGCGTGACTTTGACAGCATCAGCCATGATCTGGTGGAACGCGACGGCGAGTACGGAATCCGTGTGAATGCCAACGGTCGCAACTGGGGACCGCATTTCCTGCGCTTTGGACTGGCACTGTCCAGCGGTTTTGAAGGTACGGGCGGCTTCAAACTGCAGGTTGGCCATCGCCGCCCCTGGCTGACTGAAGGTGGGCTGGAATGGCGCAATGATCTGGAGTTTGGCAACAGTCTCAAGCTGCATACCGAACTGCGTCAGCCCCTGTTTGAACGCGAGGGCATGTATCTGTCGCCTTTTGCAGAAGTCGGTCAGAACACCAGGAATCTATATAGCGGCAATACCCGTGTCGCCGAATACAACTTCCGCAGCGACAAGATAGGACTAGATCTGGGCATGCGGCTGGGTGATCAGGGCATACTGGGTGAAGCCAAGCTGGGCCTGAACTTCAACAGTTATCGTGTGCGCCCGAAAATAGGTGGTTTTCTGTATCTGAACCCGGATGGCAGTCTGGGCACAGACCCCCTGCCCAGCGCCGACCTGCATCAATTGGGCGTGAAGGCGGCACTGGTGATTGACCAGCTCAGCGATGCCAGCTTCCCGCGCTATGGATACAAGTTCGACAGCAATGTTTTTTTGGGTACGGACCGGTCACACAATAATTACCAGGAACTGAGCATGAATACGACCTGGGCAAATAGCTGGAACAACCACAGCATCAACCTGAAGCTGAATGGTGCAGGTTTATTCCAGAGTGATACCGAAATACGCGGCATCGGTTCTACCCTGGGTGGTTTCCAGCAATTGTCAGCCTATCAGCCAGATCAGTTCACCGGCAACTACATGCTGTATGGCAGCCTGACGTACTTGCTGCGCGCCGTCAAATTTGACCTCGCGGGGCAAAGCCTGTTCCTTGGCACTTCACTGGAAGTTGGCAATGTCTGGAACAAGCGCAGTGAAATCTCCACTGCCTCACTACGCAAGAGCGCCAGTCTGTTTGCCGGGTTCAACAGCTTCATCGGCCCGATTTATCTGGGCTTTGCGGTCGGTCCGGCGGGTGCCAAGAATGTCTTCTTCCAGATGGGACGGCAATAATAGGACGCAGGCAGCTTAACCACCATAGGCATACACAAACTTGCCCGCCTGGATCTTGCCCATGACGCGTGAGCGCTGGTCCAGGCCCACATGGTCAGTCGGACTCATCGTGATGACACCCTGCGGCACCACCAGCTCTTTGGTATTTTCGAGCGCATTACGCAAAGCCTGCCGGAAAGCTTTGGTACCAGGCTGTGCGACCTTCAATGCGACGGGAATCGCATTCGCCATCAGCATGTAGGCACCCCAGGCATCACCGGCAAACTGGGTTACAGTGCCCGGTCCATAAGCAGTTTCATACTTCTGGGCGAAATCGACAGAGACTTTTCTGACCGGATTTTTTTCCGGTAATTGACGGGCCACCACTGCCGGGCCGGTAGGAAACAGCGTACCTTCGACATCCTTGCCGCCCAGTTTCAAAAATTCCAGGCTGGCGATGCCGTGGGTCTGATAAATCTGTGACTTATAACCACGCTCTATCAGCGTCCTTTGCGGCAACACCGCTGGTGTGCCTGAGCCTGCAATCAACACCGCATCCGGTTTGGCAGACATCATCTTCAATACCTGGCCGGTGACACTGGTATCTGTCCTGGCAAAGCGTTCATTCGCCACGATCTTGATATGGCGCAGTTCAGCCAGTTTGGAAAATTCACGCCACCAGCCTTCACCATAGGCATCGGCAAAACCGATAAAGGCGACGGTCTTGATGCCATGATCCGCCATATGCTGGGTCAGGATGGTCGTCATATGGGTATCGTTTTGCGGCATCTTGAACACCCAGGCTCGCCTGACATCCATAGGTTCAACAATGCTGGCAGAGGCGGCGAGCGTAAGCATAGGCGTCTCGTTTTCTGCCACCACATCCAGCAAGGCCAGGGCGTTCGGTGTGGTATTGGGGCCGATGATGATATCGACTTTTTCTTCCGCGATCAGCTTCCTGACATTCTTGACTGCATTGCCCGGGTCGGTGGCATCATCCAGCAAAATGTATTCGACCTTCTTGCCTGCGATTTCTTTTGGCCACAGCAGGATGGCGTTTTTGGACGAAGAACCGATGGCCGCCGCCGGGCCTGTCGTCGACAGATTGACACCCACCTTGATCTGGGCCGCAGCGGACAGGCTGACCAGGCTTACGGCAGCCAACACGGCAGCACGCAAGGTGCAGGAAAAAACAGGCAACATACACTACTCCACTAAAAAAGAGGGATTGGCATTTTCTGGCTGTCAGGCAGAGGAATAACAGGTCAGCCGTGTTGCTCAACCACGCTTTGTTCTATCGCACCGAAAATCGATTTGCCATTTTTATCCAGCATCTCTATCTTGATGCTATCACCAAACTTCATATACGGCGTAACTGGCTCGCCAACGGCGATCATTTCCAGCGCACGTTTTTCTGCGATGCAGCTATAGCCCTTGGCTGCATCCTTATTGGATACTGTACCCGAACCGACGATGGTGCCGGCACGGGCATTTCTGGTCTTGCACAAATGGGTAATCAGCTGTGGGAAAGAAAACACCATGTCCACGCCTGCATTCGGCTGTCCAACCAGCATATTATTCAGGCTGGAACGCAAGGGCAAATGTACTTTACCGTCTTTCCAGGCATCACCCAGCTCATCCGGCGTCACCGCTACCGGGGAAAAACTGGAAGCTGGCTTGGACTGAAAAAAGCCAAAACCTTTGGCCAGTTCAGCCGGTATCAGATTGCGCAGCGACACATCGTTGACCAGCATCAGCAGGCGTATATGTTCAGCAGCGTTCTGCACCTTGACACCCATGGGTACATCACCGGTGATCACCGCGATTTCACTTTCGAAATCGATACCCCATTCTTCCGACGCCATGACGATATCATCCTGCGGCCCAATAAAATCATCACTGCCACCTTGGTACATCAGCGGGTCATGCCAGAAGCTGTCGGGCATGTCGGCATTTCTGGCCTTGCGTACCAGTTCTACATGATTGACATAGGAAGAGCCATCTGCCCATTGAAAAGCCCGCGGCAACGGCGCCATGCACTTGCTGGCATCAAAATCAAAGCTGTTGGCCGCCCGCCCGGCATTTAGCCTTGCATACAATTCATCCAGCTGGGGAGCCATGAAATTCCAGTCGTCCAGCGCGCGTTGCAAGGTCGGTGCCATACCATCGGCAATACAGGCCGTCTTCAAATCACGGGACACGACCAGCAACTGACCATCGCGGGAACCATCCTTAAGTGTTGCAAGCTTCATAAATCCTCTGTTTTTATCATCATATTCCTGATTTTACATGATCAAAAACCGGAAACTGTCAGGAAACCGACATGCCGTACGACTAATCACACATTTAGCTAGCGCTACAGGCCAATTTTGGTATGCTCGATACGCTATCTTCAGTGCAATTCAATTCCCTACAAGCGGATAAAGCACTGTGAGCAGACGGCAAAATTGCTTTGTAGCTTCCTAACTCATTGTTTTATATAGGAATCACTATCATGAACTTCAGCAATCTCAAGATCAGGGTACGCCTCAGTTTTGGTTTTGGCCTTACCCTGCTGACCATGCTGCTAATGGTCAGTATCAGCGTTGTGCGGCTTAATGAAATTGCTACGCGCAATAAGCAGATACTGGAAAACGATGCCGTTGGCTTCACCAGCGCGCTGGACATTTCTGCCATCATCCAGGAAAACGGTAGCCGCACGCTGGAATTGTTCATCACACCAGATCAAAACGCACGCACTCAGCAATATGGCGCCATCGATGCCAATAAAAAGAAAATCACGTCCTTGCTGGACACCCTCAAGAAGCTGGCACAAACCCCAAAAGAGAAAGATGCCGTTGACAAACTGGTGGCTTCCAATGCAGCGTTCGTCACCGCCTTCAGCAAGACCGGGGACTTGATAGAACTGGATCAAAAAGACGAAGCCGTGGCAATGATGGGCAAGATCACCTTCCCTGCCCTGAAGCAATCGCTGACCGACATCCAGACCCTGAGCGACATCAAAAAATCCGACATGGCAGCGAACGGTGAAGAAATCAAGAACATCATCATGTTCTCGCGCAACCTGATGGTCGTCCTTGGTATCATCGCCCTCATCCTCAGCGCCGCCGTTGCCACCTGGATTGCACGTTCAATTACCGGACCGCTGGATGCAGCCGTCAAAGTTGCAACCCGGGTCGCCAATGGTGACCTGACCGGCAAGATAGAAGTCCGTTCCCGCGATGAAACCGGTCAATTGCTGAGTGCACTGGCCGACATGAACAATAGCCTGGTGATGACCATCAGCCAGGTACATAGCAGTACCGAAATGATCTCTACCGCCTCCAGCGAAATCGCCTCCGGCAATGCCGACCTGTCGGGCCGCACCGAATCACAGGCCAGTTCGCTGGAAGAAACGGCGTCATCGATGGAAGAACTGACATCGACCGTCAAACAAAATGCCGACAATGCCCGTCAAGCCAATCAACTGGCGATATCGGCGTCTGAAGTCGCCACCAAGGGCGGCCATATTGTTGGTCAGGTGGTCAACACCATGGGTTCGATCAAGGATAGTTCGGGCAAGATTGTCGATATTATCGGTGTGATAGACAGCATTGCCTTCCAGACCAATATCCTGGCCCTGAATGCCGCTGTCGAAGCAGCACGTGCCGGTGAACAGGGACGCGGCTTTGCCGTTGTGGCCGCCGAAGTCAGGAACCTGGCACAGCGTAGCGCCAGCGCCGCCAAAGAGATCAAAACCCTGATTGACGATTCTGTAGAAAAGGTCAACCTCGGCAACAAACTGGTCGATGAAGCCGGCATGACCATGGATGAAATTGTGACCTCGATCAAGCATGTGGCCGACATCATGAGTGAAATCACTGCCGCCAGCCAGGAACAAAGTGCGGGCATAGAACAGGTCAACCTCGCCATTTCACACATGGATGAAATGACGACGCAAAACGCCGCGCTGGTGGAACAGGCATCGGCTGCGGCCGAAAGCATGCAGGAACAGGCCGGCGCACT
This sequence comes from Undibacterium sp. Ji49W, assembly GCF_049340205.1. Classification (NCBI taxonomy): domain Bacteria; kingdom Pseudomonadati; phylum Pseudomonadota; class Betaproteobacteria; order Burkholderiales; family Oxalobacteraceae; genus Undibacterium; species Undibacterium sp. Ji49W. Next base: position 381 of record NZ_JBMPOW010000003.1, on the reverse strand, counting down.
GGCGCAAGCAGTCAGCGTATTTAAGCTGGATGTCGCACAAAAAACTCCTGCACCGGCCGCACTCAGCAAGCCGCTCACTGCCAGCAAAGCGGCCCGCGCGCCGTTAAAGTTAGGCAAGACGCCAGACAAATCTCCAGCATCAGTCAAACCGGCAATGAAGCAATCCGCAGTAGAAAAACCGACCGCTGGTGCAAATACAGATTGGGAAGAATTTTAGAAAAAGTCTGGAACACACAAACAAAAACAGCTCCATGTCTGAAGTGACCCCATTAAGTTGGACGTTAATTATCTAAGTAGCCAAGGACTGATTTCTGTATTGCACAGGACTCAGTCCTTTTAGTTTGACCTTGATCCGGTCGTGATTATAGTAGTGAATATAAT